>JAJNBM010000001.1 GCA_021156165.1 Gammaproteobacteria bacterium | reverse complement strand
GATCATCTCCAAATTATGTATTATGATGCTTTAATACTATCCACAGGCGAACAAGATACTACCTTGATGAACACCTTCTCTCGTTTAGGTGCCAAAAAAACGCATACAGAATACATTTTAACGCGCGATAACATAGGATCAGAAGAGATTTACACCAGCGATCCCATAGAACTAGTGCTTGTGCAAGACAAAGAAGATGGTACGCGTTTGGCCGAAGTTCATGTACGTTGCTTCGATTCGGATCTCGAATTAATGACGGAGCGCTTTGCTAAAACCATCACTATGCCCAATAGACGCTGTTTTCTGGCCTTGCATCATGGCAAAGCCATAGGCGCTGCACACGTGCGTATCGACGGTAGCGGCTCCGCTTGCTTACATGACATCGGCATTGTGCCAGAAAAACAAAACTTTGGCTTTGGTGTGCAACTGCTTAAACTGGTTTTAAATACTTTAATTGCCGATGGTCAAACCCAATTCCACATGGTAGTGGCCGCCGATAACCAAAGAGCTTTAAAACTCTACCAGCGCTGCCATTTTACCGTCGAACAAGCCTACCAGTTTTGGCGGATGGATAAACATTTTACCTTTCCCCCGCATTATACCTTGCCTAAGAGGAAGCATTGAATCAATACCATAACACTGTTTATTCTTTTTAAGCCGGCCCCTGAAACCTTCTTTGAAGACGGGCAGTTTGTAAGGTTAAATACCTTTCTTTAGGATCAAATCCAAATTTTTTTGTGAAAAAAGCATCACACTCTGCCTCAGATGACGGAAATCTAATTTGGCTTCTCAATACCTCGATGTTAGCTCTAGCTTTATTTTGGTTGTTTACAGTCCCTATATTACTTTCTGCTAAGCACATTAAATAAAAAGCAGCCGCCATATCTTCTGGAATGCCATACTTCCCCTCCTTAGCAGCTTTGGCTAAGGTAAAGAAACCATTAAAATCATTGTAATCACATAATTTTTTCATATTTTCTAGATTGATAGATTTTCGCCAAAGATTTTCGTCAAAAAGGTGAGCACGCAAATGCGTTATCTCTTCCTTATTTTCAGAAGATGAGTGCGAATTGGTTTCTAAAGTAGGCGAAGAGGGCAAACTATCTCCCAATTTTAACAGAGACGAGGAAGATGACCTGTGCGCTCTTCCTTGAGGAGTAATAAATGAATTACCAAAAAATTCTACCGGCGAGGCAGATGGATAATCTACCTTTAAAGGGGACGTGGACAAGTTGCGCTCTATCTCGGAAGGAGAAACAGGCAAATTCCACTCTTCTGACGCTGGAGAAGGAACTAATTGAACTTCATCTATTTCTGAAGAAGATCGGGATGAAGAAGAAGCACCTGAAAATAAATCCGCTTTAGAATATAAAGTAGAGAGCGAGCGACGTCTCACGTTTTGGATTGGCTCGGGTGAATCGGTGCTACTACTCTTTGGCCGTTTTTCTAGACTGGGCTGTAATCGTCCCCTTCTTGCTGCCTCCTTATTTTCTGGGGGACGACATTTTTCCGGCGATAAAACATCAATAACCTGTATAACTGCCCTTAATAATAGAACGCTATCCTCAGCAAGTGGCGGCGGAAGATGGCCTTTTCTGGCTATAACCCAGAGAATGTTTGCAGTCAAGCTTGTATCCTTTAAATCCAATTTGTCAGGGACGTTCAATCCCTGTATCTCTTTGATGTCTATAGATCCTCTAATTTCCGTTACCGGATCCCCTTTTAGGCAAACTATATACGTTAGTTCATTGGCCTTTAACTCTAGTTGTAAAAGCGTATAACCACTGCTATATACCATCGCGAGAGCATTATCGGCTACAGAGCTTGCTTCTTCAGATAACGTCCATTTATTTTTGAACTTTTGAAGCTGCTCTATAAGTATTCTTCTTTGCAGATAAAAAATAGCAGTATCATTTTTCTCTCTGCCTTTTTCACTCACATTTTGGGTATCTAAGACTAGAAAAGCCACAAGAGGCTGTATTAGGTCAAGGTTCATTTTCTTATACGGATCTTGTTCCTTATTAACCATACGGATAAGATCTGTAAAACCACTGTGATTTGGGTCTTCTTCGCCATTTTTTACACGCTCTTCAAAACCACCGTCTTGAGCTCTATTGGCGGCAACAGCCGATTTATTAACCGCATTGAATACAGATGCTAATTCAAGGAATTGTAGGTGCCCTTTTCGAAAAAATTCCGAAAAATTCGTGAATAGTGTAGATCTTCTCAAAATATACTGTGTACCAAATCGCACAGTTAAATTCTTTCTGGCGAGAAAGTGAACCAATTTTTGAGGAGAATTTACATCTTTGTCTCCCTCGAGAAATTTTGCTATTTGCGCACTGTAACTCTCTTTTAAAAGCAAATCAAATTTAGCAAGCAAAATGGTCATCTCAGAATAAAGGACGGCATCAAATGCCCCGCCATAGGCTTCTTTTAAATGAGCAATTATTTGGCGAGGATCTTTAAACTCTCTTAAACAATCCGCTATTCTTCTCTGATTCAAGGCTATTTTTGCGAAATTTTCTTTTAGCCTATCAATTAATTGCTCTGCTATTACGTCACCCACAAAAATTCTCCTAAAAGATTCTTGGTTTAAAATTCTTAATAGCTCTTCTGCGGAATTCAAAAAGCCCGTTTCTATTGCTAAGATTTCTTTATGCCAATTAGAAATATTACTAGGATTCTCATAGAATGGCTGCATATGGCTTGCATCGCAAATATCTCTGTCTATTTTTTGCTTTAATTTTTTAAGATTTTCTTCCTTACTTGCGCAGTGTTTTTTTACTTCAATTAATAATTTTTCCTCTACAGAATGACGGGTATTTCCTGCCTTCGAATGCCCTTTTCTTAAGATATCTGTTAAATTATCTTCTATTTCATTATCGTGCAATATAGGCTTTTCAAAACTGACATGGCTAAGAAACGTCTGTTCTTCTGCGCTCAAATTTTCAAGCGTTCTTTCCTGCCAAACGCCCTCGACGCCTCCATAAATGCTAAACTTATTCGCTCTTCTGATTAAAATAGGGGTTTGTTGTTGTTGAGCCGTTGCCATTAGTTGTGGAGAGGCGGATCCTTCTAAGGTATCACATAAAAAAAGATTGCATTTGGGCGTTATACTAATAGCGCCTACTTCTAGTTGTTTATTATCACTTATGCAAGCATAAATACAATTATCTTTAGCAGCCAGATACCACAGCGTTCTAATCGGATCGCCTGCTTTAACAGAGCTATCAACAAACTGTACCTCTTGAAGCAATCTTGCCTCTAAATGGATGGTTCCTTTAAAAATCGGGGGTTGCTCTATCGGTCCTGGATCCACAATCCATTGGGTTTGGTAATGAAGCTGCTCATCTTTTATATATAAATAGATATATCCGGGCTTTTTTTCTACAGGAACGTCTTGCTCTGTAGCACATATTTCATAAATAGGATAATAAAAAGGCTTCTCTTTTAATTCTGGAATACCCTCATATAGCAGATTTTGGAAAGTATTCGTGAGGCTGTGCTCATAAATAGTAGCAGGATGCCCTTTTTGTAAAGCTGAAATAAGCGATTTATTGTGCAATAAATCTTTCTCGAACTTAAGTGTACTTTGCGAAAAGTCTACGTCTATAAGTGCTTTTCGTTCCTCCTCCGTTAAATTCTTTAGAGGCTTTTCCTTCCAAACAGCGCGGGGTTTCTTGCCATAAATACTAAATGAGCCATCGTGCTTTTTGATTAAAATGGGTGTATTATTCTTCTGCGCATTCTGCTCTTCTTCTTGCGTTAAAGTCTGGTTTTCTTGATGAGATACCAGACGAAAATCGCAAGGACGATCGCCTAAACATTTTTTGGTTGCCTCAATCAACGCGCGCACTTCATTCGCTATATTCATGCTTGCCCCCACTCTTTCATATTTAGATACTTCTTATATCGTGAATATTTTCACAATCGCCTCTTAAAAAAGCATTATAGCCAAACAACATTAAGACAATATTAAATAGAATACTTCTAGAATCGTGTTTTATTTATGGTGTATAAAGATAAGTAAGCAGTTGATTTTGCATTAAGATAATAATTGCAACTTGTAAGAGTTAACAGTATTTCAGCAGAGAATTGTACTTAAATAGAACTTACGATTTTTCTTAAACTATTGCTTAGCCAATACTTTAACCCAAACCCAATGACTGAGCATGATTCCCCTGACTCTGCAGACGGTCAAACACAATTTCATACGGTCGTGGCCGCCAATAACCAAAGAGCTTTAAAAATATGCCCACATTGTCATTTCAGGGCCAAATAAACCTATCTATTTTGGCGTATGGATAAAGATTTTACCTTTCCGCCGCATTATACTTTACCTAAGAAGAAGGATTGAGGCTGGGAGACATTGATCCTTGTGGCTGTAGCTTTTCTGCTGCGACATAAGCATCATAAAGTTCTTTCGGGCTATAGCTTTTTTCCCCTATAGTTATTTTTAGGTTCGTTTTACACTGAGCAGTTCTATCGGGCTCACCTACTTTATTTATAAACCTTACAATTGTATTTGCGCTATCCAGATTTTCCGTTCTTGCCATAGCTAATTTTGCCAGATAATAGGCCGCTACTGAATCTTTAGGAATCGCATCACCTCGATAAACCGCTTGTGCTAATAGAAACAGTCCAAAAGAATTACCCGTTTTGGATAAATTCTTCATGCTTTCAATTTCTCCAGCTCCTATTGTACCCTGTTTTTTAATTCTTTGACGCAATTCTTCTGCTGCATCATTTACGTTTTTCTCAATAAAAATAGTGCTAAACTCTTCTTGCACTTTAGATGAATCACATTTTGAAGGCACCCCGTTTTGGATAATAGGCTGTTTTTTAAAAAAACCTAAAGGCCTTGTCGCAACCGGTGAATGCTTAGGGGTAACTTCTACCGGGGAACTATGGCTCGAAAGCTGAGCAGGGGACAGGGAAGATTCAGATCTCGCTGGAGAGGAAGATTCTTTTTCTGATAAATTTTGATATAACATGGTTCCTTTACTAAATGCCACTGCAGATGCAGGTCGAATTGAAGAAAATGATTCTTCTTCTGAAGAATTATTCCGCTGCCCGTCTCTTCTAAAAACAAGTGCAGATACAGGTCTAGATGGGATGGGTGACGTACCATTTCTTGCTGCAGAATTTACGTCCACTATAGAATCCGCTACTTCTGGCGATGTGGACAGCTCTTTTTCAAAAGCAAAGGAAGCTTGAGCTTCTATAACTATATTTACGATATTAATCATACCTTCAATGAATTGCTCAAAATTATAATCATCCATTCTATTTATAAACTCTTTTATAGGAGCTAAATACGCCTCCCCAACTTCCTTATCTTGAAAATGCACTACTAGTTTAGAAAGACTATTTTTTATATTTACTTTCGTATCGTGTATTATTTTCTCAAGAGCAATAGATTTCCTATCCTCACTATCTGGGGGTAACGTATCCAAGTTAGCAGCTGATCTAATTTGTGTAAATATGCTAAAAATAATGCTTTTTATTGTATAATCTTTTACTTCAGATTGAATTTGGCTGACTATTTTATTTTTTTCTATTTCATACTCCGCTAGTTTTTTTATGTCACCTGAAGCAGCTCTATTACTCACCGTTTTTGTTTTATTCACGGCAAGAACAGTAGGCTCTAATTGGTCTCGATTTTCGTTTGTTTTTTCAACCTGTTTGTAAAAAGCATCCATTAGCATGCCTCTTCTTAAGACATACTGAGTTGAGAATTGGCTGGTCATTTTTTTGGGGTTATCCAGTAAACGTGCAATCACTCTGTCAGAATTTACAGTCAAGGTATCTTCCTTTCTTGCTTGCACTTGCTTCACCGCTTCACTTACAATTATGCCTCTAAATGCTTCTTCATTTTCTTTTACATTGTCTTTAGAACCCTCCATGCTAAAAGAAACTGTTTCTCTCTTTATGTTACACAGTGTAACGACAATTTTACCTTTCCCATTTCTATCATCTTGCACATAGATCTGACCGTTGCCAGGGCCTTTATGCGGAACAGATGAAAATAAAAAGGTATATATTCTTCTTTCTTTATTTTCTTTCTCTATTTTGGTTCGCGCATAGTCATCAATACGAAGCCTATATTTCGGATCATTCATTAAAATATCGAGCTTGGGAAACATAATGGCTAACTTACTGTGATCTTCAACATTAAAATAACATTCATATGCTTTTTTTATATTATTGATCATTGCGGTGCTTTCCCTAGAAAAATCTAAATTACTAGAGATTTTACTTAAAGAAATACTTAATGAGAGATGCTGCTCTCGGACCTGTTCCAATTTATTGATGAATGACTTAACAAACGTATTCTCTTCAGCTAAAATTTTTGAAAATTTTTTATCTTTTAGCACCGACAGCATATCTTCAATAAACTCTATAAATTTATATTCTTTTTCTTTTATTTCTTCATATGCCTTTTTGAGCTGTTCTAAATTTCCAGGTTCACGGGAGTCCGGTAAACCTTCATATAACAAACCTGCAAACGTTGCCTCTAAATTTAAACGATAATTTTCCCCTAATAATTTCGTGGTTACATCTATTAATAAATGTATTTTTTGAGCTGCAATTAATACCTGCATGTCTGAGTTTGTGTTCATAATTTTACCTTCGCTATCTTTTTTATTTTCACTATTTTACAGTGGGGATGATTTCAGCATCATCTCTCGAAGAGGCATTATAACTAACGAACATTAAGGCAATATTAAAATGAACATTTTTGTATGCTTTTTTGCTTATATTTTATAAAAAGGGGTAACTGCTTGATTTTACTCAAGATAGTATTTGTAACCGGGGTGGTGTACTTTAATAGGCTGGGCTAAAAGCTTTTTAAAATACTAGAAATGAGTTGTTTTTGTTTAGATCGGGCAGGCCGGGGAGCCTGCCCCTACGATTTTATTATCGATAGTAACCTTCTGTCAGTTCGCCTGCTTTTCGGCCACACCGGTTTCTATTGCCGCTTTTTTAACGGCTTCGGCAACGGCGGTAACAACACGCGTATCAAACACGCTCGGAATAATGTAATCGGCGTTTAAGTTTTCAGGCTCAATCACGTCAGCAATAGCATGGGCCGCAGCCAACTTCATTTCTTCGTTGATGTCGTGTGCGCGCACGTCTAAAGCACCGCGGAATATGCCTGGGAAAGCCAAAACATTGTTAATTTGATTAGGATAATCGCTACGACCGGTTGCCATAATGGCCACATAATCCCGTGCAACCTCAGGCATGATTTCAGGGGTAGGATTCGCCATGGCAAATACAATGGGATCTTTAGCCATAGCGCGTACATCGTCGACGCTCAATAAGTTCGGTGCAGACAAGCCCACAAACACATCAGCGCCACGCAGGACTTCGGAAATGGAACCACTTTCATCGTGTGGGTTGGTCATTTCTAAAAAGTTTTGCTTAACCGCATCTAAATCGCGGCGGGATTTAGAAATTGCGCCCTTACGATCGCAACCAATAATATTTTTTACCCCTAAATTCAACAACATTTTGGTGCATGCAACCCCTGCCGCGCCCACGCCACTCACCACCACTTTCAAATCGGCAATAGGTTTTTTAACAATTTTTAAGGCATTAATAAGGCCTGCGGTAAAGACAATAGCAGTACCGTGTTGATCGTCGTGAAATACGGGAATATCCAATTCTTTCTTTAAACGCGTTTCTATTTCAAAACAACGCGGCGAAGAAATATCTTCTAAATTAATGCCGCCAAATACCGGCGCAATGCGCTTCACGGTCGCAATAATTTCTTCTACATCTTTGGTATCTAAGCAAATAGGGAAAGCATCTACATTCGCAAAATCCTTAAACAACATTGCCTTACCTTCCATTACCGGCAAAGCGCCCAAGGGGCCTATATCACCTAAGCCCAATACCGCTGTGCCATCGGTAATAACGGCCACCATATTGCGTTTGATCGTTAAATTATAGGCAGATTTCGGGTCGGCATGAATTGCCATGCAGACTCGAGCAACTCCGGGTGTATACGCCATCGATAAATCATCGCGGGTTTTAATGGGCACTTTACTCTTAATCCCTATTTTACCCCCTAGATGCATCAAGAAAGTACGATCTGAATAATGAACCACATGCACTTCTGGGGTCGCATTTAAGGCCGCAACTATCGTTTCCATATGAGTCGCATCTTGTGCGTACAGGGTTAAGTCACGCACACTTTTACCATCTTCAAACCGAATGATGTCCATAGCACCTAAAGAGGCACCGCAGTTGGCAATCACTGCCATAACTTCTGACAATAAAGCGGTGTCGTGCTTTAACTTAAGACGCACTATAAAAGAATTACTCGCATTAAAACTCATGATTATTTCCTAATTGTAAATATTATTAATTTCAGCCCACAGGGCTGTGGCTATCTCGGTGTCGCCTGGATCATTAAAATCGCACCAGGTAACATGTCCTAATTTTCGCCCAGGGCGTGCTATTTTACCATAATCATGATAATAAGCCCCGGGATGCGATAAAATACGTTCGCACACAGGCAGTTGCCCTATGCAATTAAATAAATGACTCGTTGCAATGGCTTCAGTTGCGCCTAGAGGCCAATGCAATAATGCCCGTATATGATTGGCAAATTGGCTCGTGGCTGCCCCTTCTATAGTCCAATGAAATGAATTGTGCACGCGTGGCGCCATTTCGTTGATAAGTAAATCATTCCCTACTATAAAAAACTCAATCGCCAGCACTCCTACATAAGTAAAATGCTCTAAAATACGCGTGGCTATTTCTTTTGCTTTTTTCTGTAATGAGTGATCGGGGTAAGGCGCTCTGGAATAAGCCAACATACCGTGTTGATGTTGGTTGTAAGTTAACGGATAATGTCGAATATCACCATCGTGATCTCGCACGCTCAATAGCGAACATTCCCCTTCATGTGTTAACCATTGTTCTAATATATATTCATTAGGGCAGGCACCGGGGCCTGCGCCTAAGTGATTCTCCCACGACAAAATTAAATTGTTTACATCATTTTCATTTTCTAAACGATATTGTCCTTTACCATCATATCCTTGGGTCGTTGTTTTCAACACACAAGGATAACCCAATAACGATACTGCTCTGCGTAATTCTTCTTCATTCTTAACCAGCGCAAACTCAGCCGTCTGTATCCCCAATTGACGACAAAATGTTTTTTCTAAGTTGCGATTTTGCATCATCGCCAAGGCGCGACGTGATGGATACACTTCTATATTCTGGCTTGCTAAGAATTCAGTTGCTGCTAAGGGAATACTTTCGGTTTCATAGGTGATGACATCGCAGTGATTGGCCCAAGTCAGTAATTGTTCTTTATCTTCAAAACTGGCTTCTACCGTTTGCGTTACCGCGGCCGCTGAGCGGGTGTCGTTTGCATCATAGCAAATCGTTTTCACTCCCAATTCATGCGCCGCTAGGGCCAGCATCCGTGCCAATTGGCCTGCACCTAAAATGCCGATGGTTTTAGTCATGTGGCCTTGTCTCTAGGATCTAAATGCGCTAATACTTTTTCCGTTTGTTGTATCCTATAGTGCGTTAATGCTTTGTGTATAGCCACATCGTTTAATGCCAGTATTTCTGCTGCAAATAAGGCAGCATTAATAGCACCGGGTTGACCTACAGCAAAAGTGGCCACAGGCACGCCGCTTGGCATTTGCACTATAGAAAATAAGGCATCCAATCCTTGCAGAGGAGTCGCCTCTATAGGCACCCCTAACACAGGCACGATGGTTTTTGCCGCCAACATACCGGGTAAATGCGCCGCTCCGCCAGCGCCTGCAATGATGACCTTTATACCACGCTCGCTGGCAGTCGTAGCGTATTCGAACAAACGATCTGGGGTACGGTGCGCAGAGACTATAGTGACTTCATGGGCAATAGATAAGGCTTCTAATTTTTCGCTGGCAGGCTGCAAACAAGACCAATCCGATCTGGAGCCCATCACCACAGCGACTAAGGGTTTCACAGCTTGTTTAGACGGCATCATCTAGTACTTCAATTGTTTCAATAACCACATTGCGTTGCGGTACGTCTTGATGGCCAGCGCGAGAATGCGTGGCAACTTCTTGAATTTTATCGAGAACGTCTATACCCGCCACCACTTCACCAAAAACACAATACCCCCAGCCATCGCGGCTAGGCTCTTTAAAGTCTAAAAAAGCATTGTCCGCTGCATTAATGAAGAATTGTGCCGTCGCCGAATGGGGATCGCCTGTACGCGCCATAGCAATGGTACCGCGTGTATTTTTTGCGCCTTTATTTGCTTCATTTTCAATAGCGGCCCGTGTCTTTTTTTGCTGAAATGCTTCGTCGAAACCGCCACCTTGAATCATAAAGCGCGGGATGACCCTGTGAAAAAGTGTGCCATCGTAAAAACCCTCTTTAACGTACGCTAAAAAGTTAGCCACGGTGACTGGGGTTTTCTCTTCGTGTAGGCGTAGTTCCATATCACCATAGTTTGTCTTAATTTTAATCATACTTGTTCCTTTTCTTCCTGAGTTTGCTTCTTTGCTAAGCTTTTACGCAATAATGGCTTCATTGTCAAGCCTTGAACAAGGATAGAAAAAACCACCACTGCATAGGTCATAGTGAGAATTACATCCCGCTCGGCCATAGCCGGTAAGGCCAAAGCCAGCGCCACCGCCAAACCTCCGCGTAGTCCTCCCCACGTTAAAATATAAATCATATAAGGAGAATAGACTTGTCGCCTTTTAAAAAAGGCCATCGGTATGGCCACACACAACCAACGCACGATTAACACGAGTGGAATAACCGCGAGCGCCAGCAACAACCCTGCTAATTTCACGTCTAATACCAATAACTCTAAACCTATCAATAGAAACAATACTGCATTTAAAACTTCGTCTATCACTTCCCAAAAAGTGTCTAAGCTCTCGCGCGTATTCTTTGACATGTAAAAATAACGGCCTTGATTGCCGATAAAAAGACCCGCCACCACCATCGCCAAGGGACCAGAAATATGCAGCCACTCGGCCATTGCATACCCGCCACTGACTATCGCTAAGGTGACTAAAATTTCAATCTTGTGATCGTCTATGGGTTTTAATAAAAAATAGGCTAAAAAACCTAATCCGGCGCCATATGCGATGCCACCTACGGCTTGTTGTAAGAATAAAGTACTTACACTAGCAAAGCTCAGCTCTTTGCCCCCAAAGGCCAATTGATACAACGATAAAAATATAACGATAGCAACACCATCGTTAAATAAAGATTCTCCTTCCAGAAAAATGCTGGTTTGCCGAGGGGCATTGAGCGATTTAAATAAGGCTAATACGGCGATGGGATCGGTAGGTGAAATCAAGGCCCCGAACAGCAAACAATAAATAAACGCCAAGTGAAAACCCAATAAAGGCACTAGGTAATACACTAAGATAGCCACCAGTATTGTAGACAACACCGTCCCTAGGGACGCCAACAAACCGATTTCCCATTTGCGCGCTTGCAAATGGCTGATATCAATATTCAAAGCACCAGCAAACAATAAAAAGCTTAACATGCCATCCATTAACACTGCATGAAAATCAACTTTAACTAAAGCCAGCGACAAGGCATTTTTAGACTGCACTAAGCCTAGTTTTCCAGCGATAATGAGCATTAAGGATAAAGCCAATGAGGCGGCCATGATGGCAATGACCGCAGGTAAGCGAATAGTGCGGTAATTGATATAAGCCACTGCAACAGCAAAGGTGAGCATCGCGGCTAATATACTGAAAAGACTCATTTTACCTCCACAATAGCGGGCATTTCCTTATTATGACATATAATGTAAGTAACAACAAAAGCCTTACTGAGGTTTCTATGAAAAAAAGTATATTAATTTTATACACAGGCGGCACTATAGGCATGGCTAAAACCGCCCAGGGCTATCAACCCACCGCTGGCCTTTTATCCAAATTAATGACCGAAGACCGTGCTTTTAGCCATGAGGATATGCCCAATTACGATATCATCGAATACACGCCGTTGATCGATTCCTCCAATATGACACTACACCACTGGAATGTTTTGGCCAAAGATATTATTAAAGCGTATGCGCAATACGATGGTTTTATCATCTTACACGGCACCGATACCATGGCTTACACCGCCTGCGCGCTGTCTTTCATGATGAGTGGCTTGAATAAACCCGTGATCCTCACTGGGGCGCAAGTGGCTTTGACCGAGGCACACTCCGATGCCAGAGAAAATTTAATTTCAGCGTTGCTGCTCGCGAGTCGTTACTGTTTTCCTGAAGTCGCCATTTTATTTAATCACTATCTATTGCGCGGCAATCGTGCCCATAAGATCGATGCCATAGGCTACAATGCTTTTCTATCTCCGAATTATCCCCCTTTAGCCGAAGTGGGCAGCGCGTTAGTAGCGCACCCCGAACTCTTTTGCGCCCCCGATACGAGAACACTAGACTTGCACAAATATAAATCCGTCTCCTTGGCGCATTTCTGGTTTTCCCCTGGAGTCACATTAAATAGCTTAGAATCACTGTTCCATAATCCTTTGCGGGCTTTGTTATTGCACACCTATGGCAGTGGCAATGTACCTACCGTAGATAAAAATTTATTTTCATTATTGGAAAAAGAGATTGCGCGCGGCGTTATCGTCGTGAATTGCTCACAATGTTTGAAAGGCCAGGTGAATATGTCCAATTATGCCACGGGCCAAGCGTTGCAAGAAATAGGGGTTATATCGGCACTCGATATGACGCCCGAAGCCGCCACAGTAAAATTACAATTCTTATGCAGCGTTTCGGATAACGCAGAGTGGATCCGACAACAGTATGTTCATAGTTTACGTGGGGAACTCAGTGCGTAGGCGCAATCTCCCGTGGTTGCCCATCTAGGGCATAAGGCAGGCATGGGGGCCACCTGCCCCTACGAGTGACAGCGCGGCAACTGCCATTACCTCATTTTAGTCTATCATACTCTTCCAGACTCAACTTACGCGCTTCCTCGCTCAACATGACAGGAATATCATCGCGTATGGGATAAGCCAATCTATCGGCTTTGCACAGCAACTCTTTAGCGGTTTTATGGTAAACTAATTTGCCTTTACAAATTGGACACACTAAAATCTCAAGCAATGCGTGATCCATAACTCGCTCCTCAGGTAAGAGTACAAAAAATGACATTTAATACTTCAGTAATAGACCCCAGCTGGCTTCCTTTAGTACAAAGCGCCTTGGAAGCAGTCTCTTCTGATTATAAGCTAAGCCTACTTAAAGATCCAAATTGGCTGCCGGGCCCTAATGCCATATTCAATGCATTTTCCTTGCCCTTAACGCAATTAAAGGTCATTTTATTTGGCGAATCGCCCTACCCGCGCGCCATTTCCGCCAATGGCTATGCTTTTTACGATGCCAGTGTAGGCAACTTATGGAGTGAATCTGGGCTTTCTAAAGCCGTCAATCGAGCCACTTCATTGCGCAACATTATTAAGCTGCTATTACTGGCCGAAGGGGCATTGGCTGCCGATAATGTCTCGCAAGCAGCGATTGCGGCACTGGATAAATCCAAATTTATACAAACCTTGCCTGAGTTATTCGCGGCTTTAAAGCAACGTGGTTTTTTATTGCTCAATGCTTCGCTCGTATTGTCCCACAAACCGGTACAAATAGACAGCAAAGCCTGGCAACCCTTTATGGCTAAATTATTGGCCTTAATTGCCGAGCGCGCGCCCAAAACCGAATTGCTGCTGTGGGGTCGTTTAGCACAAGTCATCGATAGTTTTCCTGCCAGCCACCACTTTCGCCGCCATTATGCCGAACACCCCTATAATTTATCCTTTATCCACAATCCGGATGTATTGGCTTATTTTAAGCCTTTGCATTTATTACGTAGAACAAATTAATCTGCCATAAAATTGCTCTTTCCTAGATTTCAGGCTATGATATATCCTACTATTTTAAAGCTGTGGAGATATGTATCATGCGCGCATTACTCATAGAAGATGATGAAGACCTAGGGGAGATCATTCGCACTGCTTTGTCCCGAGAAGGCAATACAGTCGATTGGGTAAAAGATGGCCAAGCGGCAATCAGTGCCTTATCGACGGAAAATTTTGACATTGCCATATTGGATTTAGGATTGCCTAAAATTCCAGGCCTAGAAGTGTTGCGCACCGTACGGAATCAGGGCAATTCTATCCCTATCTTAATCCTCACCGCTCACGAAGCCATAGAAGAGCGGGTGAAAGGATTAGACATGGGTGCCGACGACTATATGGTCAAACCCTTCGATTTAGATGAATTATCGGCACGTATACGCGCTATGCGCCGCCGCGACTCCGGACGTGCCAATCCTATTATCCTCTATAAAGGCGTCAAATTGGATCCGGCTGCTCATGCGGTTGAATTTGAAAATCAATCCTTTAGCCTACCGCGTCGCGAGTTCGCATTATTGCAAAAATTATTAGAAAACCCTGGCAAGGCTTTGTCGCGCGAACAATTAACACAAAGCATTTACAGCTGGGATGAAGATGTAGATTCTAATGCACTAGAAGTGCATATACACAATCTGCGCAAGAAATTTGGCAATGAAATGATCCGCACTATACGCGGCGTGGGTTATATGATTGAAAAAGATGAGTCATGACTTATTCCATTCGAAAATTTTTAGTTCTTAATCTTCTCATTTGGATTACAATAGCCACCACTTTAACGGTGATTGGTAACTATATCTTAGATCAACGAGACATTGAGCGCCACCTAGATTCGCTTTTAGGGCAATCTGGGCTAATCTTTCAAGCCTTAATCGGCAAAGATTTTACCAAGCGCGATCTAGTGAAAATTCAAAACCAATTGAATGATATCCCAACTATAATACATCAAATGTATCGCACCGGCAAAAACCAAAATGTAAGTTTAGAAGATAAATTTCAATTTCAAGTATGGGATTCACAAGGAAATTTATTGATACATTCCGTCAATGCACCGTTAATTTCCTTATCCAGTGGCCAAGATGGCTTTGCTAATATTAAAATACAAGGCAGGACTTGGCGTTCTCTTTCAATCACGGATGCCGATAGTCGCTTAAAGATTATCGTTGCCGAGCGTTTCGATTCGCGGGTAAAACTAGCACACAACATTGCTAGAGATGATATTCTTATCATGTTATTAATCTATCCATTATTAGGTTTCATGATTTGGTTTACCATTGGCAAAGGGTTATCGCCCTTGAATAAAATCGCCTATGAAGTTTCTAATCGCCACCGCTCCAATTTATCCATAGTCGATCCCAGCGCGGTGCCCCTTGAAATCAGCGCCTTGGTCGATGAGCTGAATAAACTCTTAGCGCGTTTACAAAGTGCTTTTGAACGAGAAAAACGTTTCGCCGCCGATGCTGCGCATGAATTGCGTACGCCATTAGCCGCTTTGAAGTCACAAGCTCAGTTGGCATTAAAATTAAAAGATCCACAAGAACGTAAGGCCGCATTAGATAAATTGATCAGTATTGCGGATCGCAGTACGCATATTGTACAACAATTATTAACATTGAGCCGTATCGTGCCTGAAGAAGCCTATACATTAACTGACATCAGCACCTTTGATATGCATAGGTTAACGGTCGACGAAATAACAGATATAGTTCCTAAGGCCATAGAAAAGAAGATTGAAATAGAATTAATCTCACCAGAGTATCCTTTAGCATTACAAGGACAAATGACAAGCATATCTATATTAATTCGCAACTTACTTGACAATGCTATTCGTTACAGTCCGCCGAGTTCTCATATATGGGTGCGTTTAGAAGAAAGGAAACAAGCGATTGTATTACAAGTTGCGGACAACGGGCCAGGCGTACCGCTCGCCTATCGCAAGCGCATATTCGAGCGCTTTTACCGTGTATTAGGCAACAAAGCGCATGGTACAGGCTTGGGTTTGGCTATAGTACAACAAATTGCCGATTTGCACCAAGCAACCATTACCCTGGAAAGTACGCACCCCGAGACAGATACAGGGTTTTGTATTACCCTTGAGTTTCCTAAGACGCGGTTTAATAAGAAGAATTAGTTGCTAGGCAATGACATTCGGTTAAATCCTAAACTATCGGCAAAACGATGATCTATCGTAGGAGCAACCCCCTGAGGTTGCCCCTCTAAGGCAGGCACGCGGGCCTGCCCCTACGAATTGACCATTGATTTTGTAGGAGAAACTTTTATCTTGTAATGGCTACAAATATTGTCTATACTATAAGTGAGCATTTTGAGTGGCATCACATTTCTGAACCGATACTAAAATATATCGGAACCAAGATTCAGGATCGTGGTGTGCAAGCTTGCCGAGTAGCAAGAAGCCTAAAACGATGCTATCTAACTCCACCTAGTGGATTTGTGGTTCAGAATTAGTGCCAACGAAATGCTTTTTAAGATGTAGGGGTGGCTCGTGAGCCGCCCATCTTAAACCAACCTCTAAATAATAAAATAACTCGTGACAAATCATCGGCTGAGAAATAAATTCCGAATAATAAATATTTGCGCCATTTCAGATGGGCGGCTCACGAGCCGCCCCTACAAATGCCCGCGCGTTCTAACGCCCTAGCAAATCTTTCCACAGCTCATTCAATTGGCTCACAAAGGTAGCGGGATCCGCCAGAGGTGCACCGTCGGCCAAAATAGCTTGTGACAATAACACTTGACTCCATTGTTTGAATTGTGCCGTACCTTTATTCTGATCCAATTGCTTGACTATAGGGTGATTTGGATTCAATTCCAAAATAGGTTTGCTCTCTGGCATGGCTTGTCCCGCCGCTTTTAATAAACGCTGCACATGGCCACCCAAATCATTTTCATCTGCAACCACACAAGCAGGAGAATCGGTTAATCGATGGCTAATACGCACCTCTTTCACCGCATCGCCTAAGGCTTCTTTGACCGCTTCGGCCAATGGTTTTAATTCAGCCGCAACTTGTTCATGCGCTTTCTTTTCCTCTTCATTCGCAAAAGTATCTAAGTCCAACGCACCTTTGGCAATCGACTGCAGCGTTTTACCTTCAAATTCGGATAGATGCACCACTAACCATTCATCGACTCGATCAGACAATAACAACACTTCTATATCTTTCTGCTTGAATATCTCCAATTGCGGACTGTGACGCGCCGCTGCCGCGGAATCCGCAGTCACATAATAGATTTTATCTTGCTTATCTTTCATGCGTGCAATGTAATCGGCCAAAGAAACATCCGTCTTACCATCGCTACGTGTCGTTTCAAAACGCAACAAAGAAGCAATTTTATCCTTATTGGCAAAGTCTTCGGCAATACCTTCTTTTAGCACTGGCCCAAAGGCTTTCCAAAATTCAGCGTATTTATCCGCTTCTTCTTTAGCCATTTTCTCCAACAAATCTAAAATACGACGCGCCGTCGCCGCACGCAAGGATTCGATAACCTCGTTATTTTGCAATAATTCACGGGATACGTTTAAGGGCAAATCATTGGAATCGATCACCCCTTTCACAAAGCGCAAATACATAGGTAGCAATTGTTCGGCATCATCCATAATGAAAACACGTTTCACATACAATTTTAAACCTCTGCCCACATCGCGTTGATACAAATCGAAAGGTGGATTCTTAGGAATATACAATAAACTGGTGTATTCCAGTTTACCCTCAACTTTGTTATGGGCCCAAGCAAGTGGATCCGAAAAATCATGCGAAATGTGCTTATAGAATTCAATGTATTCTTGATCGGTCACTTTACTCTTTGGCAAAGTCCACAAGGCTTGAGCACGGTTGACGGTTTCAAAAACGACCGCATCGCTTATATTTTCATCTTTTTCTTCATCTGATTGCGGCATTGCTTCTTTTTGCATCCAAATAGGAAAAGAAATGTGATCAGAATATTTATGAATTAAGCTCTTAATACGCCAGTTGTCTAGAAATTCTGCCGCATCTTCTTTTAAGTGCAAAATAACTTCCGTACCGCGTGTCGTCTTAGTAATGGTTTCTACGCTGAAATCACTCTCCCCTGTAGATTCCCATTCCACGCCGGTTTCTGCGACAAGGCCAGCCTTACGGCTGCGTACGGTAACTTTATCCGCAACGATGAAAGAGGAATAAAACCCTACCCCAAATTGGCCAATCAATAAGCTTTCTTTACTTTGTTGCGCCGATAATACCTTTAGAAACTCTTTGGTACCGGATTTGGCAATAGTTCCTAAATGGGCAATAATTTCGTCTCTGTCCATACCTATGCCGTTATCGCGTATGGTTAAGGTTTTAGCGTCTTTATCGATTTCGATGTGTATCCCGAGCTCAGTATCACTTTCTAAATAACTGGGTTCGCTGACAGCCATAAAACGCAACTTATCTAATGCGTCTGAAGCATTAGAAATTAATTCCCTTAAGAATATTTCGCGATTGGAGTAAAGTGAATGGGTAACCAGATGTAATACTTGCCCTACTTCTGCCTGGAAACCACAAGTCTGTTTTTGTGTCGCTGCCGCTGCCGTCATAATGAAAAACCCCTTATAATGTTATTTGTTGCCCTATAGATGGGGATGAAATAGGACTTTTTCAAGGTGGAGGAGACCTCTATACGATTCTCTACAAAAGGGACATCCTGACCTTTTTGTCCCGGTGACTATACTTTATTGAAGTTCTAATTCAATAAAGTATGGAGAAATGAAATCTAGAATATGGGTTTTCTCTCATTTAATCATTTTGGCCTATCCTTCATCCACTTCCACACCATTTCTTGACGATAAGAGGTTGTATCACAAGCTTAGCTTGAGTATACCAGTTGCAATCCAAGGATAATGTAGGCGGCTCGAAAGCCGTCCTACCCTCTCCCTTTACAGCAACACTAATCCTTTTCTTCCGACCACTCTTCATGAATTTTGGCGTAAATTTCTTCCCTATGCACTTCAATTTCTCGAGGTGCCTCGATGCCTAATTTTACCTGCCCTTTTACATCCAGTACACGAATAATAATATTATCACCTATGACGATGCTTTCACCTATACGTCTCGTTAAAATTAACATGATATGCTTACTCCTGTGTAGCCAATGAGCCACAATCCCAATAGCAAATTTTTTAAATAAAGCCATAGCGATCTCCTCATTGAGAAAATGTTTTTGAAAAAATAATGTAACCGTTACATTTTAAAATACAATGCGTAGGGGTAGGCTCTCATGCCTGCCCAATCAGGGCAACCACAGGGGGTTGCCCCTACGACAGATTTTAAAATACGGCCGATTCTACAAAATATTTAGGCGGACCATGCCCACCACACACGACGCACCATGCGCGCCTAAAAAAGCCCCACATTTAAGTTCCTCCTTAACATACTGTAAATACAAATCTGAGCGTAGGGGCAACCACAGGGGCTACCCTACGACCGATTTTATTTAAGAATTTAAGAAGTGAGGACTCTTCAAAACGCGACTATTCCTCGTTTTAGCCGATTCTAAGGCTGAAAAACGCTTATTTTTAAGCCAGGAAGGGCCGGAACGCGGAATAGTGTTTACATAATGCGCCGTTGTAGGGCGGGCAAAGGAGACGAGCTGCTGTGAACAGCGGCTCGGATCGGATATAATGTGCATAACTTGATTCCTTAGTGATATAAGGGATTGAGCCAGCCTCTTTGGCGTGTTCACTGCATGCCAGAGGGGCGATCTCAGTTATACAACTTTGAGTTCTTGCGCTTACACTGGGAACTCAAGGTTGCTCTCAAGGTGCAGCGCTTTAAAACAAAGCCCTGCACCACCAACCGAAAATAAAACTATTCCCGGATATAGGTATCATAGCAAAAAGAAAGAATAAAGTAAAAGTGCTTTTTATAAAATACTTATAAAAAGTAACAAACTCTATCTCTTAGTACCCCGGTTTTTTTCTAGCGGCCGCCCATGCCTTTGAATGATGGGCGGGATTTAGAATTCATTATCTTCTTGGTTCGAGAGATGTGGTTCCAGATTTAACTGGAGCCACACCGGGTTCATCTTGCGGTAAGGGTTGGAAAAATTGGGAAGTTGATTGAGGAGCATTTAAGCTCAGCGCTGGCCCCGGATCCACCGCAAGCATAGAGGGCTGTACTCTTAAAGCCAGATGAGTCTGGAATTGAAGTGCTGCTTCTATTTCCGCTATAGAGTGAGCAGGTGCAACACTTTCACAAACCATCTTTACCTCTTGTGGTAAGTCACTTGTATTTTTCAGAAAGTGCTGAGCACATTTTTTCAACCGCTCTAAATTGTGAGCGCTCATGAGCAGACCTGCGTAAATAGAGGTCCCTTCAAGCCCATTCAGCTTGCTTTTAATAATCTCTTGAAGCGCATGAAAAAAAAGCGCTTCTTCTATCTTCTCTATAGACTCAAAATCAGTAATTATTTCACAAATCTTTTTTACCTTTCGTGACAAGCCTATTCCCCCATATTGTAGATGGGATTGCGCCAACCTTTTCATCTCGGCTAGATCTTGAGCTTCCACCAATGAACTCAATAGAGAGAAGAACTGTTCCCCTTCTATTCCATTCTTCTTCATTTCAGTTTGAATATGTTCTTTAATCGTATAAAACGAAATTGCCATTGTTATTTCATCTATAGAGCCAAGTGCCGCAACCATCCTTGTCTTTGCTGTTAAGGCATTCCCGCCGGCTCTTATATAGATTGCTGCGCATTCTTTCATCTTATCTAAACTTTTAGCGGTCAATAAAGAAAGCGCCTGGTCAAAAAGATGTTTTTCTTCCGCCACCTTCTCTATCAGTTCAACTTTAATAAATTCTTTAAGCTTATCCAACAGAATCCTTTCTCTTATTTCTTCTATAGAATTGTAGTCGATAATATTTTTTAAAACACTCTTTATTTCTTCGGGTAATGCGGTGTTCTGCTGTAAAAACAAAGTTGATATGTATTTCATATCAAGTAAATTATTGCCTGACCGTGTTTGAAAAATAAACCAAGAATCTTCATCTTTCCATTTCCTTATAAATAAATCTTGAATAATGGTAAACAGATCCTTTTCAACATAAAGCCTACGATAAAGAGCATTTTTTATGTCGTCTATAGAGCCGTGCTCACGGACAATTTGAAAAACCCTCGACGCCTTTTCTGTTAAACCAGTCCCTGGCAATTTTAAACAATTGTCTGCTCTTTCTCTCATAGCAGCTAAGTCTGGAGCACACAGTAAATAAACAACCCAGTCAAAGTAATCTACTCGTTCCATATCCTCCTTAAGTACTGTTCTAATAAAATCTTTCAGCGTAAAAAGCTGGATCGCCTCTTGTATGGCATCTATAGAATGGGATTGCGCAACACCTTCACAAAAAATTTTTAACTTTATGGGTAGGTTACTATCGCTTAGAAAGGAATTAGCACATGTTATAAGCCCCTCTAAATTGGAAGCGGTGGCTAGTTTGTCTACGTGAAAAGAGTGATATTTCAGCTCATTAAGTTCGGTTTCAATAAGTTCTTTAAGTCCATGTAATCTACGCCCCTCTTCAGATTCAGCCATAACCCGTTCAACTTGCGCCGAGAAAGGGAAAAATAAGGGAGCTTGTTCGGAGTGAATTGGACTCGATGCATCCGAAGCCACCCGAATGCTATGACGCTCTTCTACTAAATCCAAATGGGCTGAAGATTTAAGCGCTTCTTTTATCTTCGCTAGAGAGCCAGCAGACGCTAAACTTACACAAAAAATCTTTATTCGTTCTGGCAAACTGTCTTTATTATTTAGAAAATATTGAACTTGCATGTACAGCTCATCTAAATTACGGGCCTTTAACAGTAAATCAACGTAGGAATAATGGCCTTTAAGCTCCTTAAGGTCGTGTTTAATAACCTCTTTAAGCGCATGAAAAGAAAGCACTTCTTTTATTTTCTCTATAGAGTCAAAAACTGTCACCGTTTGACAAACTTGCTTTACCTTTTCGGCTAAGTCGCTTTTTGCCTCTTTCAGGTAAGAATTTGCCTCTTTTTTCATTTCGGCTAAATTTTGAGCATTTATTAAAGCACGAACTGAAGGGAGCTTACAGTAGTCTTCTTTAAATTGCTCTTTAATAAGTTCTCTAATTATATAAAACAGAATCGCCTTTCTTATCTCCTCTATAGAGTCTAAATCCACCACCATTGCACACACACTTCTGGTTTTTTCTGTTAAGAGGACATTCCCCTTTTGCAGAGAGGCCTTTGCGCATGCTTTCATCTCAGCTAAATTTCCAGCTTGCAGTAGAGAAGCCATTGGGTCAACATAAGGATTGTTCTCTTGCCGAGATCTCTCCTGGAATGTATGTTTAATAAGTGTTTTAAGACGATAAAACAAAATCCCATCTCTTATTGCTTCTAAAGAACCGGAAGTACTAATAATATCATAAACAATCTTCGCCCTGGGGTGCGGTTTTTTCTCATGTTTTAGACGATAGCCCGCAAGGCCTTGTAGGTTCCTTAAATCTATTCTTTGCGGCGATTGCGGGGCGTCCCAAGGGTGGGTCTCAATAATCTGCTTCATTTCTGGTTTGAAAAAATCTTTAATAGTATTAAATAGTTCCCTTTTAATGTCGATTTTGCCCTGAAGTGCCTCCCCTATGTCTTCTATAGAGTCAAAATCCATAACCGTTTGGCATACCATTCGGGTCTTTGGTGTGAGGGAACTCTTGGTCTTGAGATGGTACTTTGCGCGTTCTTTCATCTCGGCTAAATTTTGCGACTCCAAGAGAAAGCGAACTGAAGTAGAGAGGGCGGTGTGTCCCCTAGAATTCTCCTTAAATTTAGCCTTAATAAATTCTTTAAGCGCATCAAACCGAAGCGCTTGTTCTATTTTCTCTATGGAATCGAGCTCCACAATTATTGCGCATATTCTCCTTGTCTTTTTTGTTAAGAATTTATCATCCATTTTTTGCAAGTATAGTGCTGCGCGTTCTTTCATCTCGGCCAAATCGCGAGAGTTCACAAGAGTAGACAATTGAGCAGAAAGATGTTTTTCTTCCTCAAAATTTTCATTCAATTCGGCTTTAATAAAAGCTTTAAGTGTATAAAACCTTAACATTGCTTTAAGCCTATCACACTGAATCTCCATTTCCACCTCATTGAGAGAATCAGAGTCCTGAATGAGTTTAAAAATAGCCAACACTCTTTCTGACCAGGTTTTGTGATCAATCGGAACTTCTTTGATATCTTCGGGTAAGGTTTGGTTGTCTTTTTTAGCTTTTTCGACATACTCTTTCATTTGATGTAGAGTGCTTAATTTAGATAGTACAATCAGCTCTGCCTCTAGAGTTTCTCCTCTTAAAGCCTGTGCATTCAATTCAGTTTTAATAATTTTTTTAAGAAAATTAATAGGACCAATAATGGGGTTCAATTTTTCTGAGAATGGCTCACACAGTTTGTCTCGCTCTTGAGGATCTATTGATACCAGGATGGCTAACTGGTGTTGTCCCTTTTCAGATAACGCTAAAAATGCCTCTCTATCTATCCTATCCATATACCGTTCATTTTCATGTAAGGCTCTTATTCCACTTATAATAAGGTTAGGGATATTAGAACCAGCAAAATAGTTAAGCTGTGTTAAAAGATTAGCATTGATTTTTTCATAATCCGAACCGATCGCGATTTTTTCGTAACCAGAACCGATTTTCATTTTCTCCACTGCATTTTTAAGTATAGAGAACAAAACTTCTTGCTGTGACAGATAGAAGCTAAGCTCTGGCCTTATCGCAATTTTGTCTTTCACATCTTTTTCCCAGTTAAGTACTGCTGGAGATATTTCTTTGTCGCTTCGGTTCTTATTGTTTTTTTCAATAAAATTTATAATGGTCCTAGAATCAAAAAAATATAAGTGAGATAGTTCCTTAGGCATTACCTTAAAAATAGGCTCCCCAATCGCGGAGGGTATCACTAAGCCGCTCGCTTCAGCGGCTTTCTTTGCTTCAGCCAATACATCGGCAAGAGCCTTTATTGCTTCGTTTTTTATCTTATCGCGTGCAGCCGCATAAGGTGGATATGATTTTTTAATATCATCCTCATTGAGCTCATATACCTTCATAATTTGAGATTCGCCATAAGGATAAGTAACAATTAATTCTTCTCTATCATCTTGGCTTAAGCTTAATCTCACTTTTGAGCCAGGCAATTTTTCTAGACCAAAATTAAGGCCCATATATCTTTCCACATTATTTATATGGGTAAGGTTAATCTCCCCATTTTCAGAAGAGGTGGTCGGTAGAGGGAAATTGAGAACCGATAGAGTTTGTTTAGGCCCCGTTGAACTCAGAAGGAGTATATGGCGTAAAGCAGTTATGATGGGATTTTTTATGCCCTTCTCCCTCAATAAATGAAGCAAGTGGGCAGCAAAACTCCCGTGAGGAGAATAGGCTTGCAACCCTAGACCACCCAAACAGGAAAGGTGACTTATCGATAGCCGCTCTACATTTTTCTGAGTGTGAGAGGCGATAATTTCTGCAAGCTCAGCAGCAGATAAAAGAGTTTGTGTGGAATGGGATTGGATATGCTCTTGAGCTGGAGCACCGTGGGCAAAAGTGATAATTTTGTCGTCTTTATCTATTAAGGGCAGATTCTCGGGCCATGCTATTTTATTCTCGCTCGATATTGTTACATTGTGCACTGCAATGCCTTGTTGTCTATAGGGTTTTGCCAACCCCTCTATAGTATCGGGCATCCGCATATCATAATCCAAGATAATTACTCTTTTCCATTTTCCCTGCCTTTTGCTATTACCTTCTTGATTTTTAACCACTTGCTTAGAATCAGCAGCCATATTCATTACCCATTTTTAATTTATTATTGCGGAATAGAATAGCAAATAAAGCTTAAGGGAAAATTAAGGTTTGTAGTTTACAAAAAAATTATAATTTCATACCCATTTTCTTAAGTATAAGTACACCCGCTAAAATAATGCATTAGAAGAAATAGGGGTATAAGCTTAGTTCATTTGAAGACTGTGAGGCTACTGAAACACTGAGGAATACTTATTATTCCTGTTCTCTTCCTTCCGCAAGCTAATAGGCCTTTTTCCAAAACAGCATCTGCTTTACCCTTGATGCCTCTGGTTGCTGTTCTAAAAATTATTTTTCCACGCCCGTATTGCAGAAAAAACATTAACCCTTTCCTTTAAAGGATGCCCTACTTTTGTCTCTGCGGCAGCAATCACGGTTGCTCTATCTGCACGTAAAAAGGGGTTTATTTTTTTCTCAAGGGCTAAGGTTGTAGGCACGCTGGATCTGCCTGCAAGACTATATACAAAAGCCAATTGCTGCGCTATATCTTCATTTTGGGGCTCAACAAGCTTTGCAAATTCCAAATTTTTTAGTGTATATTCATGCGCGCAATAGACCAGCGTATCGTCGGGTAAACGGGCTAGCGTCATCAATGAATCCACCATTTGCCGCGGTGTTCCCTCAAAAACACGCCCACAACCCGCTGAAAATAAAGTGTCTCCACAAAAAAGCAAATGCTTTGTTGCACAATAATAAGCGATGTGTTCTAAAGTATGCCCGGGAATAGCCAGCACTTCAAAAGATAGATTACACTCAGATAGAAATATTTTCTGCTTATTCTGAACGACATCGGTTGCTAAAATATCGCTGTGCTTTGGACCATACACAGGGATAGTATATTTTTGCCTTAGTTCAGCAACGCCGCCGCAATGATCTTTATGACGATGCGTGATTAAAATACCACAAAGATTTAACCCTTGCGCTTTTATATACTCTATCACAGGCTGAGCTTCACCCGGATCAACTACCCAAAAGTTTTTATTCGCCGCATTGACGATAGCCCAGATGTAATTATCTGTGAAAGCTTTAATAGGTTCTATTTTGATTGAGCTCATTTTTTATTTTTCCTCCATGCCAAAAATTCTTGCACAGAGATCCCCATCCCGACAATTTTATATTCTTCTAGCGTATCCACTTGATGCTGGGTGTTATCTATAAAAGCTTCTTGATCTTCATCCGGAACATTCTTTCGCGCAAACTCTTGAATGGCTACTTTAATAGCCGTTCCGGTTATTTTTTCTTGTATCATTTTAGCAATTAATTTTCTTTGTAACTGCCTATAACGCACATGAATCATATCAATACCCACTTCTACGCTCAAAGCTTGATATTGCTGGCAAGAACGCAAGTAAGACCATATATACAATTCAGCCAATGGCCTAGTATCATTATATTCATAGATAGCAATCATGGAGGAAATATATTCATCTTTGTCTACATCATTAAAAGACAAGGGGATCAGACTATTTTTAATTAATGGGATATTCGAACATAATCTAGCAGTACGTTTATTGACATCAATAAAGGGTTGTAGGTAAGCAATATGTACCAACAGAAAAAAGCTTTGCTCAAAAGGGTCCCTGATTTTAGAGGCTGTTTCAACGATACATTCTAGAAGCTGTAATAATCTCTTTTCTCCTTCTACAAGGATATAGGTACTTAATGATATCCGCACCGATTCCTTACGAATCTGTCCAGCATCGTCCGCTAAAATTAAGCCATCTGCCAATAGATAATGCATCGTTCTAATTGAATTAAGATCCACCTTAATTCGGCCAATTCTATCTACCAAAAACTGAATAGCTTGTTTATGATTCAATATCATCAGTTTTTCAACATCTAGTTTGTCTAGCGGTACTTTACCTTCTAAAATGAGCTTTTGTGTTTCAATGAGTGTATACGTGTTACCTTCTAGTCTGGATGAGTTATAAGATAAATCGATTAACAAGCGATTAAAAATTTTCCGTGCATAGGTGTTAGCAATGCCCTCTTCAAAAGGTAATAGACTATTTTGAGCTAAAATTTCCCGTTCCGCTTGTGTTAAATAGAAACTTTCGTTGGGAATATACTGCTTTAACCAAGCCTCGTGATAAGCACAGGGTTCACGTTCAAAGATAGGCCGTTCTACGGCTTGTAGAACCAAAAGGCTGTGTTCTGAAAAAAAAGGGGAGGGGTGCGATTGTATTACGATAGAATTTAATTGATAGCGTCTGGCTTTGTATTGCCCAAGGGCCAACACCACCCCCTCATCCACCAGCACCTTCAACCAACGGCGCAGCGTACGTTCAGGAATTTCCTCTTTTAAAGCGGCTTTAATCTCACCAACCGACATAGGATCAGTATGCACTTTTAATACACTGATTAAAGCATCTATTTTTCCGGTCATCTGTTGTCCTTGAAAGCTAAAAATATCGGCCACTTTTATTCATTATAACCGTTTATCGGCCATTTTCCAGCTTTATCGGCCATTTTTTTATATTTTCTGGCCACTTTTCCGCTTTATCGGCCACTTTATTAGATTTACTGGCCACTTTTTTAGATTTATCGGCCATTTTGGTGTTTGTATATGAACAATTATTATACAGAAACTCCGCTCAACTGCACAAAATCAGTAAAAATAACATCCGCTTGTTGCAATAAAGACGGATTAAATGTAGTTGCCAGCGCAACCACATACATACCCGCTTTTTTCCCAGCATCAATACCATGTGGAGAATCTTCTACTACCATGCATTGCGTTGGCGATATGCCCAATCGCTGTGCTGTCAGCAGATAACCTTCTGGCGAGGGTTTACCACATTGTACATCCTGGGCGGTCACAATCACATCAAACGGAGGTACTATTTTTTGCTGATATAATTTATTTAAAACAACCATAACTTCGGCTTCAGTAGCACCTGAGCAAATAGCAAGCTTTTTAAATAGCTTGCGAGCATGACGTAAATACTCGCCTAAACCCTGAATCAAGGGTAATGCTATCATGCCTTGAATCAATTGCTTATAAATAGCAACTTTTCGTAGGATCAAGTCGCTCATTTGCGTTTGCCGTAATGGAACATTTTTATTTTCAAATAGCTTAGGAAATAATTCTTTGTCAGACAGGCCGGCATATTCTGCGAAATATTCTTTTTCAGACAAAACGATGTTATATTCGCTTAAGAGCGTGTTATATGCTTGATAATGTATAGGCTCGCTCTGTAAAATAACGCCATCGAAGTCTAAGATGATTGCTTCATGCATAGTATATTCTCGCTACATTCCGAACATAAGTCAAAGACGCAGAAGCAATGTATTTTCCCTCTTGCGGAGGAACGGAACCTACCCCTACGAAAATATCGATTATCTGAATATTTTCCCTACTGCTTCTGCAACCACTCAATGATCCCTGAAAAATCCTTATCTAATCCACCTTCATCGCAAAAAGCTTGATATAAATCACGCGCCTTGTCCCCCAAGGGCATTGCTGCTTCCACGCTATCGGCAGCACCTGCCGCTAAATTCAGATCCTTTAACATCATTTTCGCCATAAAACCCGGTTCATACTGATGATTGGCCGGGGTATGCGGCACAATACCCGGCTCGGGGCAATATTGCGTTAATGACCAACACTGTCCTGAGGCTTCCTTACAAATATCAAAAAAAGCTTGTGGCGCTAAGCCTAAGGCCTTGCCCAGATTAAAAGCTTCACACACCCCTATCATAGAAATGCCTAATAAAAGGTTATTACAGATCTTTGCCATTTGCCCGCAACCTGCGTTGCCCGCATGAAATATTTTTTTACCCATGCCTTCTAAAATAGGTTTAACCTCGGCAAAGGCTTTATCGCTACCACCGACCATAAAAGTTAAAGTACCGGCAGCCGCACTGGCCGTACCTCCTGAAACCGGTGCATCCACACAGACACCGCCTTTTTGTTCTATAGCAGCATGTATCGCTTTTGCTGTTGCGACATCGATGGTGGAACATTCAATGTACGTTAAAGCTTTAGGCGCATGCGCTAATAAGCCATCATCACCCAAATATACTTCGAGCACGTGCGCGCCCGCAGGTAACATAGACACCACATAATCCACATTTTTTACAAGCTCAGCTAAGCTTGCCGCTACTGTAGCGCCTGCCAACGATACCGGGGTTACATCAAAAACTGTCAGACTATGTCCTGCTTTTAATAAATTCGCCGCCATAGGCGCACCCATATGGCCTAAACCGATAAACCCTATCTTAGCCATTGTATTTTCTCCTTTCTAAATTATAACCTAAATGCATTTTGTGCACTGAACGGCGTCATTGCGAGACCACGAGCGCCAGCGAGTGGTCGTGGCAATCCCGGGGTTAAAATCCTGAATTTATCAGCACCACAGTTCTTTATAAATTTCATAATACATAACGTTCATCTTCATTGTTGACTATTTTCCTGGATTGCTTCGCCTTGTTCGCTGCGCTCACTGGCTCGCAATGACGAACTCCACACCAAACGACTTACCGTGCAATTTTATAGTTCATGATGCAACGACGATTCAGAGCAATAGAAATTAAGTAATCGCCTCTAAATGTTCAATCAACAATTGTACATTACGTTTGCTTTGATATTCATTTACATCCAACTTATATACCGCACGTACGCGCTCTGCCCGGCGATTTGGCCATTCTTCCGTATTAATATTAAAATAAATCGCATCCAAAATGCGGTGGCTTCCAGGAAAACCCAATTGCAACTTTAAATGTTTAGCACCGACGATGCGTTGATTGAGTAAATTAAATTCGCCATCAAAACTGGGTTCAGGAAAAGCCTGCCCCCAAGGTCCGCCTTCACGCAATTGTGTCGCCATGTCTAACGTGTATTCGTCTAAAGCCAGTTCGCCATCGCTGTAATAAACGCCTTGTAGATCGTCTGCATTTAAAAATTTGCTTATTTCTGCAGCAAAAGCAGCGCTAAATACAGAAAAATCTTTTTCATCTAAACTTAAACCCGCCGCCATAGCGTGACCGCCAAAGGTAAGAAGCACCCCCGGACAGCGTTTATCCACTAGATCCAAGATATCGCGTATATTAACCCCTTTCACCGAACGCGCCGAACCTTTTAATACCCTCCCCTCATTGTGAGCAAAAGCGATCACAGGACGGTGATACGCTTCTTTAATACGCGCCGCTAAAATACCAATTACCCCTTGATGCCAGCTGCGATCGTATAAACACAAACCGGCGGGTAAATCCTTACCCTCGCCCAAATGCAAGGCTTGAACAATCTGCATCGCTTGTTGCTGCATGTCATCGCCTATTTGCTTGCGCTCTTCATTTAATAGCGATAACTGTTCCGCAATATGACGTGCTTGATCGTGATCTTCTGCCAACAAACATTCAATTCCCAATGACATATCGTCTAAGCGCCCCGCAGCATTTAAACGCGGACCTACGCCAAAACCCAAATCAGTAGCCACCAATTGGTGAACGCTGCGACCCGACGCTTCTAGCAAGGCGCGGATCCCAGGGCGCATACGCCCTAAACGCATGCGCCTTAATCCTTGATATACCAAAATGCGATTATTGCGGTCTAAAGGCACGACATCGGCGACCGTTCCTAAAGCCACTAAATCTAAAGCATGCGCTAAATTAGGCTCTATAATATTATGCTCCTCAAACCAATTCATTTCTCGTAAACGCGCACGTAAGGCCAATAAGAGATAAAAAGCCACGCCTACCCCGGCCAAAGCTTTGCTGGCAAATGGACAACCCGGTTGATTCGGATTAATGATTACTTCCGCTGGCGGCAAAGTGTCTGCAGGTAAGTGGTGATCGGTGACCATCACCTTCATCCCCAATTCATGCGCTTTGGCGATACCGGCATGACTGGAAATACCATTGTCTACCGTGATGATCCAATCCGGGTTGCGCTCTTTGGCTACCACCACAATTTCGGGTGTCAAACCATAACCATATTCAAAACGATTCGGCACCAAATAATTGACTTCCTGTAACCCAAAAGTACGCAATACCGATACTAATAATGCAGCACTCGTCGCGCCATCGGCATCGAAATCGCCAATGATCAATACCCGTAATTGTTGTTGCAACATAGTGACTAAATAGTGGGTCGCGCGTTCTATATTGAGCAAATCGTGATAGGGTAAAAGTTGATTAAGTTCATGATCTAATTGCGCCATATCCGACACCTCCCGAGCCGCATAAATACGCCGTAATAATGGAGGTAAATGGCCGCTTAATTTTTGCTGGTTAGTTTCATTCGCGAGCCTACGCACGATCCGCGGCATATTATTGCGCCTTTTTGGCTAAATGCAGCGCCAAATACAGCGTTTGTAGCGTGGTAATCGCCGCAAGGCTTACCCACACTGCCAATACATAGCCAGCCCAAATCGGTTGAAAAATACTGACGAGAATAACCAACAACATTAAAGGATACATCTCACCACGATTTAAGATACGCCAAATTTTGGTTTCGCTCGGATCATCCACCGCTTTTCTATGATTGGCATAAGCGACTTCAAAAGACGGCATGAGAGCACAGAACACTGCCACCGCCACCCAAGACCCTAAAGACCAATAGGGTGTAATAATCGCCAGTTTAAAATAAGAAAAAATGACAAAGAAATCCACGAAGCGATCTAAGCTGCCATCCAGAAAAGCGCCATAATGGCTACTCTTTTCACCCGCACGCGCCACGGCGCCATCCACAATATCAAAAAGACCCGCTAAAATAAAAAAGATAAGCCCCGTGATACTATACGAATGCGCAATAAACACATAACCCAAAATACCCAAGAGCACCGTTATCCAGGTGTAAGTATTCGCGCTGATAGGAAAACGCAACATGCGTTGCCCTAAGTACGCTGAAAAGCGTTGCCACCATGCGCATTTTTCTTTAATCATATATTAAGTCCTTGGTAGAGTAACGCCAACTTGCCCCTGGTATTTCCCTTTCCTATCGCCATAAGACACCGCACACGCTTCATCGGATTGTAGAAAGATCATTTGCGCAATGCCTTCATTGGCATAGATTTTTGCAGGCAATGGCGTGGTATTGGAAATTTCTAGGGTTACATGCCCTTCCCATTCTGGTTCAAGTGGGGTCACATTGATGATTTGTCCACAACGCGCGTAAGTCGATTTACCTAGGCAAATGCACAGCACATCGCGGGGAATACGAAAATATTCTACCGTACGCGCTAAGGCGAATGAGTTTGGCGGAATAATGCAAACATCGGTTTCTATATCGACGAAACTGTTTTCGTCAAAGGCTTTAGGATCGACCATGCTAGAATTAATATTGGTGAAAATTTTAAATTCTCTAGCGCAACGCACATCATAACCATAACTGGACGTACCGTAAGAAATAATGGTACGTCCATCAACGCGGCGCACTTGTTCATTGCAGAAGGGTTCTATCATGCCATGGGTTTGGCTCATATCTAAAATCCAACGATCCGATTTAATACTCATAATAATTACTTTCCTCTTTTTCAACAAAATCCCACATTGGGCGCATCTTGCGTGCAATTTTTCTCTGAAAATGCTCATTTATGTCCAATATAAACTCCGCTTTTTCAGGTCCAAATTGCACGCAACCTGCATCTCAATCTGTGCTTTACGGTACGCATAGATAGGGGAATAATCACTACCCATCTTCATTACTCCACTACAATTTTGGCAAAACGCCGTTTCTTGGGTGCCGCTCGTAAGGCTAAGCGCGCTGCCATTTTAACGGCAATTTGGTGGTACTGTTGCGAGATCTCTGATTGGGGTGCCGTTATCACCAAAGGCACACCTGCATCGCTGGCCCGACGAATGGCGGTATTTAAGGGTAGCGCGCCTAAGAGATCCAACTCAAACATTTCCGCCATACGTTGGCCGCCCGCCTCACCAAAAATCGCATCTTTATTACTACACTGGGGACAATGATAATACGCCATATTTTCCACTACCCCTAAAAGAGGGATCGCAACCTTCTTAAACATATTCACTGCTTTTTGTACATCTAACAATGCCAGGTCTTGCGGCGTAGTCACGATTACGGCGCCTGAGACGGGAATTTTCTGTGCTAAAGTCAGTTGGATGTCGCCCGTACCGGGCGGCATATCTATCAGCAGATAATCCAATTCATGCCAGAGCGTATCATATAATAGCTGTTGAAGAGCGCCGCTGACCATAGGCCCACGCCAAATAACAGGTGTTTGTACACTGTCTAATAAATAACCAATGGACATAGATTGTATATCGTATTTAAGCATAGGGATTAAGGCTTTGCCCTGCAATGCCGGCTTGTCGCTAATCCCCAAAAGATTGGGTTGGTTGGGACCATAAATATCGGCATCTAAAATGCCCACCCGTGCTCCTTCTGCAGCCAGCGCTAAGGCAAGATTCGTGGTTACCGTTGATTTCCCTACCCCCCCCTTACCCGAAGCGATGGCGATGATATTTTTGACCTGAGCTATAGTCTTAGCGCCTATCGGCGCCTCCATTGCAGCAACCAGTCCTTGCCACTTCCACTCTATGCTCCTTATTTTTAAGCTCTTATCTTGAGAGAGATGGTCGAGGATAGCTTGTTGCCACAGGAGATGGATCTTATCGTGCATAAAGGGTAAATTTAAGGTGATGGTATAATGATTTTCTTTATTTTCAACGACTTGTATCCAGTCATCTGGGATGCTATTGACAGCCAATGCGGCTGCTAATACATGTTTTACACTGGCGATAATAGTGGATACAGACATAAGAACCCCTGCTAGATAGACAGGGGTATCTTATCATGTTTAATAAGGCAATATCTGTACCTTAGTCCCTACTGTCACAAAGTTATCGCTTAACCATTGTGCGTCACTAGGGCGTAAGCGTACACACCCATGGCTGGCATTGTAATTAGGTACAAAATCTGAGCCATGTAACGCATAACCCCCATTAAAAAACATGCAATAAGGCATTGGGGCTCCCCCTTCAGGGATAGGGAATATACTCGATTTACACTCTGCTCCCCCTTTACGATAGACCATAAAGCTGCCTGCGGGTGTCTTACAAGCCCTGCCTAGATCGGGGCAATAACCTTTACCCGTTGATGCTGGCCCTTCTGCCACCAGATAACCATCCGCGTCATAAGCACCCCAAGCGTGTTCATTCGGATCAACGATGATAGTTTTACTACCTGTAGGCTGCCGGGTAGTAGGAAAATGATACGTTGTTTCTGGCGCTACCGATTGCATCGTCGTTTCTTGATTGACGTTAATCGCAGGCACCGCTTGACTGAAAGATGAATCGTCCGTCATCATCGTACAACCCGTTAATATTGCACCGCACATCAGTAATACTGATTTGACTGGTAGTTTCATGGTACATCCCCTTAGGTTAAAAAGTCTTTATGATAATCATAAGGATAGCACGCTTTTAGGGCTTCCCTTTTATTTTGAGCTAACTTTTATCTGATGTTCAGTTTACCTTAATAAATAAGTTTTTGATTCTGTTTATAATAAAAACGCCACCTTTGAGAGCAGCTAAAATTTATCAATCTGTCTATTTATTGAACCCTTTGTGGGAAATTGTATTTCTAGAAAATTATTGCTACGATAACCACCCTTAGATCTTCATTGATAGAGCTGCTCTATGAAATATACGCCGTTAAAACTTGTGTTCTTACTCGCCCCTTTAGTGTTTAGCTTTGCGGTAGGGCAGGATATTTTTATTCCCGAGGTACCCAAACTCACTGGCCTATTTCACACTACGCCCGGGTTAGTGCAACTGACCTTAAGTTTATTCATGCTGGCCGTAGGGGTAGGACAACTCATTATCGGGCCTTTATCTGATCGCTTTGGCCGTAAGAGCATCGTCTTACTTAGTATTGCATTATATACGCTCGGCTCGATTGCCGCAGTTTTAACAGAATCCATAGATATCTTGATCTTTACCCGTATCTTACAAGGCTTTGGCGCTTGCGGGATGATGGTATGCGCTTTTGCTATCGTGCGCGATTTATCTGAGGGTAATGAATCGGCACAAATCTACAGCTATTTAAATGGGGCTATTGCTATTTCACCCCTCTTAGCCCCTCTAGCTGGCGGTTACTTAGATGTTTCATTTGGCTGGCGCGCGCCCTTTTTCTTTTTGGGGATCTTAGGTGTCGCCATTTTTATCGCTATTGCTCTCTGCTTATCCGAAACCATCAAAGAGAAGAATAAAAATGCCTCCTTAGAGGGTAGTTTTAAAGATTACCTGCGCGTTATTAAAAACAGACAATTTTTTACCTGTAATTTTATAGCAGCCAGCGCCGTGGCTTCTTTCTTTACTTTCTTCTCCGTCTCACCCTACGTTTTAATTAATACTTTGCATGTATCCGAAACCCATTTTGGCTATTATTTTGCAATCATCGGTATTATGTTCTTTATAGGTAGTATTGTGGCAGGCAGATTGCATATTATCTTAGGCATCACCCAAGTAGCTTTATTAGGCAGTGCCTTGTTTTTTCTAAGCGGTGTTATCATGTTGCTGTGGACTGTATTCATAGGTACTAGTTTATGGAGTTTTCTCGTACCCACGGCTTTGGCAGGCATAGGGGGTGCTTTTATGATGGGTGCAGGCGCAGGGGGCGCGCTAGAACCCTTCCCCGACATTGCCGGTACTGCCGCTGCATTGCTAGGTGCATCCGAATTTTTACTGGCCACATTAGTGGGTACAGTCGCATTGCTACGTCCCGTTACTTCCAATATGCCACTTGCAATTGTGTTAACCCTTTTTGGAGGCTTGGCCGTTTTGTTGGTTTTTCCGTATCAGAAAATGGCTTTGGGAAAGAAGGATGTGGTTTTAGATGCAAATTAATGCATCTTTCGCCCATTAGGAACTTTAGGATCCACCGCGGTTAGTAATATATCCCCCGCTTCATCCGCAAATCCCAACAGAAGAAACTGCGAGATAAATCCGGCAATATTCTTTTCTCCTAAGTTGACACAGCCTACAATTTTTCGGCCTAATAAACTCTCAAGCGTATAATGAACTGTCACTTGCGCCGACGTTTGCAAAACACCTATCTCTGCGCCAAAATTAGCCCAAACTTTAAAAGCAGGTTTTCTCGCTTTGGGAAATGCTTCAACTTTTACGACTGTGCCGCAGCGTAAATCAACTTTGTCAAATTCTTCGTAACTAATGATTGTCATTTTATAGCGCTACTCCACCAAAGCTATCAATCTAATAGGTGCTTCTGTTGCATCTTTTATTTTCATAGGCAATACTAAAATCCAGCTTCCTTGTGCAGGCAAATCATCCAAATGAGCCGCATTTTCAACCAGGTATTTTTCTTTTCCCAAAAATAATTGATGAACTGGGAAGCCATTTTCGGGCCGATCCGGAGATAAAGTATCTATACCAATCCACAGACGCCTCTATTTATCAGCAACTCAGCGGCTTCTATAGATATAGAAGGAAAAAGATGGTTATTATGGTATTTTTTTGGAGTATGCCAAAAACGCTCCCAGCCTGTTTTGACCATCACAAAAGTACCGCTGGCAATAGCGCCGTATTCATTTTCAAATTGCGCTATATCTTGTGTCGATACACTATAACGTTCATGACACGCTGCTGAAACATCAATCACAACGCCAGGCGCGCACAACTGCGACAAGGGGATTCGTTCAATGCTAGCCGCTCCGGGAATGCAGTGCGCTGACGCATCCATATGCGTGCCCATTCCTGCTCGCATAATCAACTCCTGTGTGCGGAATTTTGGCCCTGTAGTACAATCAGAATAATCCCAAGTAATTTGACACTGAAATCCGCAGTCACCATTCCACGAAGGGATGTTTTCGTCTAGAGTGTGCGTGAGATCGATTATTGTATAAGGAAATGTTCTCACCTATCTAAGACCTCCTTAGAGTTGAATCCTGGCGGCAAATGTTTAAACTCATCTTTCTCATTAGGTTCTGATTGATATTGGAATTTTCTTAAAGCCTCAATATCTAGATCTACAGTTAAAATGCAGGTATTATTGCCTCCTTTTACGTAAAGCATAGTCTTATGCTCAGTTTTGGCAGGCTTTAGGACACATGACCCACCATATTGGGCCGTATTAGATTGGACAACATAACAATGCAGGTCTCTTACCGCTGATTCAAGTATATGCTCATAGTAATTTGTATCTTTATTCCATACACAGGCAAAAAGAATATCAATTTTAGACTTAAAAAGCGTCCTATGCTCTATATCTGAAAGCTCAAAACAATTATAAGTTGCAAAACTAATACCATTCCACTTTACCTTGTGGTAATAGGGTTTAGGTAATTTTTTTTTGTTATTGTTAGCTGGCTTTAAACGCAACGATCTAATAGCCGATATCTCTTCTGGCGCATAATGATTTTTAAGCCGTGCTAACATAGCACAGGATTTATATTTTCCCGATATTTTAAAAGGCAAAGCTTCTATTAAAAGGTTATAAACATTTTCACCTATAACCCAATGTTCTAGCCCAAATATTATTGCCAATTGATGCCTACGCGCATGTGCTACCATAAATGGCAACCAGCTAACTGGAATAGAAACTTCTGGCATAAGAAGTAGATGAACTCCTTCTCTAACTGCATCATTCAATATCTGATAGAGATTTTTTTGACGTTTAAAGCTAATGTTCGGCTTTTGGTCATTTCTGATTGCATTTTCTATGTCCTTCTCATTGATACGTAAATTAGCCAAGGCTATACGTAATGCTGAGGTTTTTGGCTTTTCTCCAATAGTTACTATTCTTGTCTCAATTGCTACTGATTTATCAGGCTCCCATTGAACATGACCTGCTTTTGATATGGATTCTAAGATTCCTTCATTAAGCTTAGGGTCAAACAGATTCTCTGACAAAAATATGTTTTGTAATGAACCAGATTGTACTACATTAGATAAGTCAAGAACTTTATAAGCTTTCTTCTCAACATCTATATAGATTTTCCCACTCTCTATACTTTCTTCATCCTGCAAATCTGACATTGAACAAAAGTCATACTTTTCGGAATAGCTAACAGGAAAGATTTCTCCAAAGCAACGCTTTTTATATTTTTTAAGTGAATCCTGTTGAGATTTCATTAAGTCTTCTTCATTACTTAATGTATTCAGCAAATGAAATATTTGCCATTCATCGAAGTGGATAAAACGAGGGGTTAATTCTAATTTTTTTGGATCTAACTTTTTATGACATGGATGTGCAATTGACTCTTCTTTTGTCAGGTCTCCTTTAAAATCACTATAATTTGCTAAAGGCCATGCAACTAATTTGTCTCGGATCAAATTGGATCTTCTGAAATAGTTTAAATCAGGATTTAATTTCTTGATAAGCATTTTTAATTTTTCTTGATTTTTTATATTTGACATACTCCTAAATAAAGATATATCTTCTATTGTTGTGCCTAAAAGCGCCATCGTAAGTGCTAAGGACAGCTGGTTATATAATTGTAAATCTTCCTTTAATTTTTCTGTTAATTTATACTGTTTTTCTTTATCGTCATCGCTGTGCTCCATTGCAGATACATTAACGACATATACTTTTTCAATCTCATTCTCTAGATCTTCAAAAAACTTTATAATAAAATTATTATCGCCTATAACAACAGCATATTGATAAACTTTTTCCCATATACGGCTAAATCTTAAGGCATTTTTGCCTTTGAAAAATAGAGATAAATCCTGTAATATGCTATCATTCCTACTGGATTTACAAAGACGATGCGCAATAATATGGTTAGTTAAATATTTTGATAGTTCAGCCTCATTTTCTGCCAACCCTATAACACTACGAAATTTATTAGCGGAGCCATCATATAGAATGTCATAGGCAAATTTGTTTAGATCTTTATCAATATGATCAGTAGGTAGAAATTTAAATGCGCTGCTATTTTCTTCTAATTCCTGTTTAAAAACTTCTAGCCCAGCGGGGCTGTGCTCTTTATTAAAATATTGAAAGATAATTTTTTCTTCTTGAATAGGCAATTCATTCTTTTCTATTACAGTAGTATATAGCCCTTCTTTTGTTCCCTTGTTGAGTAGGTTGGGGAAATAATGTTCTATAAAACTTGCTATTTCATTAAAAGCACTAACTTTAGGACGCTTAAAGACCATTAAAATATCATCAACATAGCGTCCATAATAAACAGGTCTAACATCATCAGAAATAGCTTTATCAAATGCTACTAAATACCAGTTAGCTAATATAGAAGAAGAAGTAAATCCTATAGGCAAACTTCGCTTATCTTTACAGTCATTATGTGTAAACGTTAAGAATGGTCTAATTCTATAGCTATACTTGGAAAAAATTTTTTCCAGTAGCCTAGTGAGCATTAATGCACAGTCTCGCCATTCACCTTTGTTAGATCTTTCTATGCGATCTGTTATTAAATTAAAATCCAAATCAATATGATAAAAGTAAGACTTTAAATCTAAAGATAATACAGCAACATCTTCTTTGCTTTTTGATAGTTCTATTGCTGTATTGATTGCTTTATCACGCCATTCATTATATTGATCAATATAATATTTAAATAATTGTGTTTGATTCGGTCTACTAGGATTCTTAAATTTTTTTGCAGGTTCGTGCATCCGATTACCATAACAATCTCTAGTTAAATCATCCTCTAAAACTGCACCAACAACTAAGCACCATAGCACATCAATAATATGAAGCTCTACAGGCGCATTAATAAAATAGTTAGCCTTTATTTTATATTCTTTTGATGTTTTAACGTTGCTAATATATAATAATCCTTCTTTTTTACTATCGGCGCCCTTCCCCTGAGTTTCCTCTTCTGGACGGATAACCGTTTTAGGAATTAAATGATAGTCAATTTCTGATAACCATTTCTTAAAAGCTTCTGTGTCTAGAGGGGCTTCAGACTTAAGCACTTGAACAATTTTTTCAATGCTACTATCAAATGATTCGCATTCAAACTTTGCAACTCTCTGCTTTAAAAATAAGTTCAAATTTTCTTGGTAGGTATAGCTTTTTAAATAAAGATAAGCTTGTTTTACATCTTTTGTTTCTAATTCCATTTAATAAATCACCCCCGCCAATGCATACAGAAAAAATCACTCATACTTACTCTCCAATTGCTCTTGTACTAAAGCTCGCTCTCGTTCTAGCTCCTGTTTTAACTCTTGCTCTGTAGGCAGATGATCCAAATATTTTGCGGCAAACATTTGTTTGCTGTCCGTAAGAACGGAGTATTTAACCACCGCTTCGCTTTTTTGGCTACAAAGGATTAAACCTATGGTAGGATTATCGTCGCTATTTTTACGATGTTGATCATAAATGCGAATATACGTATCCATCTGGCCAACATCTTGATGATTGAGTTTTCCCAGTTTAAGATCAATCAGCAAAAAACATTTTAGTTTAAAATTGTAAAAAACCAGGTCTAGATAAAAATCCTGATCTTCAGTGCGAATACGCTCTTGGCGCGCCACAAAAGCAAAACCCTTCCCTAACTCTAAGAGAAATTTTTGCAGATTGTTAATAATGCCTTGCTCTAGATCTGTTTCTAAGAATGGTTGCCCATCAAGATTTAAAAAATCTAAGATATAAGGGTCTCTTAGATAGTCATGTTTATTCTCATTTAACGATGAGGCTTTTTCCTTTGCTTCTTCTATTACCGAAGCCCGATCTTGACTAGATAATAATCGTTCATAATAAAGCACCGATATTTGCCGTTCAAGGGCGCGTGCACTCCAGCTTTGAGCAATAGTCTCTTGCATATACCATTTTCGGGCTTGTATATTTTCGATACGGATTAAAGCCCGATAGTGAGTCCAGCTCAATTCGGTACGCACTGCGTTCCAATTTGAGAAAGTAAGGTAAAATGCACGCATGTTGCTCAAGTTTCGCACATCAAAGCCTTTTCCAAATTCTTTTGTCAATTCTTTGGCCAAATGCTGTAATTGCTGCTTGCCATAAGCTGCCCGCTGTTCACCTGCCTGCTCTTCTTCAACAATCAAACGGCCTATATTCCAATAAGTTTCTACCATACTGCCATTGATAGCCCGCAGCACCTGCCCTCGAGCAGCCACGATCAGTTCACGAATAGGATTGATCAAATTATGGCCTGATTGGAGGCTGGGATTATCATTTTTCATATTGTTCAAACCCCCATCGCTTTTTGTAAAATCAAACTCTTAATAAAGCTCGAGCGATCTGTTAAATTCAAACCACGATGACGTAGCCATTTAATCACAGGGATATCATTGCCAAATAAGTGCTTAAAACCATCCATAGCCGCTAACATGGTTGCATTCTCTGTCTTGCGTGCACGTTCATAGCGCCTTAAAGTACTGTATTTTACATACTCATTTTTATGGGCGTACTCTTCTAACACCAATTCCGCTAATAAGGCTGCATCCGCTAAACCTAAATTTAAACCTTGTCCTGCCAAAGGATGCACCGTGTGTGCGGCATCGCCGACTAAGGCTAAACCGGCTTGTACATAGTGCTGTGCATGACGCATAATTAAAGGAAATCTTGCTCGTGGCCCCACTTCTATTACCGCACCTAATTGAGATTGAAAAGCGTCTGTTAGCGCTAGAGCAAAACCCTCATCTGATAATTGCATCAAGGCATCAATATGGGTAGGCGCACTGGACCAAACAATAGAAGAATAATGCGCTGCATCTAGCGGCAAAAATGCCAATGGCCCTTCTGTCATAAAACGCTGCCGCGCTGTTTTATCGTGGGCTTTTTCTGTTTTGACCGTACACACCAAAGCATGGTGTTGATAATCGCGTTCCGTCATAGCAATGTGGGCCGCTTGCCGCAACCACGACTGCGCGCCATCGGCGCCTATAACCAGCGGTGCAGTTAAAATCCTATCGCCGCCGTGTAATTCGATGTTAGGGTTATTTTCATGTCGTTCTAAGTATTCTAATTCGATATCGCTTAACACTTCAATTTGCGCTGTAGACGCGACGCGTTGCCACAGCGCTTGTAACATTACATTATTTTCTACTATATAACCCAATTGATTCACGCCCGCACTTGCCGCGTCAAATTCAATTTTACCGCGGCCATCCCCATCCCAAACATGCATATGCGTAAAAGGGCTGACGCGTAACGCCACCATGTCCTTCCAAACGGATAACTGTTCAAACAGCTTAACAGAAGCGGGTGTTACCGCGCTCACACGCACATCATATTGTGCACGATTAAAAGATTCTATTTTAGCTCTTTTCTCTATTAATGCTATGCGTTTATCGCTTTGCGCCAACAACAAAGCCAAGGTTAAACCTACTATACCGCCGCCAACGATGATTATATTATACTGTTCTTTTACTACACCCATAATGCTTTTTGCGCGCCCCCTAAGCCTAAACGCGCCAATAAAGATTTGGCTCCTGGAACCCATTCTAAACCGCACAAAGCCAAAGGTCGCCACTGGTTGAAAAATTCCCTGTCTGCGGCGAAACGACTCACTAAAAAGTGCGTAAACCGCGCGATCTGCTTTCTATCTAAGGCTTGTTTAGCCACATATTCAGCCAAAATAGCCGCCTCAGCATAATCACGACCACCCTTTTGCGCCGAGCACAACACTTCAGCCAACATCATGGCACTGCGCAAACCTAAATTAAAACCTTGCGCTGCTACCGGATGCAAAGTCTGTGCGGCATTTCCTATTAAAACGAAGCCCTCTTGATATAATTGATTGGCCTCTATACGTCGCAATGGGTAATGAACAGCGGGCGATGCGCTTTGCAAACGCCCTAATCTATAACCCCATATATTTTGCAATTGCTGCAACACTATTTTTTCATCGGCGTTTTGCCAATAAGCGGCTTGGTCGTGCGTTGTGCTCCAAATGAAAGTGGCTTCATGTGCGCCTGCGGGCAATATGGCCATTAAGCCTAGAGGCGTAAAGCGCTCATAGGATCGGTTATTTAAAGGTTTACTGAAAGTTAAGCGGGACACTAAGGCACTTTGCTGATAATCCCATACTTGTGCAGTGATGCCCATAGTACGCCTTAATTCAGAATCACTGCCATCTGCAGCAACCACTAAACGTGCTTTAAGTTTTTTTTCTATAGGCCCATTCGTCAAAGTTAATTGCCATTGTCCCTCCACACGATGGCAGAGGTTGACTCGATAGGGTGCGTACAAAGCCAAAGCCTCTAAACGCACCCTGTGCGCTAGAATTTTTTGTAAATAATGAATATCGATATTACAACCCAAGGATGCCAAGCCCTGCTCTGCAGCTGAAATAGTGGCTACCCCAAAACGGCCTTGCAATGAAATGTGTACACTGTCTATAGGATGCGCTTTAGCTTCTATTTGCGGCCACACGCCTAGTTTTTGTAAAATGCGTTGGGAGGTGTACGAGAGACCTATAGCACGATTGTCTTCTACCCTTCGCCTTTCAAGCTGCGACTTTGTTGTATGCTTGTCTCGCTGCTCATGTACTGGTATGTACACTGCGCTGCTCGTCTGCGCACACGCCTCGTCGCAACTCGAAATGCTATGGATAGAAATTTCTGTTTTTTGTTCATAATCGATAGCTTCAACAACGGCTATTTGTAAAGAGGATTGGGCTAAAGCCAAAGCTAAGCTATTGCCTACTAGGCCTCCGCCTACAATAACAATATCATAGCTCTCATCACTCATCGCGCCATCCATGCCTCTATATCGGCAACTGTTTTAATTAAGCCATCGCTTAAAATGTCACAGCCTTCTTTAGTCACGACAACATCGTCTTCAATGCGCACACCTATGCCGCGCCATTTTTTATCCACCGAAGTATCGTTGGCGTCTATATAAAGGCCCGGCTCTACCGTTAAGGTCATGCCCGGCTCCAACAGTCGCCATTGACCCGCGATCTTATAAGCACCCGCATCGTGGGTATCTAAGCCTAAAAAATGGCCTGAACCGTGCATATAAAATTGTAAAAATGCTTTTTCCTCTATCAGCGTATCTACATCGCCTTGTAGTAACCCTAGGGCAACTAAACCCGTCGTTAGAATATGCAACATCACGCGTTGCACTTCATTCCAGGCAACACCCGGCTTCACGGCAGCGATACCCGCTAACTGTGCCGCTAATACCAATTCGTAAATTTGTCGTTGTGGCTCGCTAAAGCGGCCATTCACAGGGAAGGTACGCGTTATATCAGAAGTATAATAGTTATATTCACCGCCCGCATCGATCAATAATAAATCGCCATCCTGCAACGGCGCTGCGTTGTCTACATAATGCAAAATACAGGCATTGGCGCCGCTCGCGACTATGGGTGGGTATGCTTGGAAGCGACAATTTTCTAAGCCGCAATGGTAATTAAAATGCGCTTCCACTTGGTATTCGTGCAAGCCGGGTTTGGCATATTGCATCACCGCACGATGCGCTTTTACGCTGCTTTGCGCTGCATGGCGCATCAACTGGATTTCATAATCGCTTTTGATGACACGCATTTCGTCTACCATGTGTTGCACATCTATGCATTCCGTAGGCCAAGAAACGCCTCTACGCACTTGCTTTTTTAAATGCTCTTGTGCGTCCATGATCCATTGATCTAATTGCGGCATTCTTCCCCAAGGCGCGTAAACGCATTGCACTTGTTGTAAATAATCGGGTAATTTTTGTTGAAATTCAGCAATAGGGTAAGCTTCATCCACGGCCAATTCAGACAATGCCCCTTCTAGACCCAGCATAAAGCCATTCCAACGTTCAAGTTTAGGGTCGCGAGGACGGTTAAATAAAATGCATTGCCCACCCAAGTCTTTGGATAATAAGATAAATACGGCTTCAGGTTCAGCAAGACCGCTTAAATAGAAAAAATTGCTGTCAGGCCTATAGGGATAGGCAGTATCGCCATTACGCAATACTTCCGGCCGCGCCATCAATAGCGCCATACTGCGTGGTTTTAATTGGGATTGTAAAGCGAGACGGCGGCGTTTAAATTCAGTTACATTGTTCATTTTTTGCATTGCCTTTGGTTTGAATAATGATCTAATTATACCATAATACTGTTTGACATTTCGTTTCGATAAACGGAATGTCCACAGGCCCTAAGTCGCAAGCTTCGTATTCAACACCAAAATAGCATCGACTTCGACTAAAGCGCCTTTGGGTAAGCGCGATACCTCTACCGTGGTACGAGCAGGGAAAGGCGGTGATAAATATTCTTGCATCACTTCGTTGATCAAAGGAAAGTGATTCAAGTCTAACAAATAAACGGTGAACTTAACGCAATCTTGTAAAGTAGCGCCACAGGTTTTAGCCACCTGTTCTAAATTAGTAAACACTTGATGTATTTGTGTTAATATATCCTCTCTCATTTCACCCGTTTGTGGAATGACACCTATTGATCCGGACAAATACACCGTTTCCCCCACTTTCACAGCTTGAGAATAGATGCCTATGGGTTCGGGTGCATTTTTGGTATAAATTGCCTTGCGTTCATTGTGATCGGTCATATCCTATTACTCCTCTTAAATTCTAATGACGCGTATGGTAGCTTCCAAGGCACGAATACGTCTTAACACTTGCGCTAGATGGGCTCTATCATGCACTGTAAGCGTCATATGCACTTCACTGTAGCGGCCATCTTTATCTTTCACCCCCACATCTTCAATGTTGGCTGAAGAAAATGAAATAGCGGCGGCCAATTCTGCCAAGACACCCCGTCGATTATAAACATCGGCCACAATCTCCGTGTAAAATTCACGAGGCGTATTCTCTTGCCAGCTTAAATAAATACAGGTAGGCGTGCCGTGTAAATGCTTGACTTCCTTACATTGCTCGCGATGGGCCACCATCCCGCGACCAGAGGACAAAATACCCACAATAACATCGCCGGGAATGGGTCTACAACATTCTGCAAAAGTTACCACTAAGCCCTCGCTGCCTTTGATAACCAAGGGTTGTTTCGCTAATAGGCGCGTTGCTTTTTGTTTTTCTTGTTCCTCTTCTCCTGCTTCATCCTTAACCGCAAAAGCCAAACGTCGCGCCACGGCTAAAGGGATCTGCGAGCCTAAGCCCATAGATTCCAACAATTCTTCCAGAGTTTTAAATTTTGATTCTTGCAACACATGTCGTAGATTCTCGGGCGAAATATCTTCTAAGCGCAAGGATAAAGTACTCAAGGCACGCTCTAATAAGCGCCGCCCTAATTCAATAGATTCACCCAGTTTTTGTTTTTGCACTGCCTGTCTGATTTCACTGCGTGCTTTTGCCGTCACCACAAAGTTTAGCCAAGCCGGATTAGGTCTAGCCTCTGGAGCCGTGATAATTTCCACCGTTTGGCCACTTAATAATTGATTACTCAAGGGCGCTAAACGTCGATTAATTTTGGCGGCAACGCATGCATTGCCTATATCAGTATGAATTGCATAAGCAAAATCAACCGGGCAGGCACCGCGTGGCAATTCTAAAATATTGCCTTTAGGGGTAAACACATACACTTCGTCGGGAAATAAATCAATTTTAACATTTTCAATAAATTCTAAGGAGCTATCGCCCCCTTTTTGCATTTCCACTAACCCTTGTAACCACGCTTGAGCACGCAAATGCGCTCGCGCTTTATTTTTAGCAGAATTTTTATATAACCAATGGGCCGCAATGCCGCTTTCGGCCATCGCATCCATGTCTTCCGTGCGAATTTGGATTTCGATTGGCACCCCGTAAGGGCCAAATAAAACCGTATGCAATGATTGATAGCCATTGGCCTTGGGAATAGCAATGTAATCTTTAAACCGTTCCGGAACCGGTTTAAATGAAGTATGCATTGCTCCCAAAACGCGATAACAACTGTCTACAGAACTCACAATAATGCGAAAAGCATATACATCCATAATTTCGGAAAAAGCAATGTGCTTATTGAGCATTTTTTTATAAATACTATAAAGGTATTTTTCTCGTCCCAGTATACTTATTGTAGCAATGCCTGCTTTGCGTAAAGCTTGTTGCAAGGTGGTTTCAATTTCGGCCAAAATTTCCTTACGATTACCACGCGCTTTGGCTACAGATTCTTTTAACACCCGATAACGCAATGGGTACAATATAGCAAAACCCAAATCTTCAAACTCAATGCGAAAACTGTGCATCCCTAAGCGATTGGCTATAGGCGCGTAAATTTCTAGGGTTTCGAGTGCAATGCGTCTGCGTTTGGATTCAGGCAACACGCCCAATGTGCGCATATTGTGTAATCTATCGGCTAATTTGATAATAACCACCCGTATATCTTTAGCCATCGCTAAAACCATTTTACGAAAGTTTTCAGCTTGGGCTTCTGCTTTACTTTCAAATTTGATTTGCGTTAATTTGCTAACGCCATCGACCAACTCCGCCACATCCGGGCCAAACTGTTCTACGATGGTTTGTTTATTCACTTTGGTGTCTTCAATGACATCGTGTAATAAGGCGGCTTGTAAAGTAGGAAAATCTAAATGCATTTGTGCCAGAATGCCCGCAACGGCAACAGGATGGGTAATATAAGGTTCGCCGCTATAACGACATTGCCCTTCGTGTGCTTCATGGGCTAAAAAATACGCTTTGTGTACAGACTCTATTACAGAGGGGGAATAACGTGCCGATAGAATTTTAGCTAAGGGTGCAAAATAATCCTCCGCCATTTTATTCCCCATAAGATTTTTTAGAGTATATCATCGTCCAGAGGAAGCGGGTTGTACTGTGCCATTTGCTGAGCCATGGGTATAGGTTGATACAATTTATCCCACTCGTCCAATTTATCGAAGCTAATCTGCCCTATGGCAACTTCACGCAAAGCCAACACCGTGTTTTTGTCATTTTCCGCTTCGACCAAAGGTTGCATAGCCGTCATCGTCAATTGACGAGCACGCCTTGCAGCTAATAAAACCAAGCTAAAACGATTATCGGTATGTTTTAAACAATCTTCTACGGTAACGCGAGCCATATTTAACCTCTTTAGTTAACATTTAACGGTACATTATAACAGTATTTTATCCAAAATGTCTTTATTTTTGAGCAACTGACGCTGTGTTTTTAAGTTATTTGCCACAAAAATAGCCTGTAGGTCTGCCAAGGCTTGGGAAAAATCATCGTTGATCACAATATAGTCATATTCATGACTATGGGACATTTCTTTGACCGCTTCGCTCATACGTCGTTGGATGACCTCTGGGCTGTCCAAGCGCCGCGCCTCTAATCGCTGCTGTAACACTGCTTTTGAAGGGGGCCATATAAAAATCAATAGGCTATCAGGATGAAACATACGACATTGTCTAGCGCCTTGCCAGTCGATCTCCAAAATAACATCTATGCCTTGCGCTAAAGTCTCTGCCACCCAAGCATAAGAAGTGCCATAATGATAACCAAATACCGTGGCATATTCCATAAAACTTTTAGTGGCTACCATTTGCGCAAATTTCGCTTCATCCACAAAAAAATAATTGACCCCATCGACCTCTCCTGCACGCGCAGGCCGCGTTGTATAAGAAACAGACAAACGCGTATTGCTTAGCTGCGGCAACAAGGCATTCACTAAGCTCGTCTTACCCGCCCCCGAAGGCGCGGAAATAATGTATAAAATTCCTGGTTGTGTCATCACCACTCACTCAATATTTTGGACTTGTTCACGCATTTGTTCAATGAGCACTTTTAGGTCAACCGCCACCTTAGAAACTTGACTGTCTAAGGACTTTGAGGCCATGGTATTGGCTTCCCGATTGAGCTCTTGCATCATAAAGTCTAGGGTTTTGCCCACACTGCCCTTTTGCTCCAACAAGCGCCGCACCTCGGCCACATGCGTTAATAGCCGATCGACTTCTTCGCTATTATCAATCTTTTGCGCCCAAAATACCAATTCTTGCTCTAAACGCTGTGCATCCCCTTGTACTGGGCTTTGTTGCAAACGTTGCAGTAACTTCGAGTGCTGGCGTTGCAATAATTCCGGCTGCCACAGCCCTACTTCTTTGGCCAGTGCTTCTACCTTGTGCAAACGTTCTATAATCGCTTGTTTTAAAGCATCGCCTTCTCTTTGACGGCTGTCATTTAAAAGCTTTAAGCTGTGTTCTAAGGCCGTTACAATCACGGTTTCGATCTGCGTGACATCCATTTCCACTTCATTAATAATGCCTGGATACATCAACAAACAATCTAGGGATGGCGCGCTGTGGGAAAAAGGAGAGAGGGTTTCAATACGTTCTACTGCTGCTAATAAGGCATTCAGACGCGCTTCATCGCATTGTAAAGCACCTGTTTTATCTACAGACCATTGCAACTTTAGCGTTACATCGATGCGGCCACGTTCAACATACTCGCGTATACACTCCCGAAAACGCATTTCCAACGCACGCACGGAATCGGGTAAACGAAATTGAATGTCTAAGAAACGGTGATTCACCGCTCTAATTTCCCAAGACAAAATTCCTTGTGGATGCGCTGCTTCATAGCGCGCAAAACCCGTCATACTGTATATCATCACGACACCTTAAATTTTTTATTAGGGCCTGTAGCCATTGGGTTTGTCGAAGCGAAAAATGAATAAAACCAAGCAAAATCGTAGCAAATTTGAGAAGAATATCAGACCATATGGGACGAAAATCTGCTACTATTTGGACTGCTTTATTCATTTTGCAGCCGATAAACTAAATGGCTACAGGCCCTAAGGTAGCAGACATTGGTATTTTGGGCAAGCCGTTATTGGATTTTCTATAGCTGTAAGCATATCAGCCTTCTTCCACTAAAGAAATAAAAACCCCATTTCCACAGTCATTTTGAAACGTTAGCAGCTGGCTTTTATTCACCTAATTGCGTATAATGCAGTCATTTTCTAAAACGAGGTTACCCATGCGCACCCATGACCGCTCTTATGACGAGCTACGCCCGATCCGCTTTACCCGTGCTTATACCAAACATGCTGAAGGATCGGTGCTGGTTGAATATGGCGATACCAAAGTATTGTGCAATGCCAGTATCCTCAGCGGTGTGCCGCGCTTTTTAAAAGGCAGTGGCAAAGGTTGGCTCAGCGCGGAATATGGCTTATTGCCTAGGGCTACCCACGAGCGCAATGAGCGTGAAGCCGCTAGAGGCAAACAAAGTGCGCGCACGGTAGAAATTCAGCGTTTAATTGGCCGCGCCCTGCGTCCGGCCATTAACTTATCTTTGTTGGGTGAAAATACCATACAATTGGATTGCGATGTCCTTCAAGCCGATGGCGGCACACGCACCGCAGCTATCAGTGGCAGTTGTGTAGCCTTATACGACGCTATTTCACTATTACGCAAACGTCAAATTTTAAGTGAATCACCGCTGACCCAGTGGGTTGCCGCGGTATCGGTAGGTGTGCACAATCAACAAGCCTTACTGGATTTAGAATACAGTGAAGACAGTCGGGCTGAAACCGATTTAAATGTAGTCATGGATGAGGGAGGCCGTTTTATCGAAATTCAAGGTACGGCCGAGAAAGAAGCCTTCAGCCGCAGCGATCTAGATCAAATGCTCCTATTGGCAGAAAAAGGTATCAAAGAAATTATTGCGTTACAAAAAAGTGTAGTGGCCGAATGATATACTCTTCGCATTTGATTTTTAGGGGATGTTGCCTTCGCCCATCTCGCATCCGTTATGTAGAGTACTACACTCCTGATGCTCGAGAGCTAGTCTTCTGCCCTATAGAACCAACTGCTATGAGTATATACACAGAGTAGGATTAACATGCCAGAAAAATTTGACATCAACACACTGTTTAAAAATCATTTCTCTCCCGGATGCGTGAGTTACGGCCGTGAAATGTTTTTACACAAACAAGTGTCTAAATTGGCTTTTCGCAGTGGGCAAGCAGTAGGCGCAACGGTGCAAGGTCATGGCACACAGACTTATCGCGTTAATATCGTACTAGAGCCCTCAAAACATGCACGCAGCAATATCATCGGCACCTGCTCTTGTGCCATGGGTTTTAATTGCCGTCATGTAGCCGCAGTATTGTACCAGCTGGAAGCGAATATGGATCAAGCCATGCGCAATTACGCTGGCTTTGAAAAGGCCCGGTATCAAGTCTGGGAAACTTGGTTAGATGAAACCTACTCACCCAATGCAAAAGAGGATTATTCAAGAGAGTCTATACAGGATGAAGTATTACTGTATATCTTATCTTTTGGTTTTAATGAAGATCAACCGCGCGATTTGTTCATTGATTTATATCAAAGTAAAGCGCTTAAAAAAGGGGGATATAGCCTAAGCGCCATTAAACCCGCTAAGCTCACCGACCTGCGTGACTTAGAATTATTAACGAGCACCGATATCCTCCTAATACAACAATTGCGGCGCTATCGTCAGTACAATGCCGAAGATCTAGGAGAACGTTATCGCTTACAGCCTGAAACTCCAGCCGAAATTATCAGCACAATCATTAAAACTGGCCGTGCTTTTTGGCAAGCAGCATTAAAGCCCTTAAGCTGGCAGGAACAAGCAGAAGAAATTCACTTAGATTGGCACCGTTTAAGCCACGGTGGCTTTAAATATTTGGCACACGCCAAAGACAATGCAGTCCTTTCGTTGTGGCCGGTTAATCCATTCCTGTATTACAATGCGGAGTTACAGCAGGTAGGTCCCCTTCGCACTACTTTATCTCCTGAAACCTTAAAACACTGTTTGTCTATGCCGATTTATTATCCCGATCAAGGTGAATTTTTAAAAACAGCCTTCGATGCTTGGGCTAGTGCGCGCGATTTACCACCACTGCCTGTAGCACACACTACAGAGCAACGCGTCGTAGCCCCCACCGCAACCCTCACTTTATATAGCACAGACAGCGCACGCATACTCTCCTCCCACTCTACCGTAGCGCGCTATCATCGCTATGAATCTAATTATAGTTATGCCACCATCACTTTTCATTATGAAACCGTTTCTTGCCACCCCGATACCTATGAGCAAAACTTATATGATTTAAACGATGACATACTGTTTGTTTACCCTAGGCAATGGGATATTGAAAAAAACTATTTACTGCAGTTAAACGAGCGTGGCGTGCATCGTTTTGATGAAAAAAGTCCTGTCTTCGTGAAAAAAGACTATGCGCGCTATTATCACGTAGGAGATAGCAAAGCAGATGTGGCCCATTTCTTAGCCTCGGCAGACCTAGAGCTGCCGCCGTTAGGTTGGGATATTGTTTACGATCAAAGCTTCATTTATGCCCCTGCCGTTGTTTATGATGATTGGTACGGCGAGATTAAAGAAGATACCCAGAAAAGCTGGTTTTCTTTAGAAGTGGGCATTGTAGTCGATGATGAAAAAATAAACTTAATCCCGGTGCTGGCAAAATTGTTACAAAATGATTATGCGGATTCCAATTTAAACGATATTTTAGAATTAGACCCCAATGAATTGTTAGAACTTACTTTAGACAATGCCACAAAAATAGCAATCCCCATGCATAGATTCCAAACGATCTTACTTACTTTAACTGAACTCTACGATAAAACGATTGTAAAAGACGGCCAACTGCCTATCAATGCTTTATTTGCCTCACAACTCATCGGCCATAAAGAGAATTTTTCCTTGCCCCAAATACAGTGGGAAGTACCGCAGGAATTACACTCTCTTAGCCAAAAGTGGGGTGCTTTTCCCCTATCAAAAAATATTATACACCCCACAGATAATTTTAAGGGCGCGCTGAGGCATTATCAATTAGAAGGTTTAACCTGGTTGCAATTTTTAAGGCAGCACAACTTAGGAGGTATTCTCGCCGATGATATGGGATTGGGTAAAACAGTACAAACGTTGGCCCATTTGGCTATGGAAAAACATCATGGTCGCGCTAAAAAACCCATCTTAATTATCTCCCCCACGAGCCTTACTACCAATTGGCACAGTGAAATCAAGAAATTTACCCCTGATCTAAGCGTATTAATATTACAAGGAGCCGAGCGGCCTAGTGAAAAAGAGATATTAGCGCAACACGACATTATTTTAACGACTTATGCCGTCATCTTGCATGATCAACCTTTATTAGAACAATTATCCTATTACTACATCATTTTGGATGAAGCGCAATGGATCAAAAACGCCAATACCAAAGCCTTTGCCATCGTCACGCAATTAAAAACGGAACACCGTTTGTGTTTAACCGGCACACCTATGGAAAACCATTTAGGTGAATTATGGTCTCTATTCTACTTCTTAATCCCCGGTTATTTAGGCAATCAAAAATCATTTAATAAATTATTCAGACAGCCGATTGAAAGGGACGACGATACGGCTCGCAAATTAGCCTTACAAAGACGTATTGCTCCTTTTTTATTACGCCGTGCCAAAAGCGTAGTCGCTGCGGACTTGCCACCCAAAAATGAAATGATCCAATTAATCGATATGAATGAAGAACAAGCTACTCTGTATGAGAGCATACGATTAAGCGTAGGCAACAAAATACAAAAAATACTGGCGCAAAAAGGCTTCGCGCAAAGTCATATTGAGATCTTAGACGCCTTATTAAAATTACGCCAAGCCTGTTGCGATCCGCGCTTAGTCAAATTGGCGGCTGCACAGAATATTGCTCAATCGGCTAAATTAGAATATTTGTTGTCGGTTTTACCCGAGATGATAGAAGAAGGCCGAAAAATACTGTTATTTTCCACCTTCACCAGTATGTTAAGTTTAATTGAACCGGAATTAAAAGCTTTAGGCATTCCCTATGTTTTATTAACAGGAAGTACTAAAGACAGACAAACCCCCGTGAGCCGCTTTCAAAATGGGGAGGTGCCGCTATTCTTATTGAGCTTAAAAGCAGGGGGCACAGGCTTAAATCTAACTGCCGCCGATACGGTCATCCATTATGACCCCTGGTGGAACCCTGCGGCCGAAAATCAAGCCAGCGACCGCGCGCATCGTATAGGACAAAACAAAGCGGTCTTTATCTATAAGTTGATTACTCGAGGTTCCGTGGAAGAAAAGATTATTCATCTGCAACAAAAAAAACAAACCCTATTAAATGATATTTTCGCCAACGACATTTCCACTGGTGGCCGCTTAGAAGCGGATGATCTGAAATATCTGCTGGCGCCTATGGAATAACTAGCCTATCAATCCAGCCTCAATGGAGATGGGATCTCGTTCCAATAGTTTGACCTAACACTTGAAGATTGTTTTCAAATAGGCTAGCCTAAGCCCATGAATCACCCTTAAAACGAAAAGGCCCGCAATGAAACGACTCATTATCTTTGCTTTTTTGCTGCTTATTTTACCTGCCATTATTGTCCTTTTGATGTGGTTTCCCCTAAAGGTCCTCCTGGTTGCCGGAATATTGCTCGTTGCCATTGGTAGTTACGACTTAATACAAACCAAACATGCTATTTTGCGAAATTTCCCTATTTTGGGCCACTTTCGCTTTATATTGGAAACGATACGCCCCGAAATACAACAATATTTTATAGCCTCCAACCAAAGCGAGCGCCCTTTTGACCGCGAAACCCGCGCCTTAGTCTATCAACGTGCCAAAAAGCAACTCGATACGTTGGCTTTTGGCACCCAAAATGACGTACGCGCTCCAGGCTATTTCTCCATACGCCATTCCTTATGTCCCACCAAATTAAGTCACGATGAAGGTTATATCATGGTGGGTGGGCCGCAATGTACCCAACCCTACTATGCTTCGCGCCTAAATGTATCGGCAATGAGCTTTGGCGCTTTAAGCCCCAATGCCATCATGGCACTCAACAAAGGCGCGAAGTTAGGATGCTTTGCGCATAATACAGGCGAAGGGGGACTCAGTCCTTATCATCTACAAGGCGGCGATATTATTTTTCAATTGGGCACAGGCTTATTTGGTGCCAGAACCCACGACGGCGAGTTTTGTCCTGAAGAATTTACCAAAAAAGCGAATCTAGATGTGGTTAAGATGATAGAGATCAAACTGTCTCAAGGTGCTAAACCTTCGCATGGCGGCATCTTGCCTGCCGCGAAGGTAAATCAAGAAATTGCCTCCATTCGTGGCATACCTCTAGGCAAAGATTGTATTTCACCTCCTACTCACCCCGAATTTTCCACTCCCGAAGGCTTGTTGCACTTTGTAGCACGATTACGCGCGTTGTCGGGAGGAAAACCAGTCGGTTTCAAATTGTGTATAGGCATACATTCAGAGTTTTTAAGTATCTGTAAAGCGATGCTGAAAACCGGCATTTTACCCGATTTTATTACGGTAGATGGTTCCGAAGGCGGCACTGGGGCGGCTCCTTTGGAATTTTCCGACCACGTGGGCGAGCCCTTATTTCCGGCGCTGCGCTTTGTGCGCAATGCTTTAGTTGGCACCAATTTGCGGGATAAAATCCGCATCATTTGCAGCGGTAAAGTAGCCACGGGCTTTCACATGATCGATAAATTCTGTTTGGGGGCAGATATGTGTAATTCTGCTCGCGCCATGATGTTTGCCCTAGGCTGCTTGCAATCCTTGCAGTGCAATGCCAATACCTGTCCCGTCGGCGTCGCTACACAAAATCCACGTTTGGCCAACGGTTTAGTAGTAAGCGACAAATCCGTGCGCGTTAAAAACTACCATGCAGCCACGGTGGCCAGCATGCTAGAATTGGTAGGTGCCATGGGCGCTAAAACGATATCCGATTTAGGCCCACAGCATTTATATAGACAAACCGGTGAATTTACCTCCAAAACCTATGCCGAACTGTATGAATTTTTAGAACCTGGGGTATTATTAGGCAATGCTATCCCAGCAAGCTTTGCCGAAGCTTGGGCTAAGGCGCGTGCGGAGCGGTTTTAAGGTTAGTTTCAATTAGTTTAAAAGCGTCATCTAGTCCTTTAGCGATTTCCTCGGATAATACGTTTTGGAAAAAGCGAACATAGGCCATATCCCTACTACGAGTTAAATTGAGTTCTTTTAGCTCTACCTCTTTATCTGCATCATCGCAGGCTCTTCGGATTGTTTTTTCTCATTCTCAACTTCTAATGCCCTATTCTGCTGAAATGGCATCTTAACCTCGTGTTGGCTGGTATCACTAGATGAAACCGCTTGTTGAATAGGAGTTGCCTGAATTTGAGGCAATCCGTAGCTATCAATGTACAGTTTTTTTATTGCTTGGAGGGTATCTTCAAAATTACACTGCTTTGCATAAAAACGCGAAATACATTCTATAAAATTCTTCTTAAGAGTTCTACTAAAGCTGTTAGTTGCAATTATATATATTCTTATTAAATCAGATAAGATAAGCTTTTCGTGATTAAAAATGTATCGCCTTTTTACCTTAGACACTTTTTCTCCAGCCACTATATCTTTAGCTCTATCAGAAAATCCTTGTTTCCCTTCCACTATTTGTGAAGCTATTATTTTGGCCCTAGCAGCAACTCGCCGTTTAAAGTCCTCCATAATAAAGTCTTCTCCAGGAACAGTATAGGCTCGTAGTATCTCATCTATCACATACTGGATATTAAGATCTTTATCCTTTTGACCACTTATCTCAATCAGATTAAAACCTTTCGCTTTAGCTGTATCAATCTGATTTTGACGCTCCTCAGATATGATTTGATCCCTAAAAACTAGATAAGCATCGCCCGTGTCATAAAAATGCTCCTCAAATACAAATTTTTCTCTAACATCTTCCTCAAAGAAGTAGTTTTCTAAAAAATTTTTCACTTTATCGCTGCTGGAAAATTGAAACACATTCAGAGGATGCATCTCATTATGCGAAAGAGGAGTTCTGCTTAAATAGCGAGTACATTTAGCTGTAATTAGGTTAAGAATCTTATCCTTTAGCAAAAGTTTTTTTAATAATAATTTTTTAGACCTATCAATACCTTTTTGCAAAAGCTCACATTGTTTATCATATAATTCACGAGTAAACTCAGTGATCAAAGCTTTCTCTTTCTCTGTTTTTACAATATGACCCAAATCAATGCTCTCATTTTCACCTTTTTTATGGACAACGAATACACATACATTAAAATTGTTGTCAAAGTATAGATAAAAACCAGGCTCGGTGGCAGTTTTTTTAATTTTCCACAGATCTTCAGCGAATATGAAGTAGGCTTCATAATCTTGAAAGAGGTTAATTCTCTCACGCATGGCAATACTTTCTTCATCCACCTTAAAGGAAAATTTCTTTTCAGTAACCGTTGTCTCTTTTAGACCTTTTAAAATAGGTTCTGGTTTTTTACTCACAGACGTAATAATTTTGTTCTCTACGTTCTCTTTAGATGAGTCCTTACCTAAAGAAGATTGCTCTGGCCCACCCGCAGGCGGTTGCCCGTCTACCAGATATTTAGTGCTGTTTATATTTTCGGTATTAAATTCTGCATACCACGTTTTTAAAGATTGTATATTCGGACTACGGTTGCCAGCTTTTTTTTCAGCAGTACTTTTTATAGCACCTTCCGCACTAGACATATTATTTACCTCAGCTATTGCCCCAAATTTAGGGGTATTTATATTTTTGAGGCAATATTATATCACCTTAAGCTTAAGGAAATATTAAGAGACATAAATAGCTGATTCTTCTACGAATTTTAAGAAAAAATAGGGAAATATTTAATTCTCGCGCCTAACCACGAAGGTGAGTAGATCCTGCAAGCGCGTTGTGTCTAGCGCTATAGGCTTCAATGCGGCCATGCCCTGTTGGTATAAGGCTTCGCGCATCTCACAGGCTTTGCCTAAACCCACCACTGCCGGATAAGTCATTTTATTTAACTCAGCATCGCGACCTTGGGGTTTGCCTAAATTACCTTCCATACTCACCACATCGAGAATGTCATCTTGAATTTGATAAGCGAGACCTAAGGCTTGACCATAGGTGGCAATCGCCTCCCTTGCAAAAGCATCGGTTAGGCCTGCACAATCACACCCCATCAAAATACTGGCTTCTAATAAAGCGCCTGTTTTTAAGTGATGCATTTGTTGTAATTGGGTCAAAGAAGGCTTCTCAGAGCCACCCGTATACAGTAAATCTATCATTTGCCCGCCCGCCATACCGTGTACACCACTGGCTTTAGCCAAACGCTGCACCAGATTTAAGCGCATTGCCACAGGCAATTGCGCATCATTGGCTAGCACTTCAAAAGCAAGCGCCTGTAAAGCATCTCCGGCTAAAATAGCGGTGGCTTCATCATAAGCAATATGACAAGAAGCTAATCCTCGTCGTAGCGGGCTATTGTCCATTGCCGGTAAATCATCATGGATTAAAGAATAGGCATGGACAAATTCTACCGCCACAGCAGCCGCATCGGCGTGATCTAAGGGCGCATCAAAAGTTTGGGCCGCGGTGTAGACTAAGGCGGCGCGTAAACGCTTGCCCCCCTCTAAATTGGCATAAGACATGGCGGATAATAAACGAGATGCTGCCGCAGGCGCTTCTTGTAAATGGCGCTCTAACAGGGGCAACACCCGCTCTTGGGCTAGACGCAAACAATCAGGCGTTAACATCGTTATCGGCATCAAAGTCTTCTAATTCGGCACTGTTATTTTTTTCAATGAGGATCTGTACTTTCTGTTCGGCTTGTTTTAAGGCTGTTTGACAAAGCCGCGTCAATTCGGTTCCCTTTTCAAATAAGGCTAATGATTCTTCCAAGCCTAATTGGCCTTTTTCCAGGGTATCGACGATATCGGTTAATTGCTGCAATGCGGTTTCGAATTGAAAGGGTGCTGGCTGCTTTTTGCTCATTTTCTGTAAATATCCTGTGCACAGTGCTTCTTTTGAGAGCATCATGGTACGCTTTTTGCCGCTTTTTGACAAGGGGAATTGATATAATTATGGATAAGCTGGAAGATATACTTATAGAGGTAGTGGCTATGCACAAGTTAAAGACTCATCTGTTTCCATTATCCTTAGCGAACACGATGCACCTATCGCAAAACCACTCCAATGGAAAAAGAGTCTGTATGCCTATTCGGCCTACAGCAACATTCTCTCCTTATTAAATGACCGATATTATTTCACCGATTCAAGAAAAGTGGGATACCCAAAAATAATTTCTTATTAGCTACCCAAAGCAGGGTTATGGATAGAGGAAAGCCTTTTTCAAACACCGTTAAAAACGATCACTCAGATGCTTAATGTTACATAAAGAGTATGAAATAGTGATGTTTTTTCGGAACGTGTATTGTAATTTAACGGTGATTGCTTTATCCTATGCCCGCGGCGCCATGAGTAAGATAACAGGGTAAATAATGATATTTGACAAAATAATTGAATCCAGTTTTACGATTAGTTTGGTTGTGAATGCGGCTCTGTTTATTCCACAAATCATGCGTATTTTAAAGAGTAAAGATGCAAAGGAAGTTTCGTTTATTACTTTTTTTGGATTTTGGCTGATTCAACTGGCAACCACTTTACACGGTTTTTTAAATCGAGATTATCTACTTGCATTTGGAACTTTAGCCAGCATGGTTACTTGCGGGACTGTGATTTGGCTGATCATTTTGTATAGAGCGAAAAAGTAACTTGATTCCAATTCAATTTAATAATAAACGATAGAAAACATTTAGGAAATAGCTATATTTATGGGTGAAAACAAATTAAAGCTACGTATTCCTCTCGCTTTAAATGAACGTAATGTACTAAATGAGCTAAATAACACTAGCTATCCAATTGTAGATTTTTTACCTCAGAATAGTTTAGCGCTGGTTCGCAATTCTAAAATGGCCGTTGAAATACTCAACATGGTTTATCACATTATCAAGCTATTGCTTGATTGTCTAAATAAATTTTATGTTAGCGAACAATATCAGTATTTTGATCCTCATGTGGGCGATACTGCTTGTCAAACTAGAGCCTATATTTTTTTTCTTTTATCAAAAAGTGGCTATAGCAATAATACTGCAAGTGACCGAATTCATTCTTTAAATACTGCTCTAAATAAATTAACAGAAATATTACGTGCACCAATAACTCATAAAAATAGGCGGCAAACCATAGTTGAACTGCTAAAAAAGCATGGGTGTTATTTTTCTGTAGAATGGCAAGAATGCTTTTTATATTACTCTTATTTTTTAACCTTATTTAAAAAGTCAAATGCTCAAGGACTCTACATTTGCAATGATGAAATAGCCCATTTTTTTGGAATTTCTAAAACCCTATCAAAAAAAATGATTTATAAATATCAATTGCATTTAGCCATGACGTCTTGTGAATTTATTAAGGTTATCGCTCTGGACTTAAATATAAATGAAGAAAACTGCCCTAGTATTGTGTCTGCAATCTCATACGATGCTGGTGGGCGTATGGTTTACCCTTGTTTTTTTTCTTCAAAAATTCTTTTTACGCATATGCAAAAAACCAGATGTACCGTATTGATAATACTGGAAACTCTCAATGAGACTCATCATCGCAAAGACCTTATTTTATTCGATAAAGGCGATAACCACGGGTCCTTGCTCACTGAGAAGAATAGTCCTTTAAAAGAAGAGACGGGCATAGTCGTTATTTGTACCCGCATCGCTGCTATCCCTTTATCACCATTAGAATTATTAAGAAGGTTGAATCATTTTGGATTATATGTTATGCTGTTAATGAATGCGGCCACACATCCGCAATTTACTGGTTCAAAATTAGCCCCATTTGCCGAGGAATTTATCCCAGATACCGCAAATCTTGTGGTTGGAGAAAGAGAAATGAAAGAGGAGTTTTTAACGTTAAAAAGCAAGGCACAGAAATATGGCTTCTGTCTAGATAATCCGTCTATTTTATTGATAAAACACATATTTATGGATACAATCAAGAATCAAATTAATTTATACCAGAATAACTATAATCATATAAGCGTAAGGGAAATTATTGATATTTAATATTAATAGATTTTAGGGAGTGTTTAAGAGATGAGTAAGAATAAGAAAAAGGTTTTGTCTACGTTAAATAAAATTGATGTTATGGAGATTTTGAACCTTATCCCGGGGCATATTTACTGGAAAGACAAAGATGGGTATTTTTTGGGTTGTAATCAAAGCCAAGCTGTAGATTTGGGCTTTAACTCTTCCGAAGAATTGATAGGGAAAACAGATTATGATTTTCTGCCACTGAAAGTTGCGGAAGAATGCAGAAATAATGACCTCAAGGTGATGCAAAGCGGGATTGCAGCTACCTTTGAAGAAGATGATTATATCTCTAAAAAAATACCTTTGCATGACAAAGATAATAAAGTTATTGGCATTCTAGGGGTATCGGTAAACTTTAAAGAATACAAAGATTATATGGATAGAGCTCATCATATATTGGATGAAATTATTGCTGCCATACCAGGCCATGTGTATTGGAAGGATAGAAATTGCAACCTATTAGGTTGCAATGAACAACAGGCTGTTGATGCGGGTTTGCGGTCGCGACAAGAAATAGTAGGCAAAAGTGATTATGATCTACTCAACAAAAATTTACCGGAACATATAAGACGTGAACAAGCTGCCATCATAAATGAAGCAGATAAAGCCATCATGGAGAGCGATGTAGCGAGAGTATTTGAAGAATCTGCAATGTTAGTAGATGGTAAAGAAGTTACTTACCTCTCCCAAAAGAAACCCTTACATGATAATAAAGGCGAAGTCATCGGCCTCTTAGGTATCTCGGTCGATATTACGGAATTGAAAAAAGCCAAAGAACAAGCCGAAGCCGCCAGCAAAGCAAAAACCGAATTCGTGCAAAACATGCAACACGACATTCGTACACCTTCGTCAGGTTTATGGGGCGTGTTAAACGTATTGGCTCAGGCAGAAACGGATCCCGATAAAAAAGAAGCCTTAGACATGGCGGTTGCAGCCAGCAAAAGATTGTTGGATCTGTGCAACGATGCGGTTGAATTTGGTGATTTGAGCGGCAATACCCGCCCTATACTGGAAAAGGCCCTGGATATACGCGAGCTGGCGCAATCGGTAATTGAACTCAATAAACCCGCCGCTTTTACTAAAGATCTGTTATTGCATTTTAAGGTGACGGCTTCTGTTCCCGCGCAAATCCTCGGGGATGAATTTCGCTTAAACCGTATACTGGTTAATTTAATCGGCAATGCCATCAAATTTACCCACAAGGGTGAGGTCACCGTCAACATCGATGCAAAATCGGAAGAAGGCGGGCGCCGTGGCGTATTGACGCTAGAAATAAAAGACACCGGTATAGGTATTACGGGTGATAAAGTCAAAAGTATTTATGATAAATTCAGCCGCGCGGTGCTGTCTAATAGCAACAAATACCCTGGAACCGGTTTGGGTTTATATGTGGTTAAAACTTTTGTAGATGAACTCGATGGCGATATCGAGGTGCACAGCCAGGAACACAGCGGCACTTGTTTTAAATTGAGCGTTCCCTTTAAAGTACGTTGGGAGGATATTCGTAAACCCACCATAGAAATCAATGAATGCTTCCGATCGCCTTTAGCCCAACAAAGCGTAGAAAAACAGTCTGTAAAAGCAAAGACCGCACAACAATTTCTCCCTAAAACACCCTTTACACATGAACTGTTAATCGTGGAAGATGACAAAACCTGCCTTTTTGCTGAAAAGAATTTACTGTCTGCCTATACAAGCAAGATTGATTGTGCGGAAACGGTGGCCGAAACCCTAGAAAAATTGGCCGTCAAGCGTTATGATCTCGTCATTTGCGATTTAGGCTTACCGGATGGCTCGGGTTGCGATATTGTAGCGCAAATGAAAAATGACAAAGAAGCGTTGAACCATGAAACCCCTTTTGTTGCCATGACGGCACATAAGGATGCAGAAAAATTGCGTACAGCGATGGCTGCAGGTTTCTCGATGGCGGAAACAAAACCCTTGGGCACAGACATTGCTGTAGAGATTCTAAATATCTATCCCGCACTGGGTACAGAACAGGATGAAGGCTTGCCCGTGATCGATTTAGCCTTAGGCATGCAACGGATTGGAGCAAGAAAAGAAGAAACCGTTCTCGAAGCCTTAGGAATTTTACTCCACACCTTGGACGAGGATATTCCGTTGTTACAAGAAGCCGAAAAGGAAAATAATATTGAAAAAGTGCGTGAAATCTTGCATAAAATACGTGGCGGTTTATATTATAGCGGCACCCCTCGTTTGGAAGAATCCTTCAAAATATTGCACGAGGAAGTAAGGCGCAGCTCTGATCTAAGAAAAATAGACCTGTTATTTTCCTTGGTTTATGGCGAAGTAACCCTCTTGGCTGAGCAGTACCAAGAGTTGATCCAAGATTAAATGGTTTTTGGTAGATTTTGGGCGACTCGCGAGCTGAGCCCCTCCCACGAATAGAGCCGGTAAGATGTTAAAAAGTAAGAATTGCGCAGAACTTTGTCATTGCGAGCCAGTGAGCGCAGCGAACAGGCACGGCAATCCAGAGGTTAACGCCCTGGGGTTGTAAGTTTGGCTTTGCTTTATTAGCCTATCGTACAGGATGCTCCTTTTTATCGCTGAACATTTTCCTGGATTGCCGCGCTGCACTCGGCTAGTTTCGTACAGTTTAATCTTTCCATTGGTATCATCACTCATAGAAATATTCTATATTCAGCACTCGTTTGCTCGCAATGACGGGCTTTGCTGTAAGCAGCTTCCCGTGCAACTTTATACCTTAATCTTGATGTTATTATATTCGTGGGGATCGCTCAGCTCGCGAGCTGCCCCTACACTATCGCCTTCAATTCATTCAAGGGCCAACGCGGTTTTACGCCTACCGTCAATCCGGCGGATTCACCCGCCTGTAAGCGCAAATATCCCGCATAGGCAATCATGGCACCATTATCAGTGCAATATTCTAAGCGCGGGAAAAATACCTTTCCACCCTGCTGTTGCATAAATTGTTGGAGATTGTGGCGTAATAAGCTGTTAGCGCTCACACCCCCGGCAACAACTAATTGCTTCAAGCCCGTTTGAGTTAATGCTCTTTTGCATTTAAGCAACAAAGTGTCTACTGCGGCTTCTTGAAAAGCCGCGGCAATATCGGCACGTGCTTGTTCATTGTCTTCGCCCTTTGCTAATAAGACTTTATACGTTACCATGGCATGCGTTTTAAGGCCGCTAAAACTAAAATCTAAATGTGCTTTGTCGCTCATAGGACGCGGAAAATAAAACCGTTTGGCATCGCCTTTTTCGGCCAGTCGCGCTAATGCGGGGCCACCGGGATAGCCTAAACCCAATAACTTGGCTGTTTTATCAAAAGCTTCACCTACAGCATCATCTATGGATTGTCCTAATACTCTATAAACCCCTAAGGCTGCAACTTCAACTAATAACGTATGACCACCTGAAACCAGTAAAGCTAAAAAAGGCAGTTCTGGTTTTTCTTTTTCTAATAAAGCCGCTAATAAATGCCCTTCCATATGATGTACCCCTATAGCGGGGATATTTAAGCCATAGGCAATACTACGGCCTAATAAAGCCCCTACTAATAAAGCACCCACTAAACCGGGGCCTGCGGTATACGCCACGCCATTTAAATCTTGCGCGGTCAATCCCGCTTTGTTTAAGACGGTTTCAATGAGTGGAAGCGTTTTTTGTATGTGATCGCGCGAGGCTAATTCAGGAACCACGCCACCATAACGTCGATGCAATTCCACTTGGCTATACAGTGCCTCGGCTATAATACCGTGTTCGCTGTCGTACAGGGCAATACCGGTTTCATCGCAAGAAGTTTCTATACCTAAGACTCTATTACTGATTAAGCTCACTCACCACGCCCTGTTGAAATTGTATCGTTAAAGATCGGCCTCCATGTAATTGATATGTCCATTGTGTGATGGGGGGTGATGCCGAGTTATTTTTTTGATATTGATAACTGACTTGTGTCGCTGTACCACAACTCGACATCACCCTATTTGCACTATCGCCTACGCGTACAGAACCCCCATTCGGGCAACTGCCCGATGAAACCAGCTTACCATTCACCGCTAAACTGCTCACAACATTATTATTAATCTCGACCACCAACGCATTGGCTGTATTATTCGCCTTTGCGGCGCCATAGGGCGTGGGGGCTGGCCATGAAGATTGCGGCACCAATTGCACGCTTTGTCCTTGGTAGTTCCAATATTGAGTGGCATCCAGGCGGTTATTGGTTTTATCTATTTCTGCTGTGCTATCGGGCTGCCCACAAGCCGCTATAACCTGTTGCTGGCTCATACCCTGTTCAATCCAGCCATTGCTTCCTCGTGAGGTATTGCAAAACGTTGCCCACGATAAGGGGGTTATTAACCACAGCGCCGTGATGTAACAAAATGTCCTTTTCATGGTTTTACCCTTCGTAGTTGCCCTAACTAGGGCAGGCACGGGGGCCTGCCCCTACGAGTTTCGTAAAATATAGGCCGCTACAGCCGGCCTTAAGCCTCTACAGCTTCACGCATATGGTTTTTTAATTTTAACATTGCACTCTTTTCGATTTGACGTACGCGCTCTGCTGAAATTTGATAACGAGCAGCTAAATCTTCTAGAGTTTCCTTTTTATCCACTAACCAACGCGCACTCACAATATCACGGCTACGCTCATCTAAATTTTCTAAGGCAGCGTAGAGATTTTGCCGACTGTGATCGGCTTCGTCGCTATTCTCAATTTGCAGGCTAGGGGCAAAACGCATGTCTTCTAAATAATGCGCTGGAGCTGTGCTGCCCTCTTCATCATCGTCTTGTGCATCAAAGGCCATATCGTGCGCATACATACGCATTTCCATTTCACGTACATCTTTATGAGAGACATTGAGTTCCGCAGCCAAAGCAGCCACTTCCTCGGCAGTAAAAGAAACGCCTATTTCTTTTCTAGCATTACGCAGATTAAAAAATAATTTACGCTGCGCTTTGGTCGTTGCTACTTTAACAATACGCCAATTGCGGATTATAAACTCGTGAATTTCAGCTTTAATCCAGTGAATGGCGAAAGAGACCAAACGCACACCCATGTGGGGATTAAAGCGCTTAACCGCTTTCATCAAGCCGATGTTGCCTTCTTGAATTAAATCGCTTAAAGGCAGACCATAGCCTAAATAACCATTGGCTATACGCACCACAAAACGCAGATGCGCCACAATCAGTTGCCGCGCAGCATCTAAATCGCCCTGTTCGTAAAAGCGTAAAGTTAGAGCGGCCTCTTCTGCTTCTGTTAACACCGCTACATCATAAGCACGCTGAATATACGCCTCTAAGCTGCCTAGTGGTAGCGCCATCTCTTTGATTTGCAATGTTTTATTCATGATAGGACTGCTCCCCGTCATAAGACGATTAATTGAATTAAACTAAGATAATGATATCATAAAATAGGGGGGTTAGCCTAGGGCGCTTTATTTATCCTTGCTTGGGCAGGCACGGGGGCCTGCCCCTACACGCTCTATTTTGGCAGGCGCGAGGACCTCCCTACGCTTTTTATTTTACCACTTTTAAAGTAGGCTTCTTAGCCTTGCCTTTCGCTGCCAGCGGTTTAGTCTCTGTATTCGATTTATGTGCACCCAGAGTACCGCCCCCGTTATCTCCTTCATCCTCCTCCTCAATGCTAATATCGAAAGCCATACCCTGCCCCGTTTCTTTAGCATAAATCATGGTTAAAGCACGCATGGGCGCTTCTATATTGCATGAAAGACCCGAGAAACTAGCACAAAATGATAAATTTTGGTTATTTAAGCTTAAGTCTTGAGTTGCGGTAGGGGAAATATTCAAAACAATTTGCCCATCTTTAATATATTGCACCGGGACCTTTACTCCAGGAACATTCGTGTCTAAAGCGACAAAGGGGGTTAAATTATTATCCAACATCCATTCGTATAAAGCCCGTACCAGGTAAGGTTTGGTTGAAGTGGCCATAAAAACTATTCTCCTTAAACTAACATTTCATGTTCAGCGCTGCTTAAACTCGTGTAAAATGTTTCACGTTCAAACATTCGTTGCGCATATTCTGTGACTGCACGTGCATGATTCGGCAATTCGATACCAGCATAAGATAAACGCCACAATAATGCCGATAGACAACAATCCACTAGAGTCAAATCATCACTTAAAAAATAAGCGTTATTCTTGAATGCAGGCGCAATGGTAATCAAAGAATCGCGCAATTGTTGCCGAGCCACATCCCTATAAACCTCTTCTTTGGCTGTCATTACCTGCTGATACAGTCCAAATAAATCTTTTTCAATACGGGATAAACGTAACCGCGTTTCTGCACGTGCTACGGGATAAACTGGCATTAAAGGGGGATGAGGAAAACGTTCATCTAAATACTCTAATATGATATTCAGTTGATATAAAACCAAATTTTTATCCACCAAGGTGGGTACCGATTGGTATGGATTGAGACTCAATAGCTCCTCAGCACGATCTTCAAATTTAAGATCAATGATGTCTACCGCTAAAGCTTTTTCGGCAATAACAATACGCACACAATGCGATTGCAGATCGGTAGGTTCCGAGTACAAAGACATTAGTGATCGTTTATTGGCTACAACCGTCATTTTTTTCTCCTGTGTATGACCTCACTGTCTAGATAATAAGCCCGTGAGGCGGGTCCTAAGTAAACAATGTATTAGGGCCTGTAGCCCTTTAGTTTATCGGCTGCAAAATGAATAAAGCAGTCCCAATATGGGCAAATTTTCGTCAAATATAGCTCGATATTCTTCTCAAATTTGCTACTATTTTACCTGGCTTTATTCATTTTTCGCTTCGACAAACCGAATGGCTACAGGCCCTATAAATAGCATCGTGTAACGCATGCTTTTAAGTTGGAAATATTATACTGGAAAATGGTTCGGACTTCAATATTTTGATCATTTTATGATCATATATAACAGGGACTGTTTTCCCTATTCTTGATTTATCGGCAATGTTGTAGAAACAACAGCTTTTTCAACGCCATGAGTTATTTGATAAACTCCTTTTTGGCTTAATACGACGCCAGGCGTTTTGAGTAGAATTTTCAGATCCAATAAAATGCTCCAATTTTGTACATACCAAACATCGTATTCTAAGCGCTCTTCATAGGGCAAGATATTACGGCCGCTAATCTGTGCCCAACCCGTTAAACCAGGGCGCATTTGTAAGCGTTGCGCCTGATGCGGCGTGTATTTTTCCGCTAAACACAGTATGGGCGGTCTAGGACCCACAAAAGACATTTGCCCTAAGAGAATATGTATAACCTGCGGCAATTCGTCTAAACTGGTCTTACGCAACCATTGCCCTACACGGGTAATTCGTTCATCTTGTGCGCTCAAGGCCAAACTGCGCGCATCCGCATTCACCACCATAGTGCGAAATTTCCAGCATTTAAAGGGATGTCCCCACCGCCCCATACGTTCATCACGAAAAAAAACAGGTCCGGGGGAGTCTATTTTGATCAATAACCCCATGATAGGGAGTAATAAGAAAAAGAGGGGTAGCAACAATAGGGAGAAGAACAGGTCAAATACGCGCTTCATTACGGATTGGATAGGATGTTTCGCTTTTATTCTAATAAATTCTTCCATTACTCAGCCTGCTATAGCCTATAAATTGAGCATCATTGTAACGCAACCAGGGGTTAAATGCAAGGCGGGGGTAGACAGCTTTGCTATAGAGGCAGGACGCAGATGGCAAAGGGCGGCTCAAGAACCGCCCCAAACCCTATATTATTCGACAGTTACGGCCGCTTGATCTAAACGGTCTACCAGCTCAATAATGGCCATAGGAGCTGTATCGCCGGGTCTAAAACCTGCTTTCAGCACTCGGGTATAACCACCAGGTCTAGTATTAAATCTAGGACCAATTTCGTTGAAAAGTTTAGTCACCATTTTGCGATCGCGTAAACGGTTAAAAGCCAGACGACGATTAGCCAATGAATCTATTTTAGCCAATGAAATCAATGGCTCAACAATACCGCGCAAGTCTTTAGCCTTGGGAAGCGTTGTGGAAATAATCTCATGGTCTAACAAAGAAACCGCCATATTTTGAAACATAGCCTTACGGTGAGCACTGGTGCGATTTAATTTTCTACCACTATTACGATGTCGCATTTTCTTATCCTTCCACGTTCATTTAAATTACTGTTCTTTATCACTTTGCTCTTGATTTTCATCTTGCTCGGCTGAAGCGGCAGCCGCAGCAGCCGCTTTTCTAGCAAAATCTTCATCGGCTTTGATAATACGTCTAGGCTGAACCCAATTTTCGACACGCATACCTAAAGATAATGAATTCGCTACCAAAATAGCCTTAATTTCTGTCAGGGATTTCTTACCTAAATTTGGCATCTTCAATAAGTCTGTTTCCGTGCGTTGAATCAAGTCACCTACAAAAAAGATGTTTTCTGCTTTCAAGCAATTGGTGGAGCGCACTGTCAATTCCAAATCCTCAATCGGCCGCATTAACAAGGGGTCTAAATTTTGGAACATATGGCCGGAACGACCATGAATGTCTTTTAAATCCACAAATGCCATTAACTGTTGTTGCAGCAATGTAGCCGCATTGCGTATAGCTTCATCTGGAGAGATGGCACCATTGGTTTCCAATTCAATAATTAACTTGTCTAGATTGGTTCGCTGTTCTACCCGGGCATTCTCAACCCTATAGGCCACACGTTTAACCGGAGTAAAGGAAGCGTCCACGAGCAACATACCTACCGGTTTAGCCTCTTCTTCATCTTGGTAACGGTTCACAGCGGGCTGATACCCTCGACCCATTACTAACTTCGCTTCTAAAGCTATAGAACCATTAGAGGACAAATGAGCAATAACATGATTCTTGTTGATAATTTCCACATCAGAATCAACCTCAATATCCCCTGCATACACAACGCCTGGGCCTTTTTTATTTAATTTTAAAACGGCTTCACGACGTAAGTGCATTTTACATGCCAGCCCTTTTAAATTCTGCAAGACTTCGATCACGTCTTCTTGCACACCTTCCATGGGGCTATATTCGTGCAATACATTAGCGATCTTCACTTCAATAATAGCAGCTCCAGGCATAGACGATAATAAGATGCGGCGCAATACATGACCTAACGTGTGGCCAAAACCTCTTTCCAAAGGTTCCAATGTAATTTCATAGGTACTACGACCGATTTCTTTGACCACTATATTACTAGGAGACAAAACTTCGTAGGGATTTTGCAGGTCATAGGCTTTGTGTTCGTAGCTCGTTTGCAACATAAAAAACTCCCCGGTTATCGTGAATAAAATTCAACGATTAAATTTTCATTGATTTCTAATTGAACTTCATCGCGTTGTGGTACTGCAGAAAATTTACCCTTGACTGCGGCAATATCTACTTCTACCCACGCTGGAAAGCCTAATTGTTGTTGGCTTTCTAAAGCAGCTCTAATACGCAATTGTGCTTTGCATTTTTCTTTCACTTCAACGACATCACCCGCTTTCACTATATAAGACGGGATATTTACAATGCTGCCATTAACGAGAATAGTACGGTGGCTTACCATTTGTCTTGCTTCGGCACGCGTACTGGCAAAACCCATGCGGTAAACGACATTATCCAAACGACACTCTAACAGTTGTATGAGGTTAGTGCCGGTAGAACCTTTTGCCCGCGAAGCTTTATCCATAAAGCGCTTAAACTGGCGTTCTAACATACCATAAATACGACGCAATTTTTGTTTTTCTCGCAACATGGTACCATAGGTGGATAAACGGCTGCGCCGTGCTACTTTCTGACCGGGAACCATTTCCATATTACATTTTGATTCTAATGACCTCAACTTGCTTTTTAGCATTAAATCCATGCCTTCACGACGCGCTAATCTACAAGTAGGACCTCTATATTTTGCCATCTAATTATCTACTCCTCAATACTCTATTTTCTATATCATTTTTTGTAAGGAAACACATCTACTCTTCACGCTTTGGTTATAGGCTTTGTAATCTGCGCCCATCCCCCATAAGTCATGTAGAGTACTACACTCCTTTTGCTCGAGGGCTTGTCGCCTCGCTTAAAACAAATCGCTATGAGTATATGCTTTTCCCTATGATGCAAAATTCAAATGATATACTCTGCTCTCTCTTTACACGCGTCTTTTCTTGCGTGGTCTACAGCCGTTATGCGGCAACTTGGTAACATCTTTAATTCCAATCACATTTAAGCCTAGCGTGACTAAGGCACGCACAGCGGATTCGCGTCCCGGCCCAGGCCCTTTCACCATAACGATGACATTTTGTAACCCTTGTTCCATTGCTTTTTTACCAGCAATTTCTGTCGCTACCCCGGCTGCAAAAGGCGTACTTTTTCTGGATCCACGGAAACCCGAGCCCCCAGCTGTTTGCCAAGCAATTACGTTACCTAACTTATCCGCAAACGTTATAATTGTGTTATTAAAAGTAGCCTGGATACAAACCATCCCATCTACTACTTTACGTTTAATTTTTCGAGCCGTTTTTTTAATTGCTATTTCAGCCATAATTCTCTACTTCCACACCCAATCTCAATTGATAATTCTACGCTGCTGCTGCCGTACTCTTACGGTTGCGACCTTTGCGCGTACGCGCATTTGTTTTGGTACGTTGTCCGCGCACTGGTAAGCCACGACGATGGCGCACACCGCGATAACACCCTATATCTTTCAAACGCTTAATATTCGTAGCCACTACACGGCGCAAATCGCCTTCAACTACATATTGCGCCTTAGCGATACATTCACGAATCCGCTCTACATCTTCTTCTGATAAATCCTTAGCCTTACGATGTCCTTCAACCTCAGCTGCTTTACAAATCTTATCGGCCAAGGTGTGCCCTATGCCATAAATGGCAGTCAAGGCGATGCAAATATGTTTGTTCGGTGGAATATTAACACCGGAAATTCGAAACATAGAATACTCCCAACTTTAATGCTTAATCTAAAAAATAGCGGCTAAGGATATCTGCTTTTGCAATAAAAAGCAAGTAGTACCGCTTTATACCCTTATCTTACCCTTGTCTTTGTTTGTGCTTGGCGTCAGCACAAATAATGCGCACAACCCCACGGCGCTTAATGACTTTACAATTCCTGCACATTCTTTTTACAGACGCTCTGACTTTCATAATACTCTCCAAATCTACTCTACCTAACAGTCTCGATCAAATTTTGAGCAGAACTAATGTGAAGGGTTTTCTGCTACACCCTTGGGCGGCTCACAACCCCCCTACAACGTTCTGAGGCTCGTTCTGTAGGGACCCCGCCGCGGGAGGCGCCGCCCTCTCTACAATTAGCGCAATAACCCTGCACCCGGCCTGTTCTTGCCTTTGGTATTCGCCTTCTTTAACAAAGACTCGTACTGCACAGACATCATATGCGCCTGCACCTGCGAAATAAAATCCATCAACACCACTACGACGATCAACAACGAGGTACCACCAAAGTAAAAAGGTACATTGAGCTTACTAATTAAAATTTGCGGCAACAACGCCACAAAGATTAAATATAACGCACCCGCTAAGGTCAATCGTGTCATGACCGTATCAACATATTTTGCCGTTTGCTCACCTGGGCGTATTCCTGGAATAAAGGCCCCGGAGCGCTTTAAATTGTCGGCCGTATCTCGCGGATTAAACACCAATGCCGCATAAAAGAATGCGAAAAAGATAATACAAGCCGCATACGCTATCATATAAACGGGACTAGAAGGCTGCATCCAATACGACACATTCTTCAACCAACCCAAACCATGCACACCGCCTAAAAATTGGCTTAGGGAGCCTGGTAATAACAAAATACTCATGGCAAAAATAGGAGGTATAACCCCCGTCATATTTACCTTCAATGGCAAATGGCTGCTCTGCGCCGCATATATTTTTCGCCCTTGCTGGCGCTTGGCGTAATGAATAGCAATACGTCGTTGCCCACGCTCCATAAAGACAACAAAGGCAAGCACCGCCAAAATCAATACGGCTACAAACAATAATACCAGTACGTCCATTTGTCCTTGTCTAGATTGCTCTAGCACCTGCACCACAGCTGCAGGTAAACCGGATACTATACCGGCAAATATCAGCAAAGAAATTCCATTGCCCACGCCACGTTCGTTGATTTGCTCGCCTAACCACATCAAAAACATCGTTCCCGTGGTTAACGTGATAGTAGAAATCAAATAAAATCCAAAATCAGGCGATAACGCAACATGATTGCTCACAATATATTTCGTCATTCCCAACGCTTGAAACAAGGCCAAAATTAAGGTGCCATAACGCGTATATTGGTTTATTTTACGCCGTCCAGACTCTCCTTCTTTTTTGAGCTGTTCTAACTGAGGTAAGACCGAAGTCATCAGCTGTACAATAATGGATGCAGAAATATAGGGCATAACTCCCAGTGCAAACAGACTAAATCGCCTTAATGCGCCACCCGAGAATACGTTAAAAACACCTAATAAACCGCCCGCTTGTGCCTTAAAAAAATCAGCTAACCGCTCCGGATCAAGCCCAGGAACAGGAATATGTGCGCCTATACGATAAACAATAATCGCCACCAGTAAAAACAACAACCGTTGTTTTAGCTCACTCAATCCTGACGTGGAGGGAGATGCAGCGCTCATAAACTTTTATCCTTCTACTCTTCGCATTTGAGTTTTATGCTTTGTTGCCTATACCCCCTTACAAAAGTCATGTATTGGTACATACACTCCTTTTGCTCGGGGGCTAGGCGCCTCGCCTAAAACTCAACTGCTGTGAGTAATATCTAAATTTAACCTAATACTTGCCCACCAGCAGCTTCAATTAATGCCTTAGCCCCTGCCGTAGCCGCGATTCCTTTTAAGGTTACAGCTCTATTGATAACGCCCGTAGCGATAATCTTAGCAAATTTCACATTGTGGCCAATCACGCCTAAATCTTTTAAATCTTGCATGCTTATTTCAGTTGCGCTCAGCTTGTCTAGTTGCGACAAACGTATTTCGTTGGTGGCTCGTTTTTTCCACGAGTTAAAACCACTCTTAGGTAGCCGTCTGTGCAAAGGCATTTGACCGCCTTCAAAGCCAATGGCGACTTTACCGCTACCACGGGATTTTTGCCCTTTATTACCTTTACCGCCATTTTTGCCTACCCCAGAACCCCAGCCACGACCAACGCGGATCTTGACTTTGTGTGAACCCGCTGCGGGTTTTAATGTATTTAAATGCATGCTGTGTTACTCCTGGACTTCCAACAAATAAGCGACTTTGTTTATCATGCCACGATTGGATGGCGTATCTTCCACTTCAACGGTATGGCCTATACGACGCAAACCCAAGCCAATTACACAAGCTTTATGGTTTGCCAAACGGCCTATAGTACTTTTCTTTAAAGTGACTTTAACAGTTTTAGACTTGTTCATGATGAGTCTGACTCCATATCTCTTGCACCGTTTTACCGCGCTTTGCTGCTATCCAATCTGGAGAATGGATAGAGGTCAATGCTTTTAATGTTGCCCTAACGACGTTGATAGGATTACTGGATCCCGCAACCACTTTCGCCAAAACATTTTTAACGCCAATGACGTTAAACACGGAACGCATCGCACTACCTGCAATAATACCTGTACCTTCAGAAGCGGGCTTCATGAATACCGTGCTTGAACCGTGGTTCGCTTTCACTTCATGGAACAAGGTATCATTATTCAATTCTATGGTGATCATATTGCGTTTGGCGGCTTCTGTTGCCTTTTGTATGGCGGCAGGCACTTCACGTGATTTGCCTAAACCTATACCCACGCGTCTATGACCATCCCCCACAACCACTAAAGCAGAAAAACCAAAGATACGACCACCTTTGACCACCTTAGCGACACGGCGCACATGCACCAATTCTTCAATATAACCATCCGATTTAACGTCTACTACAGCACTCATGACACTACCCCTAAAAATCTAAGCCAGCTTCACGTGCAGCATCGGCTAACGCCTTAACGCGGCCGTGGTATTTATACCCAGAACGATCAAAAGCAACTTGTTTGATATTTTTTTCTAACAAACGCTGTGCTAAAGCTTGCCCTACCTTTTGCGCCGCACCGATGTTCGACGTTTTCGCCTCTACTTCGGTTCGTATCGCTTTTTCTAGAGTCGAAGCACTTGCCATCACTACGGTTTGACGTGTTGCAGGATCATACTGCAAGGCCTGCCCGTAGATGTGTTGATTGCTGCGAAAAACCACTAAGCGAATGAGGTCGCTATCTTTACTTTGCAACGCTCTGATGTGATTCTTACTACGGCGAGCGCGCCTTTTTCTATTTTCTTCAAAAGCCATAACTCTAATTCCTATTTTTTCTTCGTTTCTTTGAGAACAATCTTCTCATCTGCATAACGAATACCTTTACCTTTGTAAGGTTCAGGCGGACGAAAAGCACGAATATCAGCCGCCACTTGCCCTACTAACTGCTTGTCTATGCCCTTCACTAGAATTTCAGTTTGTGAAGGTGCCTCAAAGCTAATACCTTGAGGGGCTTTATAGGTCACAGGATGCGAAAAACCCAAGGCTAAATTCAACGAATCGCCTTGTAATTGCGCCCTATACCCTACACCCACCAATATTAATTTTCTTTCATACCCTTTACTGACACCGATAAGCAAATTATTCAACAAAGCACGGGTAGTACCGGCCAGGACGCGTAAATTGGGCGCATTGCCTAATGCTTTTACCTGTATATGCCCTTCTTCCACTAGCACATCTATGCCTTTAGGCAATCTATGTTGCAGTTGGCCCTTTTGTCCTTTGACATTAACAATACCCTGGGAGATAGCAACATCGATCCCTTTTTGTATTTCAAGAGGCCGTCTGGCCATTCTAGATAGCATCATTGTTAATTTCTCCTACCAGACCAAGCACAAGACTTCGCCGCCTACGCGTAACTCACGCGCTTTGCGATCGCTCATCACCCCTTTAGAGGTGGAAACGACAACAACACCTAGGCCACCTAAAGATTGCGGCATATCTTCACAACCCCTATAAATACGCAACCCCGGTCTACTGACACGCTTAACGTTCTCAATGACGGGTTTATTTTGATAATATTTTAGATCAATAATTAAAGTGGGTTTTTCATCCCCTTCAACTCGACAAGCTAACAAATAACCTTCTTCGATCAAAACTTTCGCCACAGCGACTTTCAATTTAGATGACGGCAATGCCACTTGGCTATGCTTAGCCTGTAAGGCATTACGTATACGTGTCAACATGTCCGCAAGCGGATCTTGCATACTCATATGACTTGCTCCTGTTTTATAAACAACTGAAGTAGTATCATTATTCAAACGATTTCTACTAACTCAACAAGGGCAGCTTACGCGCCACCCCTACAAAACTCTACCAGCTGGCTTTGCGTAATCCGGGGATCCAACCTAACATGGCGAATTCACGGACTTTACTCTTACACATGCCGAACTTACGATACACACCGCGCGAGCGACCTGTTATCTCACAACGTCTGCGGCCACGGGTCACATGAGCGTTACGCGGCATGCGTTGCAATTTTTCTTGCAATGCTTCAACTTGCTCATAAACCGTATCAAAATTGGCATTAGGATCAGCGGCTTCAATATATAACCGACGTAGTTTTTCCTTAATATCTAAAATCTTTGCTCTGTGGCGCAGAGCCAACTTGCTGCGTTTTTTTTCACGCTCAACGCTTGATGTTTTAGCCATTAATTTGCTCTCTCCAAATCTTTAAACGGAAACGAAAATGCCGCCAATAATGCTACACCTTCTGCATTCGTAGTTGCTGTGGTAACAATGGTGATATCCATGCCACGAATGGCGTCGATCTTATCATAGTTAACCTCTGGAAATACGATTTGTTCGGTAATTCCCATATTATAATTGCCACGACCATCAAATGAGCGCACATTAAAACCACGAAAGTCACGAATCCGTGGAATAGCAATGTGTATCAAACGATGTAAAAATTCATACATACGCTCGCCACGCAAGGTTACCTTGCACCCTATAGGCCATCCTTCACGGATTTTAAAACCAGCAACGGATTTACGCGCCAAGGTTTTAACTGCTTTTTGTCCGCTGATAGCGGCCAAATCGGCCAAAGCGAAATCTAATATTTTTTTATCGGCTGCAGCTTCACCCACACCCATGTTGATGACAACTTTAGTGATTTTAGGCACTTGCATCACATTGCGATAGGCAAACTTGTCCTTTAATTGTTTTACAACATTGGACTCATAATATTCTTGTAAATATGCTGTCATTTTTTTCTATGATCCTATCTTCTCTATACTCTTCGCATTTGCTTAGACTTTGTTGCCTTCGCCCATCTCGCACCAGTCATGTAGAGTACTACACTCCTGCTGCTCAAGCGCTCGGCACCTCGTCTCCAAATCAACTGCTATGAGTATAACTAACTACTTCATTACTTTTCTTGTAATACCTAACTTTTTTGCCATCTTCAAGTACACGAATTCCCACACGGGACGGTGCTTTCGCTACTGGATCCCACAACATTAAATTGGACAAATCTATAGGCGCTTCTTGTTGAAGGCGTCCACCTTCTATGCCTTGCTGTGGATTACCGCGTTTATGCTTAGTAACCATATTGATCCCTTTTACATAAGCGCGCTTCTTAGCTAATTCAATTTTAGTGACTTTGCCGCGTTGCCCCTTATCTCGGCCCGCTACCACGTACACTTCATCACCTTTTTTTATTCTATTCATAGAAGCTATCCTCAAACTATAAAACTTCTGGCGCCAATGAAATAATTTTCATGAATGCCCCGCGCAATTCCCGTGTCACCGGGCCAAAAATACGTGTAGCCAAAGGTTGATTTTGATTGTTCAAAATCACCACGGCATTATTATCAAAACGGATCACAGAGCCATCACCTCTACGCACACCCTTTGAAGTACGTACCACCAGCGCGTTTAACACATCGCCTTTTTTCACCTTACCTCTAGGTATGGCTTCTTTGACACTGACCTTGATGACATCGCCAATATTGGCATAACGTCCTTTGCGCACCTTAATGCACATTACTTTACGGGCTCCACTATTATCGGCAACGTCCAATATAGTTTGCATTTGAATCATTATCTTAGCTCCAAAAACCCCATATGTAACCAGGGGCGCGAGTATAACATATTACTGAGTACAATAAAAGGGCCCTAAGACGCTTTTTCTATAACCTCAACCAACATCCAATTCTTATTCTTAGAAATAGGGCGATGTTCCACTATTTTGACCATATCCCCTATTTGACACATATTTTGTTCATCATGAGCATAGAACTTTCGTCTCACACTGATATACTTTTTGTACACTTTATGGCTAACAAGACGAATCACTTCCACGGTGATCGTTTTGTCCATTTTATTACTAACGACTTTACCCGTTAGCGTACGCTTCGTTTTGCCTTCACCGCTCATAATCACTTGCCACCTTTAGCCGAAGTTAACTCTGTCAAAATCGTTTTGATCCGCGCGATTTGTTTGCGTACTTTATCAAACAAATGCGGTTTTACCATTTGACCACTTTTTTGCTGTATTCGTAAGTTAAATTGCTCTTTACGCAATTCTAACAATTCAGCTTGTAACCCTTCTGTAGACAGGGCGCGCAATTCATTTTTTTTCATTTACATTACCACTTCCGTCACAAATGTTGTCTTCATAGGCAATTTAGCCGCGGCCAAAGCAAATGCTTCCTTGGCTAATTCTTCGCTTATACCTTCCATTTCGAACAAAACCATACCTGGGAAAATACGTGCCACCCAAAGTTCGATGCTACCTTTACCTTTACCTTGACGAACCTCTAAGGGTTTTTTAGTTCTAGGTAAATCTGGAAAAATGCGGATCCAAATTTTACCACCGCGCTTAATATGGCGGGTCATAGCACGACGGGCTGCTTCTATTTGTCTCGCAGTAATATACCCCCCTGCCGTTGCCTTCAAACCAAAAGTG
>JAJNBM010000023.1 GCA_021156165.1 Gammaproteobacteria bacterium | reverse complement strand
GACGCGAGTAAATATCGTAAGCTCTTTCGCCGCGCGCCGTTTGCTCCACCACTATAGGCACTAGACCTACGTTTTTCTCTATATGATCTTGCCAAGCGTAAAAATGTTTTTTATCCATCATGATATTGCTAATCCTTAATTAATTTATTCGTGATCGTGATTATGGTCGTGGTTGTGATGATCGTGGTCATGCGCGCCGTGGATTGCTTTTTCGAATGAAACATGCTCTTCTTCTATTTGCGCAGTATCCAACAAGGCATCGATCAGAAGCATTTCCATTGCCTCACCCTTAATCTGCTCTATCAACTCTTCGCTATTATAGTACAGTTGCATCATTTGTGCAGGATTTTCATAGGCACTCATTTTTTCTTCTAAAAGTTTCGTTATATGACTCGACTCCACTTTTAAATTGAAAAGTATCATGGCCTCACGCATCAACAAGCCAACGATCACATTATTGCGCGCTTGCTCGGTAAACCGACTCATATCGTTGATTTGAATGTTTTGTTTTTGCTTAGCCGCTTGTGCTTGAATGGCCTGTGCCATACGTTGCATTTCTTCTTGTATTAAGGCATTCGGTACCTCAAAATGATTTATTTCTTTCAATTTGGCTAATACGCGCTTTTTGTTTTCTTCTCGCAAAGCCACGGCCAATTCCCGCTCTAAACCTTGTCTTAATTCAGCGCGCAAAGCTTCTAGACCACCTTCTTTAACACCTAGTAACTCAGCAAAAGCTTCATTTAATTCACGCATTTTACCCGTTAACACTTTATGTACCGTCACATCAAAAGTGGTCGCCACCCCTGCAAGAGTAGGCTCATGATAGGCTTCCGGGAAAGTTACGTTAATAGTTCTTTTTTCGCCACTCTTCATACCCACCAAACTGTCTTCAAAGCCGGGTATAAATTGTTTAGAACCTAATATTAATTCAGCACCTTCTGCCTTACCGCCGGCAAAAGGTTCACCATCACGATAACCCACAAAGTCGATCACCAGTTTGTCTTCTAAAGCCGCAGCTGTATCGACTTCGATCCATTCTTTGTATTGTTTTTGTAAACGCGCTAATACTTCGTCTATATCTTTCTCTTCTATAGTGGCAACTCGTTTTTGTACTACCTGCCCTGTCAAGTCTTTAAAGTTAATTTCTGGCAATACTTCAAATAAGGCGCTAAATTTAAAGGGTGCGCTGGGTTCGCTTTGCTCCAAGTCGACAGCGGTAATTTCCACTACACTTAATTTTCTTTCTTCAAATTCTTCTTTTAATTTCTTATCAATGATTTTTTGCATGGCGTCTTGACGAATGGCGGTGCCATAACGCTGCACGATGACTTTTTCAGGCACTTTGCCGGGCCTAAAGCCATCGATGCGCGCAGTAGAGGTTATTTTTTTAACTTCTGTCTTCACAGTAGCGTCGATATCATCCCACGGCATTTCAATGGTTAATTTGCGCTTTAAGCCTTCTAAGCTCTCTAACTGCACTGCACTCGTCATTTCTAAACCTCTAATTGTTCTAAAATTATTCTATAATGGTGCGAAAGGAGAGACTCGAACTCTCACGGGTTGCCCCGCTGGAACCTAAATCCAGTGCGTCTGCCAATTCCGCCACTTTCGCAAGAAGGCGTCATTATACCTATAATTTGGTCTGGGGTAAATAATATTATGGTACAATATCGTTAATATCACTTACACACACACAGAGATTTCAAATGGTGCAACGCTTTGATTTTCCTAAAAATAATAGTTTTTTAGCGCGTATAGCGCCCTTTATTGCCTTAGGAGTTTTTTGTGTATTGGGTATTATAGGCTTTATTATCCTGTCGTATGTAGCCTTAATAGGGGCTGCTCTGGGTTTCATCCTGTTTATCGTCAGTTACATTTATCAAAAAATTAAACGCCGCGGCACACAGCCGCCCCAAGCACAGCAACGCCCAGGGCGAACTTACGATCATAAAGATTTGTAATTACATAACGGCACACCTGCCACAACTTGCAGAATTTTCTAGTTCATCCGAGCTATTTGATAATAACAACGGCATTGTGGGATCGGCACTATTAGGCATAGGGGATACATTTGTGCTTTTCGCAAATATCCTATGTCTATTATGGACAGAAGTTTCTCCGTTGATTGAACCTGTAAAAGAAGGATTCAACTTTTCTGGCGTATGGGCTATCACAACAGCATCTCCGTGGAGCCCTGCTTCTAAATCTTTTTTATCAGCGAACCCTCCTTCTATAGTATCAACCAGAACTTGCCATCTCTCTAATTTTAACTCTTTATCCGCTTCCTCTAAAATAGAGATATTAGTCCTTTCATCAAGGGAATTAATCATTAATGCGCTGTCTTCTAATGACATCTCTTCTAAGGTAGCTACGAAAGTATTAAAAGCCTTCAACTTGAGCGCACTCTTTTGGCCATCCCCCGATAAACAATAACCAGCTAGCGCCGCAAGAAAAGGATGATAGGCACCAAAAATAGAAGCAGAACCATTAAACATCGCGCTGGTAGCATACGCATCTGCGCCGAAAAAGTCAGCCAATTCCGTAGGAATATGCACAGTCCCTAATGAAATTTTTTCAAAAAAATCTGTTGCCATCTTTCGCGTCATATCGCCATTGGTAACGCCTGATAATGTCGCCATGGTCAACAGAGTAACCGTACCTATTATGGCTGCTTTAGGGTAAAATTGGTACGCTGGATTTTTCGCTAACACTTCGCCAAAACGTCCATCATAAAGGCTTTCGGCTATTTCATAAATAGTGGAAAAAACCTCATTTCCGGCATTGATAAATAGTGATGCAAAGGGAACCATAGTTGCGGCCGTTAATCCAACTTTGGTAATAACATCCACTATATCCACAGGAATATTAAATGTGTTGTCTAGAGAAGAAAAAGCGAGTGAAGAATAACCAACCAAACCCAACAATGCAATTGTTACACCAGTCCCTCTAAAAATCGTACTCCCCAACCACCTAGGTTCTATCTCAGGAGTGGTATCTTTTAATAAGTCGTGCAATGTGAAGTCGCGATCATTAAATTCTCCCTGTGCCACCCGTCCTTGCTGTGCTTTTAGCCTTTTTAAAAAGACGGCGCGAACTTTGTAGGCTATATCTTCATCTTCCTTTGAAAGCGTCAGTTTTCTAGGAATTTTCTTCGTTAAATTTTGCATAGCAAAAACAGTTAATGTCGCATTCACTACCCAAGAGTTTAATGTCCATAATAATGTAGTTACCATGCCGCTCGTAGAAGTCTTTGCCGTCAAGTCTGCAAAAGGGACTGCTGCCAACGCTCCCCCCAAAGACGGCCATACAAGACCGACATAATAGCTATAATTCTTTTGTAGATCCAAAAGCTCTTTTTTACAGGGATCATCGGGTTTTAATCTATCGATAACACTAAATCCAGCCCATAAGGTAGGCAATGCTGAAGTGACAGCGCTACAAAATGCAGTCACATAAGCTACAACTTCTCTATTAGGAAAAGCTTCCTTACAGCCTGAAACATAAGCTTTGCTAGAAAGAAAGGAAAGGATCACATTTAATGCTTTTAGAACAATCCATACTTTACTTTCGGAAGGACGCTCTGGCAATTGTAACTCTTGCGTGTATTTCTTCAACACCTTACAAACACGCTGCTGTTCAGCCCCCATATCGATGGGACTGCCTTCTTGTGAAGATACCGTTTCTTCTGCTAATATTTCATTATCACTCCAATCACTGTTTTTATCTTCTCTTCCACTCGCAAGAGTGTTAAGTTCATTTTCAGAACTATTTATACTACCATTGTCGTTATGGGGCTGGCCCTTTCTATTAATTATTTCGTCCCTCAAAAAAATCTCCAGCTCACTACTAGTCATACTCATGTTATTAACTCCTTATGTTGATTTTACTATCACGCACGGCATAGCCGCGCGATACTCACACACTGCTTTATTTTTTAGCTTTGAAGATTTGAGGTGGCTAGGTAGCCCTGAAAAAGAAATGAAATAAGGATACCGTCAATTTATTTTTGTCGTCCATAATTAAAAACCATTCTAGTACGTAATATGGGAGCAGGTTATCGAATATTTGTTTTGTTGTCAACACCTTACCGTGCGCATTCATAGATATTTATTCTCTTTAACCTGTTGTTGCGGGTTGAGAGATCTCTATGAAACAGATCTCAACGGCACGACCCTACCCGTCCGTCATTGCGAGCCGACGAGCGCCAGCAAGTCGTGCGAAGCAATCCAGGAAAATATGGGGTAATAAAAAGAAACTTGTTTTACAGTAGGGCTAATAAACAAGGCACAAACTTGTAAAACAGTGTTTTTTACCTTGGATTGCCACGCTGCACTCGTTTTGTTTCGTGCCATTCCACCTTTTCATTGTGATTATCGTTTATAGCTTTTATTATACGTTCAGTACTCGTTTGCTCGCAATGACGGCACGGGTATCTTTTTACTATCGAAGAGGTTCCAATTGTCACATGCCACTTTCTTCGTTAAAAACCACGCCCATTTCATTTGTTGCTGCCAGCTTGCGTGCATGATAGGCATAACCGACCACAGCAACAAGTTCGTCTTGTATATAAATAAGTGGAATGCGTGCTCGTTGCCACGGTGGCACGCCCCATTCTTGAAATAGTTTTTTCAAGGGGTGTGAGCCCACTCGACCTGCAGCATGAAAACGTTCCCCCGGTGTACGAAAACGAATGACGCAATCCGCCAGGTTTGCTACAGCCAGCCCTTGACCTAATATCTTGTCACGGCGCAACACGATGCCGTCTATACAAAGCCTATTTTCATTCTCTGGCCAATGAAACTCGCCTCTACGTGACTTAATCTCTTCTGCAGACAATGCATACAACCGATTTTGATAGCTAGTTAATATCACATTGTGCCAAGCGACTTTCCCTCGCCGCCGATAAACCAATTTTAACACTTGGTGCATCTGGGCCTCTGTAGGCAGAGGCAAACCCAGATCCTCCAACCACAAACGCACTACTTCACTGCATTCATACGGCGGCAAAGCGGTTAATTTATTTTGGTCTAAACAGTTACTCTGTTCAATTCTACACTGTGCTAAGGTGGCTTGCCACAAAGGCTCTATCCAATGCAGCAGCTGCGCTGATAACTGGGCGCTGCGCGCTAAGGTTCTAGCATAACTAGGCCAACGCTGGCGCAATACAGGTATCACCAGTTGACGTAAATAATTGCGATCATAAGCAATGTCATCATTGCTTAAATCGTGGATATGTTCTAGTTGATTTGATTGTGCATACGCTTCTATCTCCGCACGCGTTAGCGTTAAAAAAGGGCGATAATGTATTACGCCCGCTTCATTTGCCATTTGTTGCGGCATCGCCGCCAAACCTTTAAGCCCTGCACCTCGCAACAATTGCAATAACACCGTTTCGGCTTGATCATCTTCATGGTGCGCTGTCAGTAACACATCGCCTGCTGTCAAACGAGAAAAAATAGCTTCGTAACGCAAGCGTCTGGCATTCGCTTCTACACTACCACCCTTGGGTATTTGAACATCCGCGACATGGAGCGGAATATCCCAGCGACGACACATATCCCTACAAAAATCTTGCCAGGCAGATGCGGATGCTTGTAAATGATGATTAACGTGTATGGCAATGATCGGCACAGAACTATCTAACGTATATCGCAAAAAATGCAGTAGTACCACCGAATCCACCCCACCACTTAAGGCCACACACCAGCGATGAATAACCTTATTGGCTAAAGGTGCTAGAAAGGCTTCTTTACTGTATAACACGTTGGCCATACGACATTAAACGTTCATAGCGTTCTAAAAGCAACTGATCCATAGGTTTTTTAGCAATCCGATCTAATTGTAAAATAAGTTCTGTTTTTAAATGCTGCGCCATTTCATCTATTTGCCTATGCGCGCCACCTAAGGGTTCTGGTAATACTTTGTCGATGAGTTGTTGTTTTAATAAACTTTCCGCATTGAGTTTAAGCGCGCCTGCCGCCTCAGAGGCTTTATCAGCACTCTTCCATAAAATAGAGGCACACCCTTCGGGAGAAATCACGGAATAAATACTGTATTGCAACATCATCACGTAATCGCCTACACCCAAAGCTAAAGCGCCACCGGAACCGCCTTCCCCTATCACCGTACAAATCACCGGCGTTTTTAAACCCGCCAATTCATACAGATTGCGCGCAATGGCCTCGCTTTGATTATGCTCTTCGGCTGCAATGCCGGGATAGGCACCCGCAGTATCAATGAAAGTTAACACGGGCAAATTGAAATCTTCTGCCAAGTGCATCAAACGCAAGGCTTTACGGTAACCTTCGGGTTGCGGCATACCAAAATTACGCTCTACTTTCTCTTTGGTTTTGCGACCTTTTTCATGGCCTATCACCATCACGGGACGATTATCTAAATAAGCCAAGCCGCCTACAATGGCTTTATCATCCGTGTAATGTCTATCACCATGTAATTCATCAAAATCAGTAAAAATGCGGCTTACATAATCTAAAGTGTGGGGTCTTAAGGGATGACGCGCCAATTGGGTGATTTGCCATGGTGTTAAATCAGCAAAGATTTGCATAGTGAGCTCACGGCTTTTGGCCTGTAAACGCCGCAGTTCGCCGCTGATATTGACCGACACATCATCACCCATCCGCGCTAATTCTTCAATTTTCGCCTCTAATTCGGCAATGGGTCGTTCAAAATCCAGAAAATTGTGCATATTTACCCCAGGTCATAGCTAAGTTAGGGCCTATTTTGCTAGAATGCAGGCCTGCCGTCAATTTTTTAGGAAAAGAACAAAATGTGCACAGAAATTGTTCTTTCCTACACGAATACCGCAAAACCCCCATAGTAAATGCAGGTTGCACATAAAATAAGGGGAAAAAAGCGGCGTTATATAGGCATAAATGCGCATTCCTTACGATTATTTTGCGTGCAAGATGCCCCAAATAGGGGTTTTTATTGAAGTAGGAAAATAGCCACCATGAACATTTTTGTTTTCGATATTGAGACGGTTCCCGACTGCGATGCGTCGCGGCGCTTGCACGATAGCCCGGAATGGAGCGATAGCGATGCCGCCAATGCCTTGTTTGCGGGAGCGCGGGAACAAAATGGCCGCGATTTTGTGGCGCATTATTTGCAAAAAATCATCGTTATCTCCGCCGTGTTAAAAACTCGGGAAGGGGTTAAGGTATGGTCTTTAGGGCAAGAAGATGCGGGTGAAAAAGAATTAATCAGCCGTTTTTTTGATGGCATTGAACGTTTTTCACCTACGTTGGTCAGCTGGAATGGCAGCGGCTTTGATCTGCCGGTATTGCATTATCGCGCTTTATTACACGGTGTTGCTGCACCCCGTTATTGGGAAACGGGCGATAATGACAGTCAATTTCGCTGGAATAATTATTTGAGTCGTTTTCACCAACGCCATTTAGATCTGATGGACGTGTTGGCAGCCTACCAGAGCAAAGCGTATGCGCCTTTAGATCGCATCGCCACTTTGTTGGGTTACCCCGGCAAGATGGGCATGGCCGGCGATCAAGTGTGGTCAGCTTATCAACAAGGTCAATTGGGTGCTATCCGCAATTACTGCGAAACTGATGTGTTAAATACCTATTTGGTTTATTTGCGCTTTGAACAAACACGCGGTCATATCGCCGCAGAAGGCTATCAACAAGCTTGCGATGAACTGCGACACTATTTAAAACAGGAAAATAAGCCTCATTTTAACGAATTTATTGAACATTGGCAGATATCATGAATAACACACTATTCGCAACCGCCACCATTCGCCACTTAAGCCATGAAGGCCGTGGCGTTGCCAATTTGAATGGCAAAACGGTGTTTATACAAAATGCGCTGCCTCATGAAACGGTTTCTTTCCGTTATACGAGACGGCATAAAAATTTTGACGAGGGTTACGCAGTAGAGATCGTAGAAAACCGTAATCCGGATAGAGTAGAACCGATGTGTCCACACGTAGCCATTTGCGCGGGCTGCAGTCTACAACATTTAAGCGCTACGGCTCAATTAAAGTTGAAAGAAAATACGTTAAAAGAACAATTTAAGCATTTTGCTCATATAGACATTACCCATTTAGAACCAGCTTTACAGGCTACGGGCTATCATTATCGCCATAAAGCACGCTTATCCGTTAAAGACGTCATCAAAAAAAATAAAGTTTTAATTGGTTTTCATGAACACAATGGTCGGTATGTGGCGGATATAGATCGTTGCCCTATATTACCGCAAGCGGTAGGCGATAAACTACCCTTATTATCCAAATGGGTGTCAGAACTCAGTGTGCGTAGCGCCATTCCACAAATTGAAGTGACGATTAGCGCGGATGAAGTGGCTCTTATCATACGGCATGTACAACCGTTACCTATAACCGATATAGAAAAAATGGCTGCTTTTGCGCAAAATGAAGGTTTTTCTATTTACTTACAGCCTTCTAAGCACGATAAAGAAACGCGTGTTACTGTGGCTACTTTTTTGTCTAGTGCCTCAACAGATGAAAACCTGCCATTGATAAAACTATGGCCTAAAAACAGCCCTTTTATGCTGCATTATCATTTAGCCAATAAAAATTCCACGCTCTATTTTTCGCCTACCGAATTCACCCAAATTAATCCCACCATCAACGAGCAGATGGTGGCGCAAGCTTTATCGTGGCTCGCCCCTCACAAAAATGATCGTGTCCTAGATTTATTTTGTGGTATTGGTAATTTCACCATTCCTGTAGCACGCCGTTGCAAGGAGATCATCGGCGTAGAAGGTGAAACCAGTATGGTGATGCGCGCAACGAACAATGCCTCTCATAATCATTCTGACAATGCGCGCTTTCTCGCCGCAGATTTAACGCAAAATATCTCTCATTTACAATTGCTCAATAGCACTTTCGATAAAATTCTTATAGACCCGCCCCGCAGCGGCGCCTTGCAGGTTATTGAACAACATTTTAAAGCCTGGCAGGCCAAAACCATTGTTTATATTTCCTGTAACCCTGCCACCTTAGCACGAGACGTCGGCGTTTTAGTCAACCAATTAGGGTATAAGCTAGAGAAAATAGGGATTTTGGATATGTTTCCCCAAACCAACCATGTAGAAAGCATGGCTTTATTAACGCGCATAGGATAACAGATGGTTAAACTTAAAAAATTAGCCTATCACAATGACGATGGCTCCTTAGATATTCAATTATGGCTAGATAAACTGGCACAAAGCTACCCTAAAGAACATTTAGATCGTTTGCGTCATGTGATCGATTTAGTGCTAACCCTAGGTGCCTCGGTACCTACTCTTTCATCCAACTTAACTTGTTTAGAGTTAGGCTTACAAATGGCAGCACTATTAGCCGAATTATCCGCAGACGAAACAACTTTGATTGCCGCTTTAACTTATCCCCTCGTCGTCTATACCGATTTTAACTTGGAAGACATTACGCAACAGATCGGCGCCGATGTCTCTAGCCTCATTGCGGGCGCTTTACGCATGGACGACATTTCCACATTGTTACACGCCCCCAGTAATACGGAAGGAAATCTGCCCTCAAGAATACACAATCTACGCAAAATGTTGCTCGCTATGGCTAAAGATGTGCGTGTGGTTATTTTAAAGATCAGTGAGAAGATGTGCCATTTGCGCGCTGCACGCCATTTAGATGAGAGTTTTCGAAAACGTATCGCCACCGAAGTCAAGGAAATTTATGCGCCTTTAACAAACCGATTAGGCTTAGGCCATTTGAAATGGGAAATGGAAGATTCGGTCTTTCGTTATTTACAAGAACCTGAATACAAAGCTTTGGCAAAAGCACTGGATCAAAAACGGATAGAGCGCGAAGAATATATTGTCGCTTTTCAAGAAAATTTCCATGCTTTGTTAAAAAATCTAAATTTAGAACGGTACGAATTGTCCGGTCGAGTCAAACATTTATACAGCATATACCGCAAAATGACGCGTAAAAATGTAGGGCTAGAAAAAATTTATGATTCCTTTGCCGTGCGCGTGTTGGTACCCGATGTGCACGATTGTTATAAGGTATTAAGTTTAGTGCACGCACAATGGAGCCCTATTAGCGAAGAATTTGACGACTATATCGCTAAGCCTAAAGAAAATGGCTATCAATCTCTACACACTGCCGTGGTGGGCCCGGATAATAAAAATATAGAAGTGCAAATTCGTACTTTTGCTATGCATGAAGTATCTGAGTTAGGCGTTGCTGCACATTGGAAATATAAAGAAGGGGCTACGCTTAAAAATGACTATGAAGACAAAATTGCCTGGTTACGACAGCTCCTTGCCTGGCAAAGTGACTATTTACACCAAGACAATCGGGATGAATTGTTTCAAACTGCTTCGCTATTTGACGATAGGGTCTATGTATTTACCCCCGAAGGCGATATTATTGATCTCATAAAAGGTTCAACACCTATAGACTTTGCTTATCATGTCCACAGTGAGGTGGGACATCGTTGTAAGGGTGCTAAAATCAATGGCAAAATAGTGCCTTTATCTTATACCTTGCAAACCGGTGATCGTGTTAGTATCATCACGGGTAAAATGGCGCATCCTAGCTTAGATTGGCTCGATCCAAAGGCGGCTTTTGTCACCAGCAGCAAAGCACGCGCTAAAATTTTACAATGGTTTAAAGCACAAAATTATCAAGATCATGTAGCAGAAGGCATGGCTTTTTTAAATGAAACAGCCAAACGCGAGCACTTAAAATTGCCGCCCTTATTGCCCCTCGCAACAGCACTGCATTTCAAAAACATTGACGATATGTTAGCAGCCTTAGGCGGCGGTTATCTTAAAATAGCACAAGTTTTAAATAAAATTGCGACGGCTCAAGAAAGCAAAGATGAACATCAGGAGACATCGAGTAAAGCACCTACGGCTACCGCCAAGGCTTCTACGAAAGATGACATCAGTGTTTATGGTTTACGTGATCTGCTACACACCATTGCTAAATGTTGCAAACCTATTCCTGGCGATCCGATTGCAGGCTTTATTACCCAGCAACGCGGCATTACCGTACATCATCAAGGCTGTCGTTCCTTGCAGCAGTTACGTAATAAGGAGCGCATTATTGCTGTTGATTGGCACAATAATAATGCCTCTCAATATAGCGTAGAACTGCGCATCTTTGCTTATCCGCAACAAGATTTAATCAAAGATATTACCGCCTTGGGCAGTCAAGAAAAAGTGTCTTTAACACGCATCAACAGCGTACGAATGGATAACAAAATTAAAATAGACATACTGGTTGAAGTCAAAAGTTCCGAACAATTACAGCATTTCATTCAGCACTTGCGCAACATGCCGGATATTGATCAGGTGGAACGATTAATGGCAGTGTGATGAGCAACGATAGAACTAAAGCCTAGCCGCATTTACACACTGTCTCCAAAGCGCATGATTTTTTCATATCTTATGAATACTTTTACGAGCCCAATGTAGTGTGTTTCTCTGGGCTGATTACAGGAACAGCTTCCTGTGAAACAGAACTGGGCGTACCAAAAAATGACGTTCCATTTGTTGTACCAGAGGATATTGCTGTTATCTGCCCTTTATAAAATTCATTTCTGTGATTTAAAGGGACTCTTTGTAAATGTGCGGCCTCTAAAACAGTTTGCACGTTGCGGAGCAGATCCGAAAGATTTATTATTAATTGCAAATAAGCGATAGGCGCAAAGCCTTCGGTGCGCGCTTTATAATGTTCTAAAAATTGATTAACCTGTTTTTCGGCCTCTCCGGCTTTTTTTATTACGGTTAGACGCTGCTTTATAGCATAGTCCATGATAGCCATCAAATCTCGATCCTCTTGTGGAACAGCGCAATCACTAAGACCAACAGGAGAAATGCCTCGCAATTTTAGAAGCTCAGGGTTTATTTTAGTATCAATAAAATCCTTCGAAAAAATGTCTATGGCAGTGCAGTTAGCGCCTACCCCTAGGATTATAGTCCCATCACCAAGCTTACTCATAGCTTGATACGTTTTTTTGATCACTGTCAGTAAATGAATGATCGCATGCAAAATACCTTCGGTTTTTTCATTTTCACCACTACATCGTTCTATGATGATTTGTTTAGCATTCTTATTTTCTAGCATTTTAATGTTTCCTTCTATAGATTTGCATTTTCTATCATCGCCACGAACACGATTTAGAATAATATATTAAACTAAAAATAGCCACTCCACCAATACAACATTAAATGGCCGCTTTTTGACTGTATGTTTCGGTTGACACCTTGTCACCTTCTTTGCTCTTCGATGAGCAACCGAACAGTCCTATACGCGCAAGCAGAGAAGTAGAATTCTTACCAATTTTGGGTATTGTTTCCGAATCTGTTTCCACTTTTACACTCTCCTGCACCGCATTAACGGCGTTAACCGCTCTAGCTGCAAGCCTTCTTTCTTGAAGCGTATCTTCAATTTTGCATCCTATTCCGCTGACCACACAACCCAGAGTGACTATAGCTGCTGAGGCAGCAGTGAGCATGGTAGGACCAACGATTGGCGCCATGAAACTCATGAAGGCTAATCCTGCGGGCAGACACAGTGCACTCAAGGCTACTGCCGCGGTAAAAACGGCGGCCACTCCAAATAAAACCCCTACGGCAATAGCCGCTGCAACCGCTACATCCCCCAAACTTCTTTGTTCATTTTTGGCTAAATGGTTTATAGCCTGAGCGCAGTCTTTTATAGTGGGATTCAAGTCGTGTAATTGTTGCGGTTCCTGTGGAAAACTATTGTCTTCAGGTGGAAAACAACTCCTTAATTGCTGTGCCTGAAATACAAACAATTTCGTTAAAGCTATTTTGTCCTGTTTGTTTTTATTCTCTGCAGCGGTTGCAGCACGCAAGAAAGCTTGGCCGGTGCTACAGACGGGATTATCCTTTAGTTCAAAATCTTGATTGGAATTAGAATTTTGCATAGTTGCAGCAATGCGTTGATAGAACTCAAGAGTTTTTTTATAGTATTCTAACGCTACGGTGTATTGGTTATCCGTATTAGAGTTCTTTTTTTTCTCTGGAGGCACAGGCGTGCTGGGAACCGCATCTATGCTAGAATGCTCATCTTCAGAACCTCGTTCCTCTACTAACTCATCTGAATCAGCTTGATTCCCAACCTCGTCTACGCTCGCCTCATTGTTGCCTACATCATTAAATTGAAATAGAGAATAACGTTCATTTACTCCTTTGATTGTACCATCGCTGCCTATTATTAACTGGAGTGTGGTGCGAGCGGCTTCAAGTTCTTTTTTTCTATATAAAAACAATCTTTCTTCTTGAACCAAAATATGTTTTCGGAATATTTGGGGAAGCGTGTGATCTTCGATTATTTCAGTAATATCTCTGCCTTCTAGTTGTTCATACAGTTTCTCTTTATCAATCCCCTTTAATTGGAGTTTATCATCTTCATCCCATGGGGTCATAAAAGTTAGGGGCCGGCTAAACCGTTCCTTAACTTCCTCTTCTAGTTGCCTTGCTTTTCGGTCAAGCAGTATCCCCTGCATAACCGCATTAACACATTTTATTTTAGTTTGCTTTTCTATTAAGTCGTCTCCTAATAGCCTCGTCAATTCTTCTAAATTAGTCGAAATACCTTCCTCTTTAAAAAGAGAAATGAGTCTGTCTATTTCTTTTTTACAGAAATTGATATCCATTCTCATTAAATAGGCAGGGTAACTTAACATACGTAGTAATAAGTCTATCTTCCGCTCGGCGTACCAATTCGGTTGGATCTCCAAGACAGAACTCATTAATGGCAGTTCATTCTCATTTATCTTTTTAGTTTGAAATGCTAATTCTTCACACCGGGATAAGATTCTTTCCTCATTAGCTTCCTTAACGATCCCTTCGTTTAACACGTTTAGGCTTTGTATTGCTTTGAAAAACTCTATGGCTTCTGCGGCTGCGGGACGTTCCTCCGGGAAATCAGATACCATACGTTCAAAAAAGACTTGCATGAGTTCGTTTATTCTATCCGCTGTCGCAACCTCTAATTTCCAGTTAGCGTGATCTATGAAATCGTTGGAGATCACAAAAGGAGCGCCCACTACGGCATCCGTCTGGTTTTTCCTAAAACCACTTACACCCGCGAGTGCTTCTTGCTTCTTTTGAAAGGGGTTACACTTTTGGAGGTCTTTGCCTTCTCTTGCAGCAAAGAGAATGTCACACATCACGCCCAGCGGCACTATGTCTATTTCGGCACTTGGTTTAAGAGGATACTTTGCTACTCCATAACCATAAAGACTATTTGCTTGTTTGGAATTCCACCATAACTTACCTATGGGAGCTACATAAGGCTTGTCGCTAAAACGCTGAGCTTGACCATAGTCGATGATACGACAGGCCTTGGCCTTATATTTACCTTGAGCATCTATCTCAACCAGCACATTGTCCCAATTTAGATCTGAGTGACAGACTCCTTGATTATGAATTGCTGCTATTTTGGTACATAAATCTATAGCCAGCTGGCATCGGTCTGCAAAATTTAAATTAAGTAACGCTTGTTCTACAACAATTCCTTTAGCACCTATCTCTTTAACCAGTTTTTGACCTGGAATATAATCAAAAATCGCAATTGCGTGATTGCCTACGCCCCATACTCTTTTACCTTCAGCCCCATGAGGAACAACATCTTCCGTAACAAATTGTACTTCATGTTTTAAAGCGCCCTCCTCTCCACAATTAGCTGCTTTAACCACTATAGGTGAGATCTGGGATGTTTGTTGGTTGTCGCGAGGTAATACACAAGCGCTATACACGCTGCCCGCAGCACCTCTCCCCACTGGCGTATGAGTATTGGCAATATAGTCCTTACCCCCTTGTTCGAATAAAATATAGCGTGTAGGGGTATTAATCCAGTTATTTTCATTCTGTATTTGTGTGGGACCTAACTCTTTGATTGTACCATCAGGCATCACTGCCACCGCAGCGCAGAGTATTATGGTCTCATCCGACGTGCTTTCTTTAGGCCTGTCGGCTATATTGGATATAGGCGTGTTTCGTAACAATTCTAATGCTTTGATTATAGCCGCGCGATCGCCCTCATCACTCACAAACTTTTCTAATTCATTGTCATATATTTTCATTTTATACCTCCGACCGGCTTTGAGCTATCCGGTCTCCTTCGCTTTATTCTTCTTAGGCCCTATTTAGTTGTATTTTTTGCCTGGATCAAGTCCATTATACCAGCTGAACCTTAAGGGAATATGATGGGGGAGGAAACATGCTTTTTTAGCCTCTTATTTAGGCGAACGATTAATCAGAGGGCGTGGATGTTGGGAGCCCTTTATCTAGATGTTAAGGAGAAACAAGCTAAATTGGGTTTTGGATGGGCTTACGGGTTGAAGTCAAAAGTTCCGAACAATTACAGCTTTGCCTATGGCGGTGCGATGATCCTCTACACTATCCCCGGCTGCAATGGCACAAACACCACTGCCCCCAAGCTCTGATAATGCCATTGTTCATCTTGCCTAGTTACCAATACGAGTTCTTGAGCAACCTCATCTCCCATCGGCATCACCAAGCACCCTTGTGGTGTTAATTGATCTAGTAATGCTTTAGGGACCTCTGGCGCACGTGCAGCAACCAAGATAGCATCAAACGGAGCCTCTGCTGCTAGGCCCTCATAGCCATCGCCATAGAATGAATGAATATTTTCTAATTCTAGCGCACTAAAGCGCACCCTAGCAAATTCATATAGCGCTTTGATTCTTTCCACGGTATAAACCGATTCTACACACAAGGATAAAATGGCTGCTTGATACCCTGAGCCCGTCCCCACCTCTAAAACTTTTTTAGGGTGGTGTTTTAAAATTGCTTGCGTCATCAAGGCAACTACATAGGGTTGAGAGATAGTTTGTTCATACCCTATAGGCAGAGCATCATTAGCATAAGCATATTGTTGTTGTTCTTCAGGAACAAAATCTTGCCTAGAAATTTTCTCTATTGCCGCCAAAACTTGGGGATCCTGAATCCCTTGTCGCGTTAATTCATCCAGTAATTGCTGCTTGTTCATGATCACTACTCGCATTTTTCGCGAAAAAGCCCCTGTTTACTCTTCAGAAGGATGGCTTTCTTCTCCCTCATCATTTTGCATATCTGTGGACGTTTCCTCATTTCTAGTTTTAAAGCCATCGCGGGGATGGCGTTTAAATTTACTACGCCCCATCGGGCGACGGCCGCCTAAAATAAACCAATCTTCTTCAATAATAGAATGAAAATAATCTGCTTCTTCTTTTAACAAAGAGGATGTGGTTTCTCTCACCGCGGCAATTTCCACGCGCACGCCCTCTGATTTTAGATGATGCACCAGTTCAATATAATCTGAATCCCCAGACATAATAATGATAGTATCCACTTTGCTGGCCAATTGTATAGCATGTATGGATAAAGGGATGTCTGCGCTTTTATGACAAGGGCGAACCGAGCCATGATAATTTTGGTGTAAGCGTTCAGCTAATTTATAAGAAATTTTTCGTCCTTCGCGAAAATAAATCAACCGATTCAAAGAACGATTGACGATTAATTTGGGAATTAGAGTATCAAAATTGAGCATTGCTCCCTCATTACCACAACGCTCGTGGATACTGCGTTCGATATTATTGCCATCGACTAAAATAGCCACCGACTGCGAGATAATAATATCATTATTGTGGTTTAAACCCATAGAGTAGTTTCCTTATTATGATTTGAGCAACTAACCCAACATTGGGCCTATCGTGGCTGAATAGTTACTCGTTTTATTGTATAATGAATGCGAAAACGAAAAACTATCCTAACACAGACGGTTGGTAAAAGAAACTATAGTTTGTTGGGGCTATTGTAAGAGAATACGGATTTTAGAGGATTGATAATGCACTATTTTTTAGATTACCTGCTGTTTTTGTTTAAAAGTTTATCACTTTTAGCGGTAGTATTGTTAGGGGTTGCGGGCATCTTGGCCTTGGCTAGCAAAAATAAGCCTAAAAGCAAATTGAAGGTCATTCCTTTACACGAAAAGTACAATGATTTGTATTTAAAATTGGCTAAAGCAGTTTTGGACAAAAAAGCTTTTAAAAGGGCTGTCAAAAAAGCAGAAAAATCTAACAAAGACTTAAGCTCGCGTCCCCATTGTTTCGTCATTCCTTTTACGGGCGACATACGGGCTTCTACGGTAAATCAATTGCGTGAAGCCGTCACAATGGTACTCACGTTAGCCACTGCCAAGGATAAAGTCGTCATTCTTCTGGACAGCCCGGGTGGCGTGGTCAATGGTTATGGCCTATGCGCAGCACAATTGGCGCGCCTACGCGACCGCAGCATTCCTTTAACTATCATTGTAGACAAAGTGGCCGCGAGCGGCGGTTATCTCATGGCCGCGGTAGGCAATAAAATATTAGCGGCCCCTTTTGCGTTGATCGGCTCTATAGGCGTATTGGCGCAATTGCCCAATTTCCATCGTTTGTTAAAACGCTATCATGTAGATTTTGAACAACTCAGCGCCGGCGAATATAAACGCACTCTAACCCTATTCGGAGAGAATACGCACAAAGGCCGCAATAAAATGCAGGAAGAATTAGAAGAAATTCATACTCATTTTAAGGATTATATTCAACATTATCGCCCACAATTGGACCTGGCGAAAGTAGCAACGGGTGAATATTGGCTGGCCACCCAAGCCTTAGATTTACAATTAATTGATGGTATCAGTACCAGCGACGATTACCTAATGGCCTTAAAAGACAGTCATGCTTTGTTTGAAATTTGCCATGAAATACCCAAAACCTTAATCGAGAAAATCGTTCACGGTGCGCATGTTTTAATTCGAGATGGCTTATTACTACTGCGTAAAAAAGACACGGAGCCGCCTCTCAGCATGCTATAAGGATTCAACTTCATGGAGTGAATATGAAATTTTTATTGTCCCCGCTATTTTGTCTGATACTGCTTTCCGCATGCACGGTGGGGCCTGATTTTAAAACACCACCGCCACCCCCTGCACAAAGCTATACGGCTGAAGATGAAGCCTTATCCACAGAACAGCATGTTTTACTGGGTCAGCAGATCCAAAGTGAATGGTGGACATTGTTTTCATCTCCTCCCTTGAATGATGTGATCAAACAAGCAGTAGCCAATAATTATGATATGACAACGGCTAAGGAAAGAGTGGCGCAAGCAAACGAAGTGGTGCGCGCAGAGCAAGGTAATTTGTTTCCACAAGTTTCTTTAGGAGCTACAGCGGGTAATCAGCTCTACGGAGTGGCGCTTTTTGGCCCCGTCAACTTTTCAATTCCGGCTTTCACCTATTACGAATTAGGACCTACCCTAACTTGGACACCCGACTTATTTGGCGGTACGCGCCGTAGTATTGAACAACAAAAGGCCTACGCAGATTATCAAACACAACAACTCAACGCCACTTATATTACCCTCACAGGCAATGTAGTGGCATTGTCTTTAACCTTAGCCACCACTCAAGCAGAACTGAATGCCGTTTCACAAATTATTGATGAAGATAAGAAAAATCTGCAACTGATACAAGCCGCTTTTGAGGCCGGCGCCAATTCAAAAATGGAGATACTGGATGCCAAGCGCCAACTTGAAAATGACGAAGTGCTGCTTCCTCCTTTACAACAACAATTGAGCACTACGCGTCATGCGTTGGCCATTTTAGTAGGCAAATCCCCGGCAAACTGGACTCCACCGGATTTTGCACTCAGTGATTTTGTATTACCGCAAACATTGCCCGTCAGCCTACCTTCAGAGTTAGTGAGAAAACGTCCCGATATTCTGGCCGCAGAAGCAAATTTACATGCCGCGAGTGCGGCGATAGGGATTGCCACAGCCAATCTTTATCCCAGTCTAACCCTTACTGGCAATACCTTGCAGGAAGCCTTAACCCCAGCTAGCTTGTTTGAAAGTAACAGCACGGCCTGGGGCGTGGCGGCAAGTTTGACTGCACCTATTTTTAGTGGGGGTACGTTAAGCGCACAAAAACGCGCTGCCGTTCATGCCTATCAAGCAGCCCTAGCACAATACCAACAAACTATTTTGCATGCTTTTGCTGAAGTCGCCGACGACTTAAGCGCTTTACAACACGATGATGCAACCTTAATGGCGCAACAACTCGCCTTTAGCAGTGCGGAAGCCTCGTTATTACTGGTAGAGAAGAGCTATCAGGATGGAAATACAGACTCAATACACGTACACGAGGCTAAGCGTCAATTGGCAGCGGCACAGCGTAACCTTATCTTGGCACAAAGCCAACGTTTCACCGATACCGCACAATTGTTTATTTCTCTGGGGGGATCGCCCGCCACTCAATAAGAATGTGAGGATAATTGCTATAGGTGTAATACTGTCGAATTACCGTAGGGGCAACCCCCTGTGGTTGCCCCTACGGTATGGTTATGACTCATATCAGTCAGTCTTGTAAAAAAAGCACAAAAATGCTATGGTATAGCTCTTTTTTTGGTTACTTTTTTATCACTTATAGAGGAGACCACTGTGTCTGATTCCCCCAAAACACTTGCGGCTACCATTGAAAGATTGACCGCCAAAGGCAAAGGCATTTTAGCCGCCGATGAAAGCTTAAAAACTATACAAAAACGCTTTACCCCCTATTCTATAGAATGCACCGATGCTACGCGTCGCGACTATAGGCAAATGCTATTTACCCCCGCCGACTTAGGACAATACATCAGTGGCGTCATCTTGTATGAAGAAACTTTGTTTCAAAAAAGCAGTGAAGGCGTTCCTTTGCCTAAGCTCCTAGAAAAGCAAGGTATTACTCCCGGCATTAAAGTGGATTTAGGTTTGATAGACCTTGCTGGCAGCAATGGCGAAAAAATCACGGAAGGCTTAGATGGCTTAGCGGCACGTTTAGAACGCTATAAAGCCGAAGGGGCCCTGTTTGCCAAATGGCGCGCTGTGTTTAATATTTCCAACGGCAAACCGACTCGCGCGGCTATACAAGCGAATGCACACAGCCTTGCTCGCTATGCGGCTATCTGCCAAAGTGTCGGTATTGTTCCTATAGTAGAGCCTGAAGTGTTGATGGATGGCGATCACGATCTCAGAACTTCAGCGTATGTCACCGAGAAAGTATTGAATGCCGTGTTTACGCAATTAAAAATGCAACGTGTGAGTTTAGAGCATATGATATTAAAACCCAGCATGGTGATTCCCGGTACGGATGCTGCAACCGCATCTCTCCATGATGTGGCCAAAGAAACCTTAAAAGTGTTGTTACGCACGGTTCCCGCTGCGGTTCCGGGTATTTTCTTTTTATCCGGTGGCCAAAGCGAATCGGTAGCCACTGCACATTTAAATGAAATGAATAAAGAGCGGCCCTTTGCACCGTGGACATTGAGTTTCTCCTATGGCCGCGCTTTGCAACACAGTAGCCTTGAAACTTGGGCTGGAGTAGCAGCGAATGTTGCTGCAGCGCAAGCTGTTTTGCTCAAACGCGCTAGACTGAATAGCCAAGCGTGTGTAGGACAATACAATTCAGCGGAAGAAAAGTAAGAATACAGCTTAAGGAAGAGACGTTTTCGTAGGGGCAACCACAGGGGGTTGCCCTTACGACAGAATGAAAAGTTAGTTATAGCCCCGGTGGCACAGTGGATAGCGCGATCCCCTCCTAAGGGATAGGTCAGAGGTTCGACTCCTCTCCGGGGCACCAATTTATCATAGAACCTATTATTATGCCTGAATTACCCGAAGTCGAGACATGTAAACGCGGTTTAGAACAGCATTTGCCTGGGTTATGTGTCACGGATGTGATTATCCGTCAAAGTAGATTACGCTACCCCATACCCCAAGAATTGCAAAAACAATTATTAGGCGGCCGTTTTACCGCAATCGCACGCCGCGCAAAATATTTAGTGTTACACACTGATAAAGGCGATGTGATTGTCCATTTAGGCATGTCGGGATCCCTTCATTTACTCACGCAGCAGCGAGATAATCGCCCACACGATCATATTGATCTCAATTTAGAAAACGGCAGCATACTGCGTTACACCGATCCACGCCGTTTTGGTGCATGGTTATGGTGTGATAACGCGTTAGCACATCCTTTGCTATTGCACTTAGGCCCGGAGCCCTTAAGTTCAGCATTTAATGCAACTTATTTATGGTCACAATTACAGAAACGCCGTGTAGCCATTAAAATCGCTTTAATGAATAGCCACATTGTTGTAGGCGTAGGTAATATCTATGCCAGCGAAGCATTATTTGCCGC
>JAJNBM010000068.1 GCA_021156165.1 Gammaproteobacteria bacterium | reverse complement strand
CCATCGCCAAAATAAACGCTTTCGCCGCAGCCACAGCCGCCGGTTTCGTTGGGATTGTTTAATTTAAGGCGACCATTGACGCCTTCTTGCACGTAATCTATGACACTGCCATGTACGTAGGGCCACACTGTGGCCGCTACAAAGATAGAAAAATCAGGGGTGATCCCAATGACTTCATCGTCTTTTTCAGCACTGTTCACATAATCTAAAGTATATTTAACGCCAGAACAACCAGCCTTTTTCATGCCTATGCGTAAAGCGCAGCTCACTGGGGTAGATTTTGCCGCTTGCCGCTGTAAATGTGTCAGGGCTTTTGTCGTGACCGTTAAACGGCCCATTTCCCCCAATACCGCTTCTGTTTGATATTGCTCCACTTTATTGTTCATATTGTTTGCCTCACTATTTTCCTTACCGCATCCACTATCATCTGCGCGCAGTAGAAACGCTGTGGCGGTAAACCTAAGACTTCTACTATGAATTTGGCATTTAAAACCTCTGCCGTGCTTAGGCTTTTTCCTGTTAAATATTCATTGACCCATTCTACTGTGGCGATTAAATAACCGCCGCCGATCACTCTATAACGCACTTCGTGGATAGTACTGTCTTTGATATATACACATAATTTAATCCAAGTGCCACTTTCTTTTAAGCCCACTTCAGCACTGAAAACCCCCGCCGTGCCTTCAGGCCATAAGGATGTCACAGTAGCTTGGTGCAAATAGGTCAATACTTGTTTATTATACATTTATTTACCCGCTAAATCACGTTCACGCTGCACTTCTCGCTGAATGGCTTCTAAGGCCCGTTTAATATCCGCTTCAGTCGTATATCGTCCTAAAGAAAAACGCAACGAGGCACGCGCTTGCAAGTCGCTAAGGCCTATCGCTTTTAATACATGCGATGGTTCATCCTGCGCCGAATTACAAGCCGAACCCGCAGAAACTGCTATTTGCGGTAAGCTCATTAATAGCGCTTCTGCATGTAGCCCCTGGAAACACACGTTGATATTGTGTGGCACGCGCTGCTCCCTGCTGCCATTTAAGGTTACCCCTTCTAAAGCCAATAGTCCCGGTAAAAAAATCGCATTTAAACGCCGTATATGGTTTAAGTTCTCCTCTGCATGCAATTTTGCACGATGAAAAGCGGCCGCAATGCCGACGATTTGATGCGTCGCCAAAGTGCCTGCGCGCAAACCTTGCTCTTGTTCGCCGCCCCAGAACAGCGGTATTAAACGCGCCCGCGGCTTATCCCTTACAAATAATGCCCCGCTGCCCTTAGGGCCATACACTTTATGCGCCGAAAAAGACATTAAATCAACAGGGAGCTGACTTAAATCCACCGCCACTTTGCCCATCGCTTGTGCTGCATCTACATGCAATAAGATACCGTGTTGTCGCGTCAAGGCCGCAATATCGGCAATGGGTTGTATCGTGCCAATCTCATTATTCACCCACATCGTCGACACTAAAGTCGTTTGGGGGGTAATAGCTGCAGCAATGGCGTCCACACTAATAATACCCTCACTATTCGGTTGCACCCAAGTAATAGCAAACCCTTCTTTTTCCAAAGCGTGAAACACATCTAAGACCGCTTTATGCTCTATGCTCGTCGTAATAAGATGGCGACCTTTTTTAGCATAAAACCGCGCAGCCCCCTGTATGGCTAAATTATTTGCCTCTGTAGCACCCGAAGTAAATATCACTTCACGCGGCATTGCCCCAATGCTGGCGGCAAATAATTCACGCGCTCCTTTAACGGTATTTTGGGCACGCCAACCGTACAAATGGGTAGCCGAACTGGGATTACCAAATTTCCCTTGAATCGTTAAACAGCGCATCATTTCCTCTGCAACACTTTCATCCACAGGCGTCGTTGCCATATAGTCTAGATAGATGGGTTCGAAATCATTCGCTGCCAATTTTTTTCTCCACCGCAGTTAAAATACCGCGTAAAATATTCAATTCTTGCACTTCGGGCCTCGCCCTATGGTACAAGCGCCGCAAGCGTGACAGCAGCCGTTTAGGAAATTTTGGATCTAAAAATTCCGTAGCCACCATCACCCGTTCTAAGTGTTGAAAATACCCTTCCATAGCGGAATCATCTGCCAGTAACGCATGTGCCTGGGGAATATCCGGGTTTGACATAGATAAAGCAAGATGCAATTCGTACACGATGATCTGTACCGCTTGTGCTAAATTAAGCGAGGAATACTCATCCGCAGTATTAATACGCACATAGGCATGACAACGATCTAAGGCTTCATTGGTTAAGCCTGTACGCTCTTCGCCAAACAAAACCGCTGTGCGCCCTACTCTATTTTGCATTAGCCATGTCCCACATTCTCTCGCGGTTAATAGCGGCGCCGCCAGATCGCGCTGCCGCGCACTGGTACCTATCACCGTCGTTACATCCATCAAAGCTTCATCTAAACTGGATACAACGCGCGCTTGTTGCAATACATCCACGGCCGAAGCGGCCAGAGCCTCGGCTTCAGCATGCGGAAAATATTTCGGCGCGACCAATACTAATTGTTTAAAGCCCATTATTTTCATCGCGCGCGCTGCAGCGCCTATGTTGCCTGGGTGGCTGGTATTGATTAAAACAATATCGATATCGCTAGACATGATCAAAAAAATCTCGAGCCTGCTTTGCGTCTAATAAAATCTGCTCTTTTAAAGCGTCAAAAGAATCGAACCTTTTCTCATCGCGCAATTTATAAATAAATTCAACTTCCAAATAATGACCGTAAATATCCGCATTAAAATCGAAAATATGCACTTCTAACAATACACGCGTACCATTTCCATCTACTGTAGGTCGCAGCCCTACATTGGCCACGCCTTGCAATACTCTCTCTCCGATGCCTTTTATGGTCACCGCAAAAACGCCTAACACAGGAGAAATACGGCGCAATAAGTGTATATTGGCCGTAGGAAAACCAATGATACGGCCGCGTTGATGTCCTTGTGCGACACGTCCAACTAAGCCATAGGGCCGTCCCAAATACTGTCCGGCCAATTTTAAATCGGCTGCCGCTAAAGCAGCGCGGATCAATGTGCTACTCACCCGCTCGCCGTTTAAAGAAAAAGTGGGGCTGCGTTGTAACGTAAATTGATGCGTGCGCGCCATTTCCGCCAAAAAATAATAATCGCCTTTTCTATCCATCCCAAAATGAAAATCATCCCCCACCAGCCAATATTCCACCTTAAAATAATAAAAAACTATTTTTTGCAAAAATTCCTCGGCCGATAATGCCGCCATGGCTTTGTCAAAGCGCAAGCATAGAACAAGGTCTATGCCCAGCTTAGTCATTTCGTTTATTTTTTCCCTAAAACGCGTCAAGCGCGCCGGAATCTCTGTTTTTTTTTGCAGGGCAAAGTATTCATTGGCTTGCGGTTCGAAGAGAATGACGACCGAAAACACTTTTAATTCGCGCGCTCTTGCAACCAATTGTCGTAAAATCGCTTGATGCCCTAGATGCACCCCATCAAAATGGCCCATGGTAATAGCCGCTGGTAATGTGTGCAAGGAGGGGGCTGGATGACGGATAATTCTCATTAATCAACTCGCCGTGCGCTGAGAAAAGCTCTAAATTGTAAGCCCGCCAAACGCAACACAACCAAATATAATGCCATTGATCCGAACACTAAGCCTAATAAAACTTCTACCCTCAATAGCTTATGCCAATGCATCCAAGTTTGCAATGGTGGCGATAACCAAAACAAAAGCGCGACTACCGCGGCATTCGCCACTAAGAGTTGCAAGCTATAGCGTTTCCACTGGGAATTAAAATGCCAGGTTCCTTTGCGATATAACAATACCGCCAATAATATTGCATTCACCAATGAAGACAATGAAGTCGATAAGGCTAAGCCTGCATGGCGCATAGGTACGATCAAAGCGATATTGATCAAGATGTTACATCCCATAGCAATAGCGGCGCATTTTACCGGTGTTTTAATGTCTTGATTGGCGTAAAAACCCGCCGCCAGAATTTTAATCATCATAAAGCCCGGCACGCCCAAGGCAAACATCATCATGCTTTTATTGGCCATAATCACATCATATTGACTAAAAGCACCTGACAGATAAAAACTAGATAACAAGGGTCCTGACAACATAAGCAGGCCTAAACCCGCAGGCAATCCTATCAACAGTACCATGCGTAAACCCCAATCAATGATGTGGCTAAACTCGCCAGTATCTTCTCGGGCTTTGTGTGTAGATAAATGTGGCAATACAACGGTAGCAAGGGCGACGCCGAAAATCCCCAAGGGAAAAGAAGTTAATCTATCGGAATAATACAGCCATGATACACTGCCTATAGGCAGAAACGAGGCAAATAAGGTATCGACCAAAACGCTGATCTGCGCTACCGACACCCCGAATAAAGCAGGCACCATTAGCCGCATCACCTGCGTTACCCCCGGATGGCGCCATTGTATGCGTGGCCGCACCAATAACTTTAAGCGCTTTATAAAAGGCAACTGAAAGCCGAGTTGTAACACACCGGCTAAAAAGACGCCCCAGGCCAAGGCGTGTATAGGATTCGCTAGATGCGGCGCTAAAAATAAGGCCGTGCCTATCATGGAAAAATTGAGTAATACCGGCGTAAAGGCCGGGATGGCAAAGCGATTGTATGTGTTCAATAAAGAGCCAGCAAAAGCCGTCATGGCGATTAAGAAGAGATAAGGGAAAGTGATGCGCAACATAGTGCTCGCTTGATGAAAACGGAAAGGATCGCGCAGATAGCCCGGAGCAAAGAGGATCACCACCACCGGCGTTATGAGTTCCACTACTATCGTCAACAATAATAAAACCGTTCCTAAGGTCCCAGCCATGCCCGCAACAAACTCGCGGATCTCTTCCTCCGTATGTTTTTCCTTATATTTGGCTAAAACGGGAACAAAAGCCTGCGAAAAGGAACCTTCCGCGAACAAACGACGCATAAAATTGGGGATGCGAAACGCCACCATGAAAGCATCCATGCCCGCGCTGGCGCCAAAAACATGCGCGGTAACCATGTCCCTGACCAAGCCCATTACTCTAGAAATGAAGGTCATGGACGAAACCAAGGCAGTTGATTTAAGAAGCTTTTTAGTCAAAATAAGGCTCTATAGCAAATAGAAGCTATAATACAATATTGGTGGGATGAGCGCAAAACTGTGCTGCTTATGAAATCCTGCTTTAAGAAGCTTATAAAAACTGGCTTAATGGGTAGCTATGGTGCTTAAGGGAAAAGCGATAGGGTTCCATTAAGCCAAAAGCCCCTGTCTTTTGTAGGAGCTTTTTTAAAGGGGCCCTTTTTAGAAAAATTACATCAACGTTGTCTAGGCGAAGGAGGGATAACTGCGTCAACAAAAGCCCTCCCAATAGTTTTACTGGAACTCAAAAAGCTACTCTGGGGAAGCAATGTAATTTCAGGCCCCGCCGTAGAACCTGCAAAGAATTTTTTCAATCCTTTCACAGCTTGCAACAGTGTGTCCAAAATAATATGGCCTATAGAGTTTATCCCTTCGGAAAGCGCCTTCTTATTGTCCTCCCGAGCGACCTCCGCTTTGAATTCTTTAATTCGGTAACCAACTTCTTTGCCTGCCGTCCTTGTGTCCGCAGTGTATATATTTGCGCCCAAATTCCATTTCATCTCTTCCCCAGTCAATTTAGCTTTAGCACGATACGCTGTG
>JAJNBM010000067.1 GCA_021156165.1 Gammaproteobacteria bacterium | reverse complement strand
CGTGTTACTTGTATTGTGGATCACTCTGGTACTGTAATTGCTACTTCAGAATTGAGCGGGGGCTTGGATTTAGTTGAGACCTCCGGAAAACTCATGCAGTTAATACAAGAAGCCATTCATGCTACGTTAGGAGATCACCCAAGTATTCCATTAAAACAAGTTAAGTTAAGGCTTGTCATACAGTCGTACGAATTTGAAAAGACGCGTCAAAAATTCGTACATTTTGCGGAGCGGTATTTTAAGGAAGTTATTTTGCTAGCGGATTGGCAATTAACTTGCCTTGCAATACTCAATGATAAACCCGGCATTTCTCTGGTTGTGGATAAAGGGGTATCTTTGTCCTATCAACACGAGGGCGTGATCAGAAAATTAGGTGGATGGAAGTTTCCTGTTTATGATCTGGGTGGAGAAAATTGGCTGGGTGCTGAAACCATACGCCATACTGTGGAAGCTGCTGAAGGGTATGTACCCATGAGTGCATTGGCACAAACTGTGTTGTCAAATTTTAATGGTAAGATCGAAGCGATTACTGAAACCTGCTTTAAGGCAGGTATGGGGGCGGATGTTTTTTGTACCTTTACGCCTTTTTTACTGCATGCGTATTTTATACACGATCCAGCCGCAGAAGAAATTATAGAAAGAGGGATTGCGGCTATTAGAAAAATCGTGGCACGGGTAGACGAAATTACACAACAAAAGTTAGATATTGTTATACATGGTTCCTTGTTGGATATTTATAAAAACAAAATAGATCCTAAACGTATAATAAGCTATGTTCCACTCACACATAATGTAGAATTGTTAGCACAACTCACTAAAGGCTATTTACAGCAAAAGGGCATTGCTTGTCCTTAATAGGTACAATCCCAACAAAATACTCGCAATAACACAGATGAAAATGCGCGCAATACTAGGATACGAGCGCGTCATTAAGGATAAATCCAATGGCTACAGGGCCTCAGCATTTCGGTAGCTTCTGAATCGTAACTATCAAAATGGCTTCGTGTGTACAGCTCTGTTGTTATATTTTTATGAAGACGCATAAATGTGCTTAAAAAGTAAACAGAATTACTCTTTGCGCTTTGGTCTAATTTGGCGTAAACTAGCGCATCTTCTATAATATTTACTACTCAGTGCACAAAGGAGCGCTAATCTTGAACGACATGCTGAAGAACCTAATCATTTGGTCAATTATCGTCATTATACTGGCGTCTGTTTTTAGCAATTTTGGTCCTAAACGTGAACCCACTACTCAGGTATCCTTTAGCCAGTTTTTAGAGAGGGCCGATAAGAACGATCTGAGCTCAGCTGTGTTTAGTGAAGGTCAAATTACCGGGGTGACTAAATCCAATCAACAGATTTACACTATTATCCCCGCTGGGCCGCAAGAATTGGTGCGTGATTTATTGCGTAAAGGCGTTGATGTTAAAGGCAAATTGCCAGAAAGCCAGCCGCTGTTGATGCGTATTTTCATCAATTGGTTTCCTTTACTGTTGTTTATCGGTATTTGGATTTTCTTCTTACGACAAATGCAAGGCGGCGGCGGTGCTGGGCGTGGCGCTATGTCGTTTGGCCGTAGTCGGGCGCGTTTGCTGTCTGAAGATCAGGTTAAAGTGACGTTTGCGGATGTGGCCGGTGCGGATGAAGCCAAAGAAGAAGTATCCGAATTGGTCGACTTTCTACGCGATCCCGGTAAATTTCAGCGTTTAGGCGGCCGTATTCCGCGTGGCGTGTTGATGGTAGGCCCTCCCGGAACGGGTAAAACCTTGTTGGCGCGTGCTGTGGCGGGGGAAGCTAAAGTGCCATTCTTCACCATTTCCGGTTCTGACTTTGTGGAAATGTTTGTGGGTGTAGGTGCATCGCGGGTGCGCGATATGTTTGAACAAGCTAAAAAAAGTGCGCCTTGTATTATTTTCATTGATGAAATCGACGCCGTAGGGAGACATAGAGGTGCGGGCTTAGGTGGAGGCCATGATGAACGTGAACAAACTCTAAACCAATTGTTAGTAGAAATGGATGGGTTTGAAGGGAATGAAGGCGTTATCGTGGTGGCAGCCACCAACCGTCCCGATGTATTGGATCCAGCCTTATTGCGTCCAGGGCGCTTCGATCGCCAAGTGGTAGTGCCGTTGCCGGATGTGCGCGGTCGTGAGCAAATCTTAAACGTGCATTTGCGTAAAGTTCCTCTAGCGGACGATGTGAAACCCGCCGTTATTGCTCGTGGCACTCCCGGTTTTTCCGGTGCAGACCTTGCCAATTTGGTAAATGAAGCAGCCTTGTTTGCTGCTAAGGCCAATAAGCGCTTAGTAGAAATGAGTGAATTAGAATATGCCAAAGATAAGATTTTAATGGGTGCTGAGCGCCATTCCATGGTGATGAGCAATGAGGAAAAGAAGTTAACTGCTTATCACGAATCTGGACACGCCATCGTTGGTTTGAGTGTACCGGATCATGATCCAGTTTATAAAGTAACCATCATTCCTCGTGGCAGAGCCTTAGGCGTAACCATGTTTTTGCCGGAGCAAGATCGCTATAGCCATTCCAAGCAACGTTTATTGAGTCAATTATGCAGCTTATTTGGTGGCCGTATTGCAGAAGAACTTATTTTTGGTGAGATGGGCGTAACCACCGGAGCTTCTAACGATATGGAGCGCGCCACCCAAATTGCGCGCAGCATGGTTACTAAATGGGGGTTTTCCGCTAAATTAGGACCCATTGTGTTTGGTGAAGAACAAGGCGAAGTCTTTTTGGGTCGGTCCATGACACGTAGTCAAGACATCTCAGAAGGCACTGCTTCGGTGATCGATGCTGAAGTTAAAATCATCATCGAAGAATCGTATGCACGTGCTAGAGCTATTTTGGTGGAAAAAACGCACATTCTGCATTTGATGGCCGAAGCCTTAATCAAATACGAAACCATTGATGAAACGCAATTGAAAGATTTAATGGCCGGTATTGTGCCGCAACCGCCCAAGGGTTGGGTTGAATCTGATTTAGGTGGACCTACTGCAGGAGGGGACTCCGTACAGATTGAAAATACCGCGGGCACGAAAGATAAAACAAAGCCTGAGGCTTATCCTACTGATCCCAAAGAACAAGACGGTTTGGCATAGGTTTTCTAGGAATGTGGTGTAATGCGCTCATCTACAAGTACCGTAAAGCACCGATTGGGACGCAGGTTGTCTGTAATTTTTCGCTGAAAAATTACAGACAAGGTGCACCCAACATGGGCTTTTCTTGAAAAGAAGCGAGTAGTTACGATGTGGCAGTGCGGCGCTTATAATTTGGATGTATCCCAACCCTTAGTGATGGGCGTAGTGAATTTACATCCGGCTTCTTTTGCCAGCGTAAGTTATAAATCCTCTGTCAGCGAAAGTATAGAGCAAGCACTGAACATGGTGGCAGAAGGAGCCGCCATTATCGATTTGGGGGCAGAGCCTACCAACCCCCAGCAGACTACAGCTATTCATGCTGATGAGGAATTACAACGTCTCTTACCCGTGTTGCGTGCCTTAGTGACTAAGATAAAGGTGCCTATTTCTATAGATACTTCACAGCCTAAAGTGATGCAAGCGGTGTTGAATGAGGGCGCCAGCATTATCAACGATACGCGCGCTTTAGCCTACGAAGGTGCGGTCGCTGCCGTTGCAGCCAGCACTGCGGGGGTGTGTTTAATGCATCAAGGTGATGGTGGCGATATGGAAGCCATTCGCCAATTTCTATGTGATAGGGCAGAGGCGTGTAGGGCTGCGGGTATAAACAAACCACGCATCGTTTTAGATCCCGGCATAGGTAATGGTCATTTTGGTAAAACGACTCAGCAGAATTTAGCGTTGTTAAAACAATTAGACACGGTGTGTGGGGCGGGGTATCCTATTTTAATCGGTGTATCGCGTAAAACTTTTATAGGTGATGTATTGGGTTTGCCACAAGAAGCTCGTTTAGCAGGATCTCTGGCAGCAATGATAATCGCTTATCAACACGGGGCACGTATAGTGCGTGTGCATGATGTAGCCCCTACTGTACAAGCCTTAAAAATCATAAGAGCTATAGAATTATCATGAAAAAGAAATATTTTGGTACGGACGGCATCCGCGCAAAAGTGGGTGCAGCGCCGATGACTTCAGACTGGTTGTTCTCTTTAGGGCGAGCCGTAGGGGTGGTGATGCAAAATCAGCATAAGCCCATTGTTATAGGCCAGGACACTCGAGAATCCAGCGCAGTCTTGGCCGATGCTTTTGCCGCAGGTTTGGCGGCACAAGGGTATCATGTTATTTTAGCGGGTGTATTACCTACTCCTGCGATTGCTTTTTTGTGTAGGCACAACGATTTTGGCTTAGGCGCGGTGATCAGTGCTTCACACAACCCCTATTACGACAATGGCATTAAATTTTTTTGTAGTGATGGATTTAAGTTAAGCGACGATGCGGAAAACGCGATAGAAGCCGCTATAGATACTATTTCAGCACTCCCTTTGGCGGCTAAATCAGGGCAAATAGAATATGATCATGGCTTAGCTGAAACCTACGCACAGCATTGTCAAACATTTTTCGCACCCCAGGCCTTAGCGGGTTTGCATCTCGTGTTAGATTGCGCCCATGGCGCCACTTATCGCATCGCACCTACTTTATTGAGCAATTTAGGCGCTACAGTGCACAGTTTGCATATTACGCCGGATGGACGCAACATCAACGCCGCTTGTGGCGCCACCGATTTGCGCGCTTTGCAACAAGCGGTTAAAAATGAAGAAGCGCATTTGGGTATTGCTTTTGATGGCGATGGCGATCGCGTTATGATGGTGGATGGCGAAGGCGCCGTTGTCGATGGCGATGAATTATTATGGATTTTAGCCGCACATCAACTCGCGGAGCATAACGAACTCCCTGGTGTAGTCGGCACTTTAATGAGTAATTTAGGCTTAGTGGAAGCATTAGCAGAAAAACAAGTGCCTTTTTATCGCGCCAATGTAGGCGATCGTTATGTCTTAGAAGCTTTGCAAGAGCGCAATTGGTTTTTAGGTGGAGAATCTTCAGGCCATATATTGCATTTGCAATACGGCAGCACCGGTGATGGCATCGTATCGGCATTGCTGGTATTACAAGCGATGGTGAAGGCTAGAAAGCCTTTGTCCGAACTAAAAAATGGGATGTACAAATATCCACAAGTGATGATCAACGTGCGCCATGCAGGCGGCAAACCGGATTTAAGTTCGGCTGCTATCAAAGCAGCCGTTGCGGCCGTGGAACAACAATTGGCAGGTCAAGGACGCGTGTTATTGCGCGCTTCAGGCACCGAGCCTTTAATACGGGTTATGGTAGAAGGCAAAGATGCAGCGGATACTAAAATGCACGCAGAAACCTTAGCCGCACAAATTCAAGTGATTTTGGCAGGCGCTTAAGTAGATACCGCAGATCTAGTGACATATCAGAAGTTAACACCGCCTCTTAATAAGGAACACGTGCCATAGGGTTGTCAGGTGAAAAATCTTTGCTATTACGTGTGACCAGCAGAGCCTCTAAAGAGTGTGCCGTAGCAAGAATAACTGCATCCGGAACTTTTAATTTATAGTTTTGGCGGGCGCTTATGGTCACTCAGCAATTGCTGTGCTGACCATAATGGCATTAAAAGAGTGTAAAAAGCCTTTAACCTGCGCTAACACGGTATCATTCTCTTTATAAGCCCACTAAGACTTCAATATAGCTGATGGTACCGATATTTTTATTTTCACATCGGTTTAT
>JAJNBM010000066.1 GCA_021156165.1 Gammaproteobacteria bacterium | reverse complement strand
ATAAAGAGGGCTTAACCCCTCTACATTGTTGGGCTCGATGGGACGAGGGAGACAACCCCACGGCGCAATTATTGCTAGACAAAGGCGCGGATGTAAATGCGAAAGATAAAGAGGGCAAAACTCCTCTGTTTTACGCTGTAAACAAAAAAGATGTATCCCGAGCGCAGTTATTGCTAGACAAGGGCGCGGATGTAAATGCGAAAGATAAAGAGGGCAATACTCCTCTGTTTTGCGCTGTACACAACAAAGATGTACCCCTAGCGCAGTTATTGCTAGACAAGGGCGCGGATGTAAATGCGAAAGATAGCGATGGCTTAGCTCTTCTACATTTGGCTGTACAGAAGCAAGATGAACCCATGGTGCGGTTATTGCTCGAAAAGGGCGCGGATGCAAATGTGCAATATTGTAAAACTCCTTTAGATATGGTAGCCGATAAAGAGGGGGCCATAGCGCATTTATTGCAACAGTATGGCGGCACTACAGCTACACTGGCACAAACCGCCGGGGCTCTCAGTTCAAACTTATATTCAGTGTTCAGTTCAAGCTCGTCTTCAATCGATAAAGAATCAACCAATAGCCATGAGGCATCTAATGCAGATAAACCTAAAGAAGATGAGCAGATTCAATTACAAAAATAGTTGAACCTGTGAAGTGCGCGATAATTTAGGTACACGTAGGTCGTTATTGCAAACAATCGAGTAACTGGTTTTCCATATAAACTACAGGCTTATGAAATAATTAAAGCGCGCAATCGCATAACTCAGTGCGGCAATGACGGCACACAAACGCCGTCATTGCACGCTGTGATGTTACTCGTCCGATCCAAACCATTCCGCTTGGATCTTTTCGTATATCTCTTCTCTATATACATCGACCTCTCTAGGCGCTTCGATACCGAGCTTCACGTTGCCACCTGTATCCAATACCCGAATAATAATGTCATCGCCTATCACGATGCTCTCACCTACACGCCGTGTTAAAATCAACATTCATTGCTCCTTTTTCCCATATATTGTCGTAATCGCATTTATAACGATTGCGCGTAAATTTATAATCATGCGCGTTGATTAGAGGACAACACGAGTCGCCGCTACAAATTATCATCGCTACATGAGTAATTGGTATATGCAAACCATTTCCGGCGGGCCACGCCCACCATAAGGAACGCAATATGCGCGTCTACAAAAGCCCACCTTAAGTTTTCTCCTTGGTTTAGTATCTCTTTTTAGATAAATGCGTAGGGGCAACCCCCTGGGGTTGCTCAACCAACTAGGGCAGGCACCTGGGCCTGCCTCTACGCTAAACTAAGGAGCGAAGACCTCTACAGACGCCACAATCCGGCAGTTAACACTTTTTAAGACCAAAAAGGGCTTCTTTTTAGTCAAAAAATGCGCTAAGTGCGGCGAATTGTTTACATTTTGGCCCGGTTTATGGTGGGCAAGATGCCGCTGCGATGGGCAGCGGCGATGTGGTATAATTTTCATTAGCTTGTTTCCTTAGTGATATAAGGTTCAAGTTAGCCTCTTTGGCGTGATTAGAGCCATGCCAGAGGGGCGCTTAAACAACTGCGCAACTTTGAGTTTTTCCTTTACAGCGTAGACTCAGGGTTGCACTCTGTATGCGCGGAATTGAATCGCCACGCATAAGTGCATCATAACAAAGAAAAATAGAAAATAAAAGCTTTTTTAAAATTTTTTCTGTAGCGTTGCTGATTGAATGTATCGATCGCATCTGAAGAAAAGAACGTAGGGGCGACCCCCTGTGGTTGCCCGTCTAGGGCAGGCACAGGGGACCTGCCCCTACGCGCTCATTTACATCTTGATAGGAAACCGCATCTATGTGTCTAGCCATGCCAGTGCAAATAACGCAATTAAAAGAACATCCTCTTGCTGTAGTCAATATAGGCGGCATTGAGAAAGAAATTTCATTAGCGCTAGTAGAGGATGTAAAAATAGGTGATTATGTCATTCTGCACGTAGGTTATGCGTTAACCAAATTAGACGAAACGGAAGCGCAAAAAACATTAGCTCTTTTTAAAGAGATGTCCGAATTATGAAATATATCAGTGAATTTCGCGATGGTAAAATGGCGCAAAAGATCGCAGAGAAGATAAAACGCACGGTGGATCCCAATCGCCATTATGCCATCATGGAATTTTGTGGTGGTCATACGCATGCCATTCATCGTTATGGCATTCCCTCCTTGTTGCCTAATAATATAGAACTCATTCATGGGCCAGGCTGCCCCGTGTGCATATTACCGATTGCACGCATCGATTATGCCATTGCCTTAGCACAGTTACCTCAAGTGATTCTATGCAGTTATGGCGACATGTTGCGTGTTCCCGGCAGTGATCAACAAAGTTTATTGAAGGCTAAGGCAAAGGGTGCCGATGTGCGCATGGTTTATTCCATAGACGATGCTCTGGCGATAGCCAGGCTCAACCCAACTCAAGAAGTAATCTTTTTTGCCGTTGGCTTTGAAACCACTACACCGCCTACCGCTGTTGCCTTATTGCAAGCGCAAAAAGAGCAATTGAAAAATTTCACCGTTTTTTGCAATCACGTGTTAACGCCTGTTGCCATGCAAGCCTTATTAGAAGCAGAAAAAAAGGATGTGAATTCTGGCGTTCATTTAGATGGGTTTATAGGCCCTTCTCATGTGAGCATCATCATAGGCAGCGATGCTTATAAAACAGTGGCGGAGGAATATCACAAGCCCGTCGTCATTGCGGGATTTGAACCTTTAGATGTGATGCAATCTATAGAAATGTTAATTGTTATGATCAACGACCAACGCTACGGCATTGAAAATCAATATACCCGCGCAGTATCACCTACCGGCAATATTAAATCGCAGCAATTTATAGCCGAAACCTTAGCATTGCGCGACCGTTTCGAATGGCGTGGCTTGGGTTATATCCCTCACAGCGCCATGAAGATAAAACCAGAATTTGCCGATTTTGATGCCGAACTTCGTTTCCCGATGACCATTGCCGAAGGGAAAGAACATAAAGCCTGTGAATGTCCCGCTATTCTGCGGGGGGCAAAAAAACCGCGAGATTGCAAATTGTTCGCGGTTGCTTGTACGCCTGAAAATCCATTAGGGTCATGTATGGTCTCCTCGGAAGGCGCTTGTGCGGCTCATTATGCTTATGGAAGATTAAACGATGATTAAAATTAATTTTAAACACGGTATGGTCGAAATGAACCACGGTGCGGGCGGTAAAGCCATGCATCAACTGATAGAACAATTGTTTTTAACAGCCTTTGACAATGACTGGTTAGCACAACGCCGTGATCAAGCTTCTTTTGTCGTAGATAATGCTCGCTTAGTAATAACCACCGACAGTCACGTTGTCTCTCCGCTATTTTTCCCCGGCGGCGATATAGGCAGCTTAGCGGTACATGGCACTGTTAATGACATCGCCATGGGCGGTGCGACACCCTTGTATTTATCCGCAGCATTTATTTTAGAAGAAGGCTTTGCCTTAAGCGATTTACAAAAAGTAGTAGTGTCTATGGCAAAAGCAGCCAGAGAGGCTAATGTAGCCATTATTACTGGCGATACCAAGGTCGTTGAACGAGGCAAAGGCGATGGCATATTCATTACCACTACGGGTATCGGTGTAGTGCCTGCAAAGGTACAACTCACACATCAAATTAACCCTGGCGATAAAGTGATCGTCAGCGGCTTTATAGGCGATCACGGTATTGCTGTAATGTCCAAACGACAAAACCTACAATTTAATACCGAGATTCTTTCCGACAGCGCGCCTTTACACCGCTTAACGGCACACATGCTACAAGCCGTACCGAACCTGCATTGCTTGCGTGATCCTACGCGTGGTGGTGTGGCTGGGGTGTTAAATGAGTGGGCCAATCAATATGGTTTAGGTTTTATAATAGATGAAGATGCATTGCCTATACGCGATGCCGTATGCGGTGCCTGTGAATTATTAGGCATCGACCCATTGTATGTAGCCAATGAAGGTAAATTAGTCGCAGTGTGTGCGGCAGCAGATGCGGATAATTTATTGACGGTAATGAAATCGCATCCACAAGGATGTGATGCCGCTATTATTGGTGAGGCGATCCCTGATAGCCATTGTTTCGTGCAAATGAAAACGAGTTTTGGCGGCAAACGTATAGTCGATTGGCTGGCGGGAGATCAATTGCCACGGATATGTTAATTGTGGTATTTTGAAGCTATTACTGTAACCCATGTAATAAAAAAATAGGACTATATTGGTACGGTAGATGCATTTCCGTCATTGCGAGAAGCGAAGCGACGAAGCAATCCAGGAAAATATTGAACTATAGAAAGTAATATAGTAGTGATAAGCTCAGGATTTTAACCACTGGATTGCCGCGCCTGTTCGCTGCGCTCACTGGCTCGCAATGACGAACTCAGCAAAGAAAGAGTTACGGTACGTTTTATGCTAATTTGAGAGACGATTTATGCCCTACTTCCTAGCCTACGAACAATTCAATGATCTCATCCACGCCCTAAACGCTTTAGGCTATCGTTGCCTAGGCCCTCAAGTACAAGAGGGCGCTATTGTTTTTGACGACTTAAACGATGTTAAGCAATTGCCTTGGGGCATGCGCGATGCGCAAAAACCTGGGCATTATCGGTTACAAAAAACTGAACTCAATGAAGCTTTCGCCTGGGCAAACGGCCCGCAGGCAATCAAACCCTTGCTGTTTAAGCCTAAGGAATCCCTATGGCGCGTAGAGCGTGACGCAAGCGGTGCATTCACTTTTAAAGAAACCCTACCTGAACATAAACCCATCGCATTAATAGGCGCTCGTGCTTGCGATTTAGCGGGAATGGCGGTGCAAGACAAAACTTTGTTGCAAGGACAATATGTCGATCAACAATATCGCTGGCATCGAGAACATTTATTCGTGATTGCCGTGAATTGCAGTTATTCCGGAGGCAATTGTTTTTGTGTATCGACTAAGACAGGCCCCAAGGCTACTTCGGGTTACGATTTGGCTTTAACTGAAATTGAAAATGGCTTTGTGGTTGAAGTAGGCAGCGATAAAGGTCGTGATCTCCTGGATAACCTACAATGGAACGAAGCTGAAGCTGCAAAAATAGCGGCGGCAGCACAACGGAGTATTGACGCTGCCAGCATGCAAACCAAACGCATGCCCATGGATAATAGCCGTGCCTTACGCGATATCTTGATGAATAATTTGGATCATCCCCGTTGGCAGGAAGTAGCTGAACGTTGTTTGTCCTGCGGCAATTGTACCTCTGTTTGCCCCACTTGTTTTTGTCATCATCAAACAGAACGCCCTACCGTAGACGGCAATGGCAGTGTGCATGCACGCGAATGGGATTCGTGTTTTACCCAGGGGCATAGTGCTATACATGGTCAAGTCGTGCGTGATACCACTGAAAAACGCTATAAACAATGGTTAACGCATAAACTAGGAACTTGGTGGGATCAATTCGATACCAGTGGTTGTGTAGGGTGCGGTCGTTGTGTCACTTGGTGCCCAGTGGGAATAGATTTAACAGAAGAAATGGCGGCTATTTCTGGGGATTCTAATGTGGTTGCGGATAAAAAAGAGAAAAACTCATGAGCGTTATAGACACCCCTGTCAATACAAAAATAGTCGCACGCAGCGAGGAGTCCAGCGATATTTTTACTTTGACCCTACAATTTACCGATAATCCACAATCAGATTACGTCTTCCAACCCGGTCAATTTAATATGCTGTATTTATTTGGCGTAGGCGAAGTACCTATTTCCATTTTATCTCATGGGGAAGGC
>JAJNBM010000065.1 GCA_021156165.1 Gammaproteobacteria bacterium | reverse complement strand
AATCTATTCGAGACTTTCGCCTCAATTCTTTCGAACATTTGCCTGACTTTATTTCAGAGCGCCCACACAATTTGCTTAGCTTCTATTTTTTAAAGATTCACCTTACCGGCGTCGAGGATGTGCATTCTACTCCTTTTCTCTACTTTGTCAACACCTTTTCTCTTCTTTTTTTAAGATTTTTCTCATGTTTTTGCTTTGCTTCTCTTTTGCGCCTCTTTATGGCCCCTTTTCTGAACGCATTGGTCAGAATTTATTCTCTTTCTATTCCTCAGCCCCTCAATCTCCAAAACTATGGCGCGTTTGTGGCAAACTCGCTGTAAATACAGATACCTGTGACAAACCTAATACAAAACGCAATGGTTATGGCTGGATGGTACGGTGAAGGTCTCCCCGGCGCTAAGCCGTCACGAGCACGACGGGGCATCACCGTTGCCAGGACCCAGCCAACACCGAATTATAAAACTCAGCTCTGGATTTAACCGAGCATAGGCAGGATCACACAAATTTACTCTTATCCATCGCATAGCTGTACGCGGTTTCCACCGCTATTACTTGGTTTTGCACCAATTCAGTTAAATATTGATCTAAAGTGAACATTCCTTCCTCGCGCCCAGTTTGCAACACCGACACCATCTGTGCAGTTTTGTCTTCGCGGATCATATGTTTTAACGCCGTATTACACACCATAATTTCGAATGCCGCCACGCGTCCGCCTCCTTCTTTTTTTAATAAACTTTGTGCTATTACCGCGTTTAAAGATTCCGATAACATCGTGCGCACCATCGCTTTTTCTGCAGCAGGAAAAACATCAATAATACGATTAACCGCTTGAGTTGCTGAATGAGTGTGTAGAGTTGCTAACACTAAATGTCCAGTTTCAGCCGCCGTCATGGCCAAGCGCATCGTTTCCAAATCCCGCAATTCTCCTACAAGAATAATATCTGGATCTTCACGTAAGGCAGAACGCAGCGCTTCGTTAAAGCCCACTGTATCTCTACCTACCTCACGTTGATTAATTAAAGATTTTTTACTGTGATGCACAAATTCAATGGGATCTTCAATTGTTAAAATATGATCATACCGATGTTCATTAATGTGATCGATAATGGCGGCTAAAGTGGTTGTTTTTCCTGAACCAGTAGGCCCTGTCACTAAAATCAATCCGCTGGATTTATTCACCAAGGTACTAATCACTGTAGGCAAATTCAATTGTTGCAACGAAAGGACAGTCGCTGGAATAACACGAAATACCGCCGCAGGGCCACGTTCTTGATGAAATACATTTACCCTAAAACGTGCCAGTTCTGCTATCGCAAGGGAAAAATCTATTTCCCATTTTTTGGCAAAAGATTTACATTGGTCTTCATTCATGATATCATATAGTAATTGATTTAGTTCCAATGCCGTTAATTGGGGATGGTCTAGACGTTTTAATTCACCATCTACGCGTAGCAATGGCGCTAAGCCCGAAGATAAATGTAGATCGGATGCATTATGCTCAATACTAAGTGCTAATAATTCTCTTACATTCATTTACTGTAACTCCTAAATAGAGAGTGATATACTCACAGTAGTTGGTTTTTAGGATAGGCGCCGAGTTCTAGCGCACCAAGGGTTTAAATATACCTGTCTGGTGCGAGAGGGCGAAGGCCCTAAAACCAAATGCGAGGAGTATATCATGAGTAACATAACAAAAAATTTGCATAGTGTGCAAAAACGCATTGCAGCTGCGCAGAAAAAATTTAAAAGGCTAGCACAGCCTATCACGCTAGTGGCTGTTAGCAAAAAGCAATCTATTGAAAAAATAAAAATGGCCGTGGATGCAGGCTTGTATGCTTTTGGAGAAAACTATGTACAAGAAGGCATTGCAAAAATACAAGCTTTGCGTAATTATGCCCCCCTCGCTATACACAATCCATCTCAGGTGGAAAAACAGGTTACATTGGAATGGCACTTTATAGGCACTATACAAAGTAATAAATGCGTCGCCATTGCCGAACATTTCGCCTGGGTGCATTCTCTCAGTAGCGCCGCCATTGCACAGTGCTTAAACAATGCCAGGCCTGCTGATGCCGCGCCATTGAATGTTTGTATACAGGTCAAGTTGGACCAAAGTGCCACTAAAGCAGGGGTTTTACCCGACAAAGTGTTAAAGTTGGCTGGATTGATCATGACTTTACCCAAACTGCGTTTGCGTGGTTTAATGACCCTCCCCGAGCCCAATACAGATTTTGAAAAACAGCGCTTGCCTTTTAGGCAATTGGCGCATCTTCTGCTAGACTTGCGGCATACAGGATTATTGGTAGATACTTTGTCTATGGGCATGTCGCAGGACTTAGAAGCCGCTATTGCTGAAGGCGCTACCATTGTACGCGTAGGCACCGCTATTTTTGGAGAACGAATATAATGCAACATAAAAGTATCACTTTTATCGGCACGGGCAACATGGCCACAGCCCTCATACGCGGTTTGGTCAAAGCACACTACCCCGGAAACTGCATCACAGCACACGACGTAAATACTGAAAAATCACAGGCATTGGCCATTGAATTGAACATACGCCACGAAGCCGATCTTGCTTTAGCCGTTAAAGATGCCGCCATTATTGTGTTCGCTATTAAACCTAATGCCGTTGCGGCTGTTTGCCAGGACTTAAAAGATCACCTACAGCATAAGCCCTGCATTATTTCTGTTGCCGCTGGCATCCAATTAGCCACCATCGCTCGTTTTTTACAAACGGATGCATTGGCTATGATACGCAGCATGCCCAACACGCCAGCGTTGATAGGCTGTGGCGCTACCGGTTTATACGCGAATGCGAATGCCAAACATGCTGATCGTGAATGGGCAGAATCCTTGTTTCGTGCGGTGGGTATAGTACATTGGTGTGATAAAGAAAGCACATTAGATGCTATCACCGCCTTATCCGGTAGCGGCCCTGCTTATATTTTCTTGGTAATGCAAGCAATGCAAGAAGCAGCAGAGTCTCTAGGTCTAGAAGAAAGCCTTGCCAAAACCTTTAGCATTCAAACCGTTTTAGGAGCTAGCCGTGTGGCTTTAGAAACAGCGCATTCCCTTGCTGAACTGCGTAAACAAGTCACCTCTCCCGGTGGGACTACTGAAAAAGCATTGGAAGTTTTAGAACAAGGCAATTTAAAAGCTTTATTTGCGCGCGCGATGCAGAGCGCTCATCAGCAAGCAAAAGTATTGTCTTCCCACTACGATACTCTATAGGAGCGATTATGTCTGTATTACAAGCGGCTTTATTATTTTTATGTCAAGCTATCTTCACGCTGTGCATCTCTGTATTTCTATTGCGTTTTTGTTTACAATTATCAGGGTTTCCTTCTCGCAATACCATCACGCAATGGGTCGGTAAAATCACTAACCCCGTGATACAACCTTTACGCCATGTTTTCTTACGCGTTTGGAAAGGCTTTGACAGCGCTGCATTCTTGATCTGTTTACTGCTCGTCATGGCAAAAGTATTTATTTTCGGTTGGATTAAACTGGGCGAACCGCTGCCCTTACTGAATATATTTATTTTTTCTTGCGGCCAATGGTTACAATTTACTTTGCAATTGTACAGCCTTGCCATCATTGCACAAGCGGTATTGAGTTGGGTTAATCCCTCGCCTAATGCATTGAGCGATGTGTTATACAGCTTAACCGCACCGATGCTGAATTTAGTACGCAGGTTTATTCCACCTATTGGGGGTTTTGACTTAAGCCCTATTCCCGTGTGGTTAGGCTTACAATTAGTGAATATTATGGTAGCGACACCGATCATGCGCGCTTCTTTGTGGATGTTGTGATATAAGGCCAAAATCCAATTTTGGTTCAGGTTTTGTGTTTTTACTCAATTTTATATACAGCAAGATTGTCATCCTCGACCGAGACCGAGGATGACAACGTCAATGACTATTTTTCTTCCACCACCACAACTTTCACAGCTGCCGTTACATCTACATGTAAATGCAGAGGAATATCGTATTGACCTACAGCGCGGATAGCGCCATCGGCTAGATGGACTTCTTGTTTCTTAACCGCCACACCGGCATCTGAAATGGCGCGAGCAATATCACGCTCAGTCAAAGAGCCATACAATTTGCCTTCACTGGCGCGAGCAGCGATGGTCACCACTAAATCCGCTAAAGATTTAGAACGTGTTTCTGCCTCAGCCAATGCTTTTGCCGCAGCAGCTTCAAACTCAGCGCGCCTTTGTTCGAAATCGGCTAAAGCTTTATCGGTTGCTCTAACCGCTTTACCATAAGGCACTAAGAAATTGCGGCCGTAACCTCTACGCACCTTAACCTTATCGCCCAGATTACCTAATTTATGTACTTTTTCAAGCAGAATGATTTCCATTGTGCACCCCTGTTATTCTTGTTGATCGGTATAAGGCATTAGTGCCAAAAAGCGCGCGCGCTTAATTGCCAACGCTAATTTGCGTTGAAATTTAGCGGAAGCACCGGTAATACGGCTAGGCACTATTTTGCCTGTTTCGGTAATATAGCGGCGTAGCACGTGCAACTCTTTGTAATCAATAGCGCTGACAGCAGATTTTTGAATTCTTCTCATGTTTAGTCTCCTATTCGCTTTCGTTTAATTCAGGTATGGATGCTGCAGGAGCATGGGATTCGCCCCCCATCATGATGGAAGGTTCCGTGATGGCTTTATCTTTACGTATCACTAAGTTACGCAAAATGGCATCATTAAAACGGAACGTATGGGTTAATTCTTCTAAAGCTGCTTCTGTACATTCTATGTTCATTAATACATAGTGCGCCTTGTGCACTTTATTGATTTGATACGCTAATTGACGGCGGCCCCAATCTTCCAAACGATGTACCACACCACCGTCACGCGTAATCACGCCACGATAACGTTCGATCATCCCCGGAACTTGCTCGCTCTGGTTAGGATTGACTAAAAAAACAATTTCATAATGTCGCATAAAAGCTTCCCCTTATGGTTGCATACCCCATTGTGGGGCTTACAGCCTTAAAGCACCGTGCTTTAAGGCAAGGACTTCTTACCATTATGGCCTAAAAAAGCCCATAATAATGAAAGAGGCCCATTCTACAGACTCCTGGGCCTAAATACAAGAGGGTATTTTTTTCTTCTGGCAATGAAACAATTCCTTGACGTCTTTTTTTATAAATGTTTGAAATTATTATAAATTCTATTTAGAAACCACTTCCCTAGCCCATCATTATATGTTAGGATCGCGGCCGCAACGATAACTAAAAAACCATAGCTGAAGGTAAGGAACTCTTAAGGATAAGATCTCTTCCACACGGATATATAATTAAATTGAATTTATAAAGAGGTAAGTTATGTCTGCGAATTCCCCCCTTGTAACACGTTATATTGTTTTAAAACAGAAAGCCGTTCACTATTTGATGTGCCAAAAGGACGCACCTAGTTTTAATGACAAAACAAAAGGCTTTTATCTATATCGTGCCGGAGACCTAGAGGAAATACAGGTATTGGTTATTCATGACAGTAAGACTCATGAAATATTAAATTTAACACAGTTAACAAAAGAAAATCAGCAATATCAGCAGATTTTAAATGGCATAAAGTGGCCGGATGATAAGGATACTGAAGTCAAACTCGATGAGGAGTTAGTCCAATTCATTACCTTATCTTGTCAACACCCCTACACTTGTACAACCATCCCGCATGAACATCGCCCAGAAATAGGCGCTATTCACACAGCATTAGTTGATTTACACCATAAACGTAAACCCTTATTAAGAGAAGATGGCCGGAATCGCACTTACTTTATCAGCACTACAGATGCAGTAGCAGAAGTAGATGAAAATTATATGCTTGAAGTCACTCCTGACAAACCCAAAAGCACGAGCTTTTAT
>JAJNBM010000064.1 GCA_021156165.1 Gammaproteobacteria bacterium | reverse complement strand
GGATTACCTTTATTTGCCGCTCTTTGAAAATAGCCACTTGCTTGATAATATTTTCCTTTTTCATCAAGCGCAATTCCTTTTTTTACGAACTCATGTGTGTGTGGGGTAATCTTGACTAGCATTTCTTATCCTTATTTTCTAAATTTGGGCATTCCTTTTCATACGCACATTTTATCATAATCATCTATAATGTGTAACATATTAAGAGAACTCTTCGTAGGGGCTTTTGTGCTTACTCATTAGACGCTTCTATAAAGTTATTTAATTTTTAGGCAAGCTAAGATATACTTTGTCAGATAGAAAATAGGGAGGCTGAATTTTCTTTAATTTAAGAAATTAAGGTAAACTGTCAAAAAATAGAGCACAAAAGGAGTATGCTCATGTTCAGCAGTGCGTTAAGAGATAAGGAAATAGGCAACCAATTTGCTACTGAGAAAAATTATATAGAAGCACTACAGCAATACGAACTTGCCATCGCATGTGATCCTGCCTTAGCGGCAGCTTGATTTAATAAAGGGTTTATGCTAAAACAGCTTGAAAATAGGGATGAATCTATTCTGGTGTTTGAAAAAGTATTAGCATAGAGGTAAATTATCACAAGGTTAGGCTAAATTTAGCGCATATTCTATTAGATCAAAAGAAATATGCACAGGCATGGCCTCATTTTTATAAATTGGATCCCTTCTCAAAAGAAGCCTTAAAATGTCAACAAATAAGTAGCTTGATGATAGCCATGCATTGCGTGAAAACAGGATTACAAAAACCCAGTGTCAAGAAACTCGTCACCATCGCTGTCTGTACTAGTTTAGGCGGAGCCATACTAGGCTTGATTTTTTCTTTGCTGTTTCCCCATGTCTTATTTTACTTTATTTTAACGTTGATGATTTTTGCTTTGGGGAATGCGGTTTCTTTTGCTCCTCTGCAACGTTTAGCGATTGAAGCATCCAATCCTATGGGCGCGCGTATGGCCGTTCTGTCCAGTATGATGAGTGGTTCAGGCACGAGAGGCAGCTTAATGGCAGGATCCTTTTTGTAGGCACGACTTTGCCTCTTGCGTGTATTACCGTCATTTCAGCTTTACTGGCTGTATTGTGCATTCGATATAGCGGGATTAATATAAAGGCTACGTAGCGGCATACACCCAATATGTGGTTTTCTTCCAACAAGGCGCGAGTCAACGGAACTTTCGAGTAAGAAGGGAATGATGTAATGCATCTATCTCAGTGATAACCCACATCTGCGCGAACCTTGCCACGAAATACCCAGTATGACCAAGCAGTGTACATTAGGATAACCGGTAGTAGAAACATCGTACCAACGAGTAAAAACGTTTGGGTATCGGATGCAGATGCTGCTTGCCACAGAGTGAAGCTGTATGGGACGATCGTGGGAAAAAGGCTGATGGCAATACCAAAATAAGAAAGGAGAAATAACCCTATTGCGCCTGCAAACGGTGCAATTTCGGATTGATTGCTTAATGCACGCCATTCAAAAAATGCAATAACTGCCGTGACTATAGGTACAGGTGAAAGATAAGCAATATTAGGCCAAGAAAACCAGCGATGGGCAATGTTGTGATGACTAAGGGGGGTCCAAAAGCTCACTACGCCGATGGCAATAATAACTGCAATAAGACACCATCGGCCTTGACGGCGAGCAGCCTTCTGGAGCTCGCCTTCTGTTTTGAGGATGAGCCAACCGGCACCGAGCAGAGCATAGCCAAATACTAAAGCCAAACCAGTAAAAAGTGAAAACCAGGTAAAGCAATCGAAAGAGCTGCCAATAAAGTGGCGCCCGGCTACTTTAAAACCCTGGATATAAGCGCCCAACACGATTCCTTGTGCAAAGGTGGCAACCAATGATCCAAAACAAAAGGCGCGATCCCATACAGTAACCTGTGTAGCCTCTCTATTACGAAATTCAAAGGCGACGCCACGAAAAATAAGTGCCAATAACATGATTAAGATAGGGAAATAGACGGCAGGAATAATGATTGAAAATGCCAAAGGAAATGCTGCAAGCAAGCCCAAGCCCCCAAATACTAGCCAAGTTTCGTTACCATCCCAAACGGGGGCGATCGAATTCATAATGAGATTACGTGTGGCGCTATTGGGTGCTAGGCCATATAGCATGCCCACGCCTAGATCAAAGCCATCTAACAAGACATAGAAAAAAACAGCAGCGCCTAGCAGTAAAGTCCATAAAGGAACGAAATCGATTATCATGATGTTTGCTCCGGTAAGGTATCAATGGGGCTGCGGTGCTGTCCCCCTTCAATAGGCGCAGTGGTTGATGTTGCTTCACTAGGGCCTTTTCGAACTATTCGTGCCATTAAAAAAACACCGGTAGGAAAAATAATGAGGTAAACCAACATGTAACTGGCCAGAGAAAAAACAACGTTCATCCCTGTGAGAGATGGGGTAACGGCATCAGCGGTTCGTAACAGTCCGTATACTGTCCAAGGCTGGCGGCCTACTTCAGTTGTAATCCAACCTGCGAGTATCGCAAGAAAACCTAAGGGCCCTGAAAATTGGCAGATACGCAAAAACCAGAGGGTATTTAGTAAGCGGTGGCGCAAGCGCAAGTACAAACTCATCGCAATCAATGTTGTCATAATAAGGCCAATACCTACCATCAGCCGAAACGAAAAGAAGGGTATAGCTGTAGGCGCACGTTGATCGGCTGGCCATTGCTTCAATCCAGGAACAATGCCGTTGACATTATGCGTGAGGATAATGCTACCCAATAGCGGCACTTCAATGACATCGTGGTTCATTTCGTTTTTAGCATCTGGGATAGCAAATAGTATTAATGGCGCGCGTGCTTCAGGATTCCAGTGTGCTTCAATTGCCGCGAGCTTTGCGGGTTGATACTTAAGAGTGTTCAGTCCATGCATATCCCCTAATATCACTTGAAGCGGTACCAGTATGGTTAAGAGCCAAAATGTCATGGAGAGCATCACTTGGCTTTCTTCAGAAAATCTATTTTTTCGCAGTAGATACGCAGCAACAGAAATTACCGCCAACGCGGCAGTAATATAAAATCCTACCACAGTGTGCGCTAGCCGATACGGAAATGAGGGGTTGAAAATAATATGTAACCAATTCTCCGGAAAGAAACGCCCATCCATTATTTTATAGCCTGCTGGCGTTTGCATCCAACTATTCGCAGACAAAATCCAAAATGAGGAAAGCAGCGTACCGAATGCCACCATTAACGCCGACATAAAATGAGCCCAGCGTGGTACTAAATTACGACCAAATAACAATACGCCTAAGAATGCTGCTTCCAGAAAAAATGCCGTGAGGCCTTCGTACGCAAATAAGGGTGAGAGTACATTAGCGGTTACATCAGCATAACGACTCCAATTCGTTCCAAACTGAAATGGCATAACGACACCTGACACCACGCCCATACCAAAAGAGACTGCAAAAATTTTTGTCCAAAATGCGGAAATGCGAAAATAGATTTCACGTTTAGTTGCGAAGTAGATACCTTCAAGCAGGGCAATATAAGAAGCAAGGCCGACGGTGAACGCGGGGAGCAAAATATGTAAGCTAATAACCCAGGCAAATTGTAAGCGCGATAAAATGAGTGGATCCAGAACCATAATACACCTCGTACGCAGCGATATGCAATTTTGACTCACGGTAATAAAAACTAGAAAAAACAACTAAAATTGCTATTTTACTTTACCACGAACTGCCGTCCAAGGATAGAGGTGAACGATTGCTTAATATGAGCATTACCTCTTTTTCCGATTTATCGTACTATGCTGTGCTAAAATTTCCCTAGGCGACAATGCAAACGCATTAGTAATTTTTATCTTTTTCTCACGGTTTATGCAAGTTTTTACGAAATTGCTTACTAATGCGTGGCATTTCATATCTCTATTTTCTAACGTTAATTTTGACAGCCTCTTTCTTGATGATCATTTTACCATTTTAGTGCTGTTATTGCCTTTATAGCTGCCGTTATGATGAAAGAGAATCATCAAAAATCACTGCATTCGTAATTTCTAGGCATGGCGATGCTTCAACAAACAGCTAAGCGCTACTTTTTAGCCGGAATCCTTAAAATAATGGAAAGTAAGTTTTTCTAAATTTCTTAAACTCTCGCACTCATTGATTGCCATAGAAAATTCAGCTCTTGTAGCCAAAGGCCGTGCGTAATATTTCGCAAATTTACGCGCCTGTAAAATAGCGGATCGTTCATCTTCAACAAGATCTTTTAACCTTAATACATGCGCGATAAAAACAGTGCCTATCTCCTGCAAACTGGGCGTTATAAATACTTTCTGATTTACTTGTGCAGTTAGTCTTTTAATTAACCAGGGTTGGCCCACACCGGCTCTTGCTATCATCACTGCAGCGCAACCTGTAGCCCACATCTTTTCCAAAGAATCAAGGCAAGCCACATCGCCATTGCCAATCACGGGTATTTTTAAATTCTGAGCGAAAAACGCTATACTGTCGTAACGGCAAGGGATGTCATAATGCTCAGTCCAATGTCGGCCAGCACTACCAAAAAATCTAGCCCAGAATCCTTCAATACTTTCAATAAATCCTCATGGAAAAGCTCATTCTTATGTTCGACGCGAATTTTAATGGACACCGGCAGTTTAGTGCTTTGTTTCATTGCGTGAATCATTTGATATAATTTTAAGGGCTCCAGCAGAAGGCTGGAGCCGCCCCCTTTGCGACGAATTTTTTTAACTGGGCAACCGCAATTTAAATTAATTAAATCAGCGCCTAAATCACTAACAATTTTAGTGGCCAACGCTAATTCACTAGGATCTGATCCCGCCAATTGAAAACAAAGAGGCCCTTCCTCACTGTCTTTCATCACTAAGCGTTTTTGCGCCGACAAAGATTGATGAAGCAGCGTTTTACAAGAAATCATCTCTGTGCAAGAAAAAGCAGGCTGACTGTAGCGAGCAGTCAGAACTCTAAAAGGAGCGCAACTAATCCCCGCCAAAGGCCCTTGGATTAAATTACTTGGATAGCTTGTTTGGCCTAGGACTAAAGGGTTAAGCCTGGGAACTTTCATATCCCGTAACTACTCATGTCTTTTACAATAAGATTCGCCTCTGAAGTGTAAAACTTGTATTAGGCGGCATATAAAAAACTTTTCTAATTCGGTATTTTCTGTCTTCATACATTTGCTCCTATTGTAGATGATATTCAATTATACATTATGCTTTAACGGATTAAAAAGGGGTTAGATAGTTTTTCTGATTTATAGCGTATAATACGCCGCTTCTGGTATTCGGTATTTTTTGAATATGGCTGTAATATATAAAGCGAAGGTTCTGTTTATATATTGAGCAATCCATAGTGTGTATAAAAAATAATATAAAAATAGGAGTGATCTATGTCTTTAGATGCTAAAAAAGCCGCATTTATTCTGCATAATAGAAGTCGATTTAATGCCTATACTGCTGAGACAAAACATTTTACAAGTCAAGATCCTAGCTTAGATCGTTCTGCTAAAAATTTGCGAGCATTACGTAAGCGGTTGCTTGCTATGGGGCCATTATCTGCGCCCGAAAAACAAATCTTAGATTTAATTCCAGAACATATCATTTTGCAGACAGCATCGCCTCATCTCGGGGAACTCAATAGAACGGATACGCCATTAAAGAGTGCTTCGACTAGAACAGTGGCGTCTGATTCTATGCACAATATTCGAACACCCAATTATCATGGACGTAGGCATTATAACTATTTTGTTGCAGGCGTTGGTATTCATCCTAATACACGTTCACTTAGGGGCGAAGACACTGCGTATATAAAATTAAGTCATCTATCTCAAAAAAATCCCATTTTCTTACGTTATTTCTTTATGTCCCCCCATTTAAGTGATCTAGAATACAGTCGACAGTGGGGGCCTGTTGTTCTAGCTGAGACAACATTCGTCATTAACTTTAATAAAGCAAGCAATAGCATTCAGTATACATTTTCTTCAAAAACGAATGGTGAAAAATCACTCGTTTTTCATGCCTCTGAACTTACTTTTGCGGGTGTTC
>JAJNBM010000022.1 GCA_021156165.1 Gammaproteobacteria bacterium | reverse complement strand
ACCCCTTGCTATTTAGCCACAAATCCACTACGATAGCGCCTTGTTGTTCCCCGATAGCTCAGTCGGTAGAGCAAGTGACTGTTAATCACTGGGTCACAGGTTCGAGTCCTGTTCGGGGAGCCAAACTACAAGTAACTATTCATTTCTTCTGATATGCCAATTACAAACCCGTGAGGGAGAAGCAGGGACAATTGTCCAGCGGTTGAAAATTCCCAGCGACAGTAATGCAGGCATAGGTTAACCCAAACACATCGTCTTAAGAGGTAGCAATTGAAGCCACAGGATGTGATCATAAAACAAGCAGATTCTCAAGACATTGCTCATATAAATGAAATGATGCTTCACTCTTTTTCTTACTGGAGTTACACACAAGAAGAATTACACAAAATTATGGATTTACTCCACATAGATGAAGAGTATCTTACAAAACATGGTATTTATTTAGCGCATTATGATAAGAAGGATTTTTTCGGTTTTTTTAGCTTTATTAAAAATAGCGACCAGGAAAATCAGCTAGATTATTTTTTAATTAGAAAGGATTTAATCGGTTTTGGCTATGGGCAAAAAATGTGGGAAGTTTGTTGTGATAAAGCTAAGTCCTGTAGGATGAAAGACTTCATAATTATAAGCAATCCCTATGCAGAAGGTTTCTACCAAAAAATGGGCGCAAAAAAAATAGGTAGTCGCCCATCGACAATACGGCTAGGTGCTTCTTTGCCAGTACTGAAATTCTCTTTATAAAATGCATTCTTTATTCGATTAGTGCCTAGACCGGGGTTAAACCAACCGATGCGTAAGGTTATTCCCGCGGAATTAAGTCCCAGAAACTCAATAATTCACGCCAAGCCAAAAAATAATATTCACCAAACACTTATAATCAGTATGTTCTCTTTTGGAACGTACTGCTGCTTAAACTCAACGAAAATGGCTTATCGGCATTGGCCATTGCTCGCAGCAAGAAAGGCTCCCCAGCCAAAAAGAAAGACTGATTCGGTTAATTGTTAATTTGCTTATGGATTGAGAGTATTCCAAATTGTTTCACACCGCAAGTTGAAATAACGCTTTGCTTTGGTGCCCGGGGCCGGAGTCGAACCGGCACGGGAGGTTTATTCCCGAGGGATTTTAAGTCCCTTGCGTCTACCTATTTCGCCACCCGGGCTTTCAATACTCTTCGCATTTGCTTCTTAGGCTTTGTTGCCTTCGCCCATCTCGCATCAGTCATGTAGAGTACTACACTCCTGCTGCTCGAGGACTCGGCGCCTCGCCTAAAAATCAACTGCTGTGAGTATACATCTTTCGCATTTGCTTCTTAGAGTTTGCTTCCGCTTATACCATTGGAGGCTAGGGCCGGAATCGAACCGACGTAAACGGCTTTGCAGGCCGCCGCATAACCACTCTGCCACCCAGCCATAAGCCACCTACAGAAAATCTTTGGAGCGGGAAACGAGATTCGAACTCGCGACCCCAACCTTGGCAAGGTTGTGCTCTACCAGCTGAGCTATTCCCGCTTTGCGTGCTGCGTATTTTAACCTACTGAAAGTAGATGTCAAGCTGTTTACAGCCGTTTTCCTCCACATTTGAAGCTTTTGTAATAAGAGGGTAATTCTTGCACATTATTTAGCTTGCATGCGTATAGCACCATCTAAACGTATCACCTCACCATTCAACATTTCGTTGTCGATAATATGGCCAACTAATTGCGCAAACTCTTCCGGCCGCGCCAAACGCTTCGGAAAAGGCACTTGTGCAGCTAAACTGTCTTGCACCTCTTGCGGCATACCCGCCAGCATAGGGGTTTGCACTAGACCTGGGGCTATGGTCATCACGCGTATACCAAAACGGGCTAATTCTCGTGCCAAGGGCAAAGTCATACTCACAATACCGCCCTTGGAGGCGCTATAAGCCGCCTGGCCAATCTGCCCCTCATAAGCGGCTACAGAAGCTGTATTGATGATAACACCCCGTTCGCCACTCTCATTTAACGCAGATTCGCGCAAACTCATTGCAGAGGCCGCTAAGCGTAAGATATTAAAGCTGCCTATCAGATTAACCTCTATCACACGGCTAAAAGCATCTAAAGGCATAGCTCCTTCCTTTCCAACTACCCGGGATGCCGGACAAATACCGGCACAATTGACTAAAATGCTAGGGCATCCTAGTTTGGAGCTTATTTGTTCAAAAGCAGCTTCTGCACTCTCTGCACGCGTCACATCACACACTATCGCCAAACCCGCGATTTCTCTGGCCAAGGCAATTAATTGGCTTTCATTTACATCCAGCAATGCCACTTTAGCGCCTCTTTCTGCCAAAAAGCGCGCCGTAGCGGCTCCCATGCCCGACGCCCCGCCGGTAACCACAGCAATAGTTCCTTTGATTTGCATGATATTCCCCAATGTATATAATAGTCTGAATAGTAACACGGGTTATTAGTCATGACAAAAAAAACCACCTTATCGGATGAAGACAAACGCGCATTTGCCGAAGCAATGGCAGCAAGTAAACCCTTAGCGAAAAAAAAGAAAATCAGAGAAACCACCCAATCAGAAGACCCACAAAGTCTAGCATATAGACGTTATCAAGCCAGCCGCACCGCCCCCAGCGCAGGCACTGCGCCTCTGGTCAATGCGGACAGTACTTTATTATTTTGTAAAGCAACGGTAAGCGATAAAAAAATGCAACAGTTACAACAAGGCGTATTTCCGAAACCACCGCTATTAGATTTGCACGGCTTAACTGAAAGCGCAGCAATAGCCCGTCTTAATGATTTTATTTACCAATCGCAAAAAAGAAAAATTCCCGTCGTGTTGATCATTCATGGCAAGGGCAACCGCAGTAGCCCAAATGCTCCTATACTGAAAAATGCAGTGAATGAACACTTGCGTCACTTAGATGCCGTGTTGGCATTTTGCTCTGCGCGCAGTGAGGATGGCGGCAATGGGGCGGTGTATGTGTTGTTAAACGTACTCTAACACTTCTCGCAAATGCGACACGGGCAATACTTCTATGTCTACTGCTTGTTTTGGTTGATTCGCTTTAGGCACAATCGCACGTTTAAAACCTAGTTTTGACGCTTCTTTCAAACGTTCTTGACCATATTGTACCGGACGAATTTCACCGGACAAACCCACTTCGCCAAAAACAATTAAATCATGCGGCAAGGGCTTTTCTTTTAAGCTAGAAACTACAGCCAACAAAATGGCTATATCTGCAGCTGTTTCTGTGATTTTGATACCGCCGACTAAATTAACAAATACATCCTGATTATAGCAAGCCACCGCACCCTGCTTATGCAATACCGCCAATAACATATTTAAGCGATTACCGTCTAAGCCTAAAGTAACGCGCCTGGGGTTGACCAAAGGACTATCGTCTACCAAGGCCTGCACCTCCACCAGCATAGGCCGTGTCCCTTCCCATGTGGCCATCACCACACTACCCGGCACATCCGCTCTGAATCCCGATAAAAATAAAGCCGAAGGATTATGCACGCCACGCAAGCCCTTTTCGGTCATGGCAAAAAGACCCAATTCATTCACGGTGCCAAAGCGATTTTTGCTGGCACGTATCATACGATAACGGCTGTCGTGTTCATTTTCAAAATACAATACCGTATCGACCATATGCTCTAATACCCGCGGTCCGGCCAACGCGCCTTCTTTAGTAACATGACCCGCTAAGAATAAAGAAGTACCACTTTCTTTAGCAAAACGCACCAATTGCGCCGCACTTTCACGCACTTGCCCTACACCGCCCGCAGCGGATTGCAAAGTATCGGTGTACATCGTTTGTATAGAATCGATCACCATTACCTTAGGCTTATCCGCAGCGGCAATCTGTAATATAGTTTCTACGTGGGTATGCGCTAACAATTTGAGGTGATCCAATTGCAGTTCTAAGCGGCGTGCGCGTAAGGTAACTTGTTGTAAAGATTCTTCGCCCGTAACATACAAAGGCACATCACTGGGCGGTAGCATAGCCATGGCTTGTAATAATAAAGTCGACTTTCCTATGCCGGGATCGCCACCAATCAGCACCACTGAACCGGGCACCAAACCACCGCCTAATACCCGATCCAACTCGCCTTGATCTAGAGACAAACGGGCAATGCTATCTAAAGCGATATCTTTTAACAATACCACCGAACTATTTTGGCCAGCATACTGACTGCCACCGCGTGTAGCGGCTTTAACCACCTCTTCCACGATGTTATTCCACGAGCCGCATTCTAGACATTGCCCAGCCCATTGATGAAATTGGGCGCCACAACTTTGGCAGCGATAAGTCGCTTTCACTTTTGACAAGATGGTTTTCTCAGCATTAAGGTTTGTCTGTTTGGAGTGAACCCATATTAATCACAAAACGATACTTAACATCGGCTTTATCCATGCGTTCATAGGCGTGATTAATGTCTTGAATATTGATCAACTCAATATCGCTCGTAATTTTATGCTTCCCACAAAAATCTAACATTTCTTGTGTCTCGGCAATACCACCGATCAACGAACCTGCTAAAATACGTCGCCCCATGACCAAATTTTCTGGAGAAACAGGCATACTATCTGGTGACATCCCTACCATCACCATCACCCCATCGCGCTTTAAAGTTCGTAGATGCGCATTCAAATCATGTGGCGCTGATACGGTATCTAAAATAAAATCAAATTGATTTTGTACTGCTGCCATAGCAGCTTCATCGGTTGAAACCACCACTTTACTTGCACCCAAGCGTAAGGCATCTTCTTGTTTAGCGCTTGAACGAGTAAATAGCGTTACCTCTGCTCCAAAAGCAGCTGCCAATTTTACCGCCATATGCCCCAAGCCCCCTAAACCAATCACCGCCACTTTTTGGCCTACCCCTACATTCCATTGCCGCATGGGAGAATACGTGGTAATACCGGCACAGAGTAAAGGCGCGGTACGGGCCAAATCAACATTCGACGCTATGCGCAATACAAATTCGTCTCTAACCACAATATAATTGGCGTAACCCCCACGTGTCGGTATGCCCTGCTCTCGCTCAAGACTATTGTATGTTGCTGTAAAACCTTCCTCACAGAATTGCTCTAAATTTTCATGGCAACTCACACATTCGCGACAAGAATCGACCATGCAGCCCACGCCCACGAAATCGCCTACTTTATAACGAGTGACCGCTGCTCCTACACGACTCACAGAGCCTACAATTTCATGTCCAGGCACCATGGGAAAAATGTTGGCACCCCATTCGCCTCGGGTTTGATGCACATCGCTATGACACACACCACAATATAAAATTTCAATTAAAATATCGTGCGCACCCAGCTCACGATGCTCAAATTCAAAAGGGGCTAATTTAGCGCCTGCATGGTGCGCGGCGTAACCCGTTGTTTTAATCATGACCCTTCCCTCATTAGGTAAAAATAAATAATCAGCCTAAATTAGATAAAAGAATACAATCTAATCGTTATAGTCTATACCTTTATGCTCACACCAATCAGCTAAAATATGAAGTAAACGTTCTTCTTTGTAGGTTTCCCAATCTTCTTCCAGGCCATGATAATAGAGTGCTTCGGTAAATTCCGAAAATTCATATTCTTCATCGACATGTCTTAAAATAGCTTGTAATTCATGGCGTATTTCTATTTCATCAATTTCTTCGGTATACTCCCAACACACACCGATCGTTCGCGCTTCGGCAAGCAAAGGCAGTGGCGCATAGGCTTCTGTCTGGCCAGGAGTTATACTGCTCTGCTCTAGCACTTCACCATTCTTAAGATTTAAATAAAACGGGCTATCGACGGAATGTGCCAATAGAACCTCAGATATATCGTTAATAGACACTTTCATATAGACACCTCTAGGGCTGTGCTCTCCTACCTTACCATTATATACTGTGCATAGCAGTTTTACATCTAAGTGCAAGTGTATCATCTCTGAGTTAAAACTGTTAGGATTACCGTAGCGCCTGTAGCCATTGGGTTTATCGAAACGAAAAATAAATAAAGCCAATGGCTACAGGCCCTAACTTACGCTTGTAATGCATCATTTTTAAGTGTTATGCTGCCTGCGCAGTAAATATCCGATAAAATATTAAAAAAATACGCCATATGAACATTAATTGGACAATAATTTATGCTTTCTTTTATTAAAAATTTTTTAAAAAAAGGCGGGGCACCGAATAGTGCCCCTACGCTTATTCCTGCCCCCGAGCACCACTTATCCCGCTCACTGATCAGCCGCAATTGTTTAGGTGTGCTGGACACCTTAGCCAACGCAGGCTTTGAAGTGTATTTGGTGGGAGGCAGTGTACGCGATTTACTCTTAGGACGAGAACCCAAAGATTTTGACGTGGCCACCAATGCCAAACCAGAAGAAATCTATCGCTTATTTCGCAACTGCAGGTTAATAGGCAAAAGATTTCGTTTAGCACACGTTTATTTTAAACACGAAATTATTGAAGTCGCCACTTTCCGCAAACAAGGCAAAAAAAACCATCATCATCAAGTGAAAGGACAGAATGGCTTATTAAAAAGAGACAATGTGTATGGGACCTTAAAAGATGACGTGTGGCGGCGCGATTTCACTTTAAACGCACTGTATTATGATGCAAAAAATAATATTATTATTGATCATACCAATGGTATAAAAGACTTACAGCAAGGTATCATCCGTATCATTGGCGATGCTGAATCACGTTACCGAGAAGATCCCGTGCGTATTTTGCGCGCCATTCGTTTCACTGCAAAACTCGGTATGTCTTTAGAAGAAAACACAGCCAAAGCTATTGCTAAAACACATATGTTACTAGCCGCCATTGCGCCAGCGCGCTTATTAGACGAAACGCATAAGTTGTTTAATAGCGGTAATGCCGTGAATACCTTTGCCGCTTTGCGTCATCATGATGTGCTACAACATCTCTATCCACTTACAGAAGAAGCGCTACGTCACCCTACTCTACACATCCTTGCGGATAAATTTATCTTGCGCGCCTTGCAAAATACCGATGCCCGTGTGGCACAAGATAAGCCCTTGAACCCAGCTTTCTTAGTGTCTGTGTTCTTATGGTATCCGTTGCAAATTACCCTGGAACAAGAAAACCTCAACAAAAAAGACACAGCTAATCACAGTGCTTTCACCCAACTGGAGCACACTGCCGGTAAGATCCTGCGGCAAGCCAAACAACATCTGGCCTTTACACAAATCATTACACAAACCGTAATAGACATTTGGCTGCTACAGTTTCAGCTTATAGGCAGACGCCAACAGCAAATTCATCATCTATCTCAGCAACCTCGTTTTCGCGCCGCTTATGATTTTTTATGCTTACGTGCTGAAGGCGAAGCCCCCCTCAAACCGATCGCGGACTGGTGGACCCACTGGCAACAAGCCGACGATGAAAAGCGCCAAGAGTTGATTAATACATTGCCCAAGTCTACGCGCAATAAAAAACGCCGCTATCCCTCTAAGCGTAAGCCAGCGAAAAAACCGGTTCCTAAAGAGTAAGTATAAGGATGAGTTCTGTTTTTTTAGCGCTAGGCAGTAATTTAAACGATCCCCAAAAGCAGATCTTAAGTGCGATTGCCGCCCTAGAAGAAGATCCGCACATCACTGTCTACGCTGTATCCAGTCTATATCAAACACCCGCCATGGGCCCTCCACAAAATGATTACATTAATGCCAGCATGCATATCAGCACCGAGTATTCTGCCCGTGAATTATTATCTGTTTGTTTAGCGTTAGAAAAAACACAAGGCCGGGTGAGGATAGAACCGTGGGGACCACGTTGTATTGATATAGATATATTACTTTATGATAATATACAAAACCAAGAAAAAGATTTTATTTTACCGCATCCAGGATTGAAAGAACGACTCTTTGTCTTGGTTCCTTTATATGAAATAGCCCCGCAATTGATACTGCCCGATGGGGTTGCGCTTGCGACGCTATTGCAAAATTTTGGAGATGATGAAATAGCGCTAATACGGCGGATAGATTAGGGAAGAAGATAACGGCAGGCTCTATCGGAGGAACCCCCTGTGGTTACCCCTACGAGGGAATTCCGTTATTCTGTAGAAGCCTCAGCATATGAACTAATTCCGCGCGCTTAATTCACCATCACGGGCCACAATATTATTCCTCTAAAGGCTTACCATAAGTCTCGCGCAAAAATGCCGCTAAAAATGCGCCGACGATACACGCTATGGGTAGCATGGTCAAGGCAACGGTAAAATTAGATGCTGTATAGATGCGTTCATTATTGAGAATATTGCCGTTCCATAGGTGATCAAGAATAATACCCACGAGCGGTGTGAGTAAGGATCCACTGACCATAACCAACATATTGGTCACTGCCACCGCGGTCGCCGAAACTTTCTTGGAGCTTAATTCGCGACCTATAGGAAATACCAATACTTCTGCGCCATAAGCAACACCAAATAAAAATAGCAGAATAAAGATGAGTGTAGTGGGTAAACCCGGTACATAAAGAACAATGGAAATTAAAATGGCGGCTAAAATACCCCCTATCACCATGGGCATTTTACGTCTACAGATCTTATCTGAAACATAGCCAAAAAGAATCCCACCCAAGGTAAAGCCTAAGAATACTGCAGACACTGCATTCGCTGCTTGCTGGCTAGTAAAACCGTGTGCCACCATTAAATAAGGTTTTTCCCAATTTTCAGCAAAACCAGAAGCTGGCAGATATAATAAACAACCGATGAGGCCATTCAACCAAATAAATTTATTTTTCAGCAACACTAGAGAGTGTTTAATCACTTCGGCCATAGTCTTTGGTTGTTGTTCTAAAGCGTCGCTACTGTAATTACGTGAACTGTCTTTAGGTTTATCGCGTATAACTAGAACCATAGTGACTGCTAAAATCACACCAGCAAATGCGGATATAAATAATGTTGGCCGCCAATGCAGTATATTCACCAAATGCTCTAATACCAACTCACCCAAAAATGCGCCTACCAAAGTACCAAAAGAAGAAGCCATACCGGCAACCAAACCAAACTTATTGGATGGTAACCAAATTGTGGCTAACTTTAGCACGCCTACAAAAGCAAAAGCAGAGCCAAAGCCAACGAGAAAACGCGCAAATAACGCCACTTCCCAGCGAGTGGTACTGGCAAAAATATATGTTCCTAAAGCACAGGCCAAACAAGCCAAGGTTAATAATCGGCGTGGGCCATAACGGTCCATCAGCATCCCTACTGGCAATTGCATAGGCGTGTAAGCATAGTAATAGAAAGCATTGATAAAGCCATAGCCTGTGGCCGAAATACCGAAATAACGCAGTAAATCGGCATAGATAACATTAGGGGTAATGCGCAGCAGGTATTCATACGCATAAAAAGCAGCGCCTAAGGAACAAACTAGAATGGGGAAGAACCATACCCAAGGACGGCTTCGTTGTTGAATCATTGAATTATCTATTATTGCTTCCATCTTTTCCATAATTGCACCTCTTTTTCAGGTATTACTAAATGAGCACTGGAAGCTCCCATGAACCACGACGTTACCCTTCTCGCGCAGGGATCCAGGATTAAACCAAGTTTTTACGCTTTCTTACTGCATCCCCGCTGCGCGAGAATGACAAAGCTCAAGTGAAACTTACTGCCTTAATACTGATAATAGGAGAGCTAAGCCTCTGTTTTACCATCAGCTGCTTTGCTGTCGCTCGTTTCTTTTCTAAAGCGTCGTTTGAACTTGTCGACACGGCCACCTGCCGTATCCACAATTTTTTGTTTGCCAGTGTAAAATGGGTGACATTGAGAGCAGACTTCTATTGCTAAAGTATCGTTGGGCATAGTTGAACGAATTTGCGTCACGTAACCGCAACTGCACTTTACTTCAACTTCTTTATAGGTAGGATGTAATTCTGCTTGCATAATAATTTCTCTCTTTTAATAAAAAATTAGCAATAAGGGTACCAAAAATCTAGAATAAAAGCAAATAGGAATGTCCCCGTGCCTGCGCTCAATAGGCAACCACAAGACGCCCCTAGGACAGATAATGTTTTGCCGATGCTCAAAATTAAGGTTGTTCCAATACTTCTATTTCTTTTTTTTCAATAACTTGGGCTTTGTGTTTGCTCAGTGTCACCAAAATAGCCCCTCCCATGGCAATGACACCCCCAAAGAAGGTTAGCAGATCGGGTGCTTCGCTTAATACCAACCAGCTCAGTACACAAGAGACCAAGGGCATCATAAACATCCAGCAGATAGCGCGAAAGGTAGGCAAACGGGTTAAAGCATAATTCCAGGTCAGATAAGCAATGGCGGTGGGGAATAAGCCTAGGTAAATCACAGCCAAGGTATCTTTAAGGGGCGCAGTATGCAAGTCATGTACTAAATCAGATGAATATTGTAATAGCCACAAGGTACCAGCCCACATTAAATACGTGGATAGAGCCATAGGATGATAGCGTAATAACAAAGGCCTAATGGATATATTGTAGATGCTCGAACAAACCGCGCTCCCGAGCACTGCCAATAAACCTATGGTAAAGGCCACCTCTGTACTACCCGCCAATGCTATTAATGAAACCCCCGCTACACTTACCCCCAAACCCACACAACCCCAAAATGGCACGCGTTCTTTATAAAACCACAATGCCAATACTGCAGAAATAATAGGCGCTTGCCCAACTATAAAACTTGCCACGCCTGCAGATACACTGCGTTCACCGTAATTTAAAAAGAAGTGATATAAGCTAAGTCCGATGGTGGCTAAAACAATAATGTGTGGAATATCCATCCACCGAAAATCAACTTTCTTAAATAAATGGCGCGCGGTGATAGGCAATAAAACCACTGCGCCAATGAATATTCGTAATAGCGCTATTCCTCCAGGGGAATAATGCGCCGTAGCAATACGGATGGCCACAAAAGCAGAACCCCATAGAAAAATGGTAGTACACAGTGCCGCGAATGTTTTTTTATCCATCCTATTCCCTAATCTATAATATTTTCCAAGCCATATACCAATTCTTTTAGCCCCATCGCCTTTTCACAGGCCAATAATACCCCGGGCATAAAGCAGCGTCTGTTGAGCGAATCGTGGCGAACCGTAAGGGTTTCATCCGCACCCCCAAATATAATTTCTTGATGTGCCACTAAGCCAGGTAAACGAACCGAGTGTACGTGTATACCGTCTACATCCGCACCGCGGGCCCCTGCAGCCAATACTCGTTCTGGACGAGATGCGGGTTGTTTCTCACGTAAGGCCGACATGATTTGTGCCGTACGCAGTGCAGTACCCGAGGGAGCATCTAATTTTTCATTGTGATGCAGCTCAACGATTTCAGCTTCTGGAAAATATTTTATCCATTGTGTGGCATATTTCATCATTAAAATAGCGCCCAGTGAACAGTTCGGCGCAATAATACCCCCTAAATTTTGTGCTTTCGCCATATTTTTTAATTCTTCAATTTGTGGAGGCAGTAACCCGGAGGTTCCGATCACAGGTCTAGCGCCCGCCGCTAAGATTTTTTTGCTATTGTCAAATACAACATGGGCATTGGTAAAATCAACCACCACATCCGCTTGACTGTGTTGAATAGCCGCAGACAAATCATCGCTACGACCACAAGTACCCACTACGTCAAATTTAGCATTTGCTTGTAACGCACGTACTACTTCTTGCCCCATGTGGCCTAGGGCCCCGTTGACTAATACTCGAATGGCCATGCTTTTTCCCCTACACGTCTATATTCCCTGCCAACAAGGCGTTTTCTTCTATAAATTCACGCCTAGGCTCTACTTCATCACCCATTAATACCGTAAACATTTCATCCGCAGCAATGGCATCTTCAATTTTGACTTGTAATAAGCGGCGATGCTCTGGATCCATAGTAGTATCCCACAATTGCTCCGGATTCATTTCCCCCAAACCTTTATAACGTTGCAAAGTTTGGCCTTTTTTCGCATCTTCCAGCAGCCAATCAATGGCTTCGCCAAAATCCACGATGGTTTTTTTGCGATCACCGCGGCTAAAATAACTGCGTTCGGTTAGTAGATCTCGTAATTCTGCTGCCAAAGTGACGCATTCTTGGTATTCACTGCGCACGAAGAAATCTTTGTTTAATCGTACCGATTCTAATTGTCCATGGATATGAATTTTTATGGTAGGTAAATACATCCCCCCTTCGAAGGGTCCGGAACATTCGACGCTGTGATGTATACCATTGTGATCCAAACTTTTTAGGCGCTCAGTTAATTCTTCACACCAAGCGGCTACGTTCTGTTGCACGCTCAATTCCGACACCAATAAAGCGTGCATATATAATAATTGCATCAATACTGGTAAAGGATATAATCGTTTTAATCCTTGTAATCTTTCTACTGCTGTTTTATAGCGTAGCACTAATTTTTCTAAGGGCACGCCACTAACAGGGGGAGTATTGGTGTCCACATACAAAGAGGTCCCCTCCAACGCTTGCTGACACAAATAAGCCGTATAATCCGTATCGTCTTTGATATATTGCTCTTGTTTGCCGCGTTTGATTTTATACAATGGCGGTTGAGCAATATAAATATGGCCACGCTCGACGAGTTCTCGCATTTGCCTATAGAAGAAAGTTAATAGTAAGGTGCGTATATGCGCGCCATCGACATCCGCGTCGGTCATGATGATAATTTTATGGTAACGCAATTTATCGGCAGTAAATTCCTGTGCGCCTATACCGCAACCCAAAGCGGTTATCAACACGCCTACTTCTTGCGAGGATAACATTTTGTCAAACCGCGCTTTTTCTACATTTAAAATTTTACCGCGTAGAGGCAATATCGCTTGCGTCTTACGGGATCGCCCTTGTTTGGCGGAACCGCCAGCAGAATCTCCCTCAACTATAAATAATTCACATAAAGCGGGATCACGCTCTTGGCAATCGGCCAGTTTGCCGGGTAATCCTGCTACATCCAACGCACTTTTACGACGCGTCATTTCGCGTGCTTTGCGTGCCGCTTCGCGCGCACGTGCAGCTTCTATCATCTTAGCAATTATGGCTTTGGCTTCTTGCGGTTTTTCCAATAGAAAATTATTAAAATGCTCCGCTACCGTACCTTCTACTACCGCTCTCACTTCAGAAGACACGAGCTTATCTTTGGTTTGTGAAGAAAATTTAGGGTCAGGCACTTTAACCGATAAAACTGCCGTTAAGCCTTCGCGTGCATCATCCCCCGTCGTGGCGATTTTAAACTTCTTGGCTAAACCTTCTTTTTCTATATAGTTATTTAAGGTTCGGGTTAAAGCGCCGCGAAAACCAGCTAAGTGCGTACCACCGTCGCGTTGAGGAATATTATTGGTGAAGCAGAAAATAGTTTCCTGATAAGAATCGTTCCATTGCATAGCCAATTCAACGATAGTTCCTTTAACATCCTCTGAAAAATAAAATACCGTAGGATGGATCCCCGTTTTCTTGCGATTTAAATATTCGACAAAAGCCTTAATGCCACCTTCATAGTGGAAAGAATCTTTCTTGCCATCACGCTCATCCAACAATTCTATTTGCACGCCTTGATTTAAGAAAGACAATTCACGCAGACGCTTGGCTAGAATATCGTAGTGGAATTCTAATTGGGTGAATATGGTAGCACTGGGCTTAAAGCGAATTTCTGTACCCCTCTCGCTGGTAGTTCCAGTTGCCTTGATAGGCGCTTGGGGCTCACCCAATTTATAGAGTTGTTCGTAGACCTGGCCATTCATACGCACCGTTAATTCTAGCGTTTCAGATAAGGCGTTCACCACCGATACACCGACGCCATGTAAACCACCTGACACTTTGTAGGAGGAATTATCGAACTTACCACCCGCATGCAGTATGGTCATAATGACCTCAGCGGCTGAACGCCCTTCTTCTGGGTGTATATCCACCGGTATACCGCGACCATTATCACGCACCGTCACCGAGTTATCGGCATGAATAATCACATCCACCCGGGTACAATAGCCCGCCAAAGCTTCATCGATAGAGTTATCGACTACCTCAAAGACCAAGTGATGCAAACCGGTGCCATCATCCGTGTCGCCGATGTACATCCCCGGCCGTTTACGTACCGCATCTAAGCCCTTTAAAACCTTAATATTGGCGGAATTATAGGCAGCATCTTCACTCATCTAGGACCTCATTATTTATTTAAAATTCGCAGCAAAGCATCCGCTGCAAGGGGTATATTATACCACACAAAAGCAACGCTCGTAGCCCTCCCCACTGTTTCTAATCATAAAAATGGCTTGCAATTATGACCGGTTTGTTATTTAATGCGAAATTAGCTCAATAACATGGGATTAACTCTATATGACGACTTTAGCCGCTAAATCTGGTCAAAAAATGCCCTCTGGAACTACCGCTTTAATCTTTGTTCAATTATTTTCCTTAATCAGCTTTGCCACTATTTACTCTACTTTAGCGATATATTGCTCACAAGGTTTGCATTTGGACGACCATTTTACCACCAGTCTCATTGCCATGTTTTTAGCTTTCAACTATGGCTTGCACCTTTTAGGGGGCTATGTAGGAGGGCGCTTTTTAAGCTATAGATCATTATTTATTATCAGCATGCTTTCCATTGCCATAGGTTGTTATCTGATCACCACCCCTACCTTACATGGATTTTACAGTGGTATTGCTTTTTTCTTAACTGGCGCAGGTTTAAATGTCACTTGTCTTAACTGCATGGTTACTCAGCTGTTTCAACCCGATGATAAACGACGTGAAACCGCTTTTCTATGGAACTACAGTAGTATGAATTTGGGATTTTTTATGGCTAATATTATCGCTGGTTATTTCCAATTACACAGCAATTATCGCGATCTTTTTTTACTAAGCGGTTTAGGCAACCTCATCGCCATCGTTCTGGTTGCCTGCAACTGGTCTGCACTGAAAGATATTCAAACGGCTTACCAAATATCCACCAATAAAATACCGCGTGTTTGTTTTGGTTTAACCCTCATCGTAGCCCTGTTTTGTGTCTTATATCGCTTGGTAGAACATCCCGCAGCCAGCCAAAACTTAGTCATTTATAGCACACTGGCTGTTTTTGCCATTTTACTCGTCTTATCTTTCTCCGAAAAGGACATCATCAGTAGGCAAAAAATGCATGCTTATTTAATATTCTGCCTTGCTGCCATTACCTTTTGGACTATCGCCTTATTAGTGCCTAACGGCTTGGCTTTGTTCCTAGAGCGCAATGTGGATCGTCAGATTTTTAATTTTACTATTCCACCCCAGTGGTTTTTTAATATCAATCCTTTTATGATCATGCTGGGTGCGCCACCCTTAGCCGCTCTGTTTCAATGGCTACGCCGGAAGGGGTATAAAGTGACGCTGACACAACAATTTTCTGCTGCCTTATTCCTTATGGGTGCAGGACTCTTGGTTATCCCCCTAGGCATTGCGTTTGCCAATGAAAATGGTTACGTCCCCGCAGCCTGGATTACGGCGGGTTATGCTCTACAAGGTACTGGAGAGTTATTCTTAGGCCCTATAGGATATGCTATGGTGGGGCAATTGGCTCCCGCACGCCTACGTGGCGTGATGATGGGCACGTGGATGATGGTGACGGGTATGAGCGGCGCTATTACGGGTATCGTTTCCAAATGGGCTACCTATTCTACCACGGGCGATTTATCGCCCATAGCAACTAACTACACTTATGGCCGTGTTTTTATATACTTAGGCCTTATCAGCGTGCTAGTGGCGGTGATTCTTTTTCGCCTACGGCCCTTGCTGGATAGATTAATACGCGAACCCGGAATTCAGGTAGATAGAGATAAAGACATCACTATCAGCAAAACCGTCGTTACAGCGTCGTGATTGTGGCTTCACCCTCATTGAAGCTCGTCATTGCGAGCTTGCGAAGCAATCCAGGAAAATATTGGGTAATAAAAAGAAACTTGTTTTACAGTAGAGATAATAAACAACGCAGGATTGTATAAAGCAGAGACTTTTACCTTGGATTGCCGCGCCTGTTCGCTACGCTCACTGACTCGCAATGACGATACCGTGCAAGTCCAATATATCTACACTACAAACACGACAAGTCAGCGACTGCCGAAAACAGCTCGCGTAATTCTACCAGCAAGGCCAAGCGGTTATTGCGCAGGGCTTTATCTTCGGCCATGACCATAGTGCTTTCAAAAAAGCTGTCAATAATCGGTTGCAACGAGGCTAATTTCAATAAAGCTTGTTCGTATTTTTGTTCTTGGTATAAAGGCAATACTTCTTGCTTTTTAGCCACTAAAGACTGCCACAAGGCTTTTTCAGCCGGTTCCAATAAAAGCGGTTCATGTACTTTTTGTCCTTCTAAAGCTGAAGCTTCTTTTTCTAAAATACGACTTACCCGCTTATTCGCTGCCGCTAGCGCTTGGCTTTGTGGCAATTCACAAAAAGCCTGCACTGCACGTAAACGCAGCGCAAAATCGTAGGGCTGCAAGGGACGTTTAGCCAATACCGCCATAAATATTTCAGCGGCAATCCCCTGTTCTATATAATGATATTTAAAACGTTCCATCATAAAATCAAATACGGACTGCATTACACCCGCTTTAGCCTTATCGCCATACAGTTCGCTGGCTTTCTGCAACAACTGCCCTAAATCCAAAGGCCATTGTCTATCAATGATAATTTTCAAAACACCTAAGGCTAAACGCCGCAACGCATAGGGATCTTTATCGCCCTTAGGAATTTCTCCCACAGCAAAAATACCGACTAATGTATCCAATTTATCCGCTATCGCAACGACGGCGCCTAAAGGCGATTGCGGTAACTCATCTTGCGCAAAACGCGGCTGATAATGCTCCGCTATCGCTTTTGCTACCTCCGATGCTTCATGACTATGCGCAGCATAATAGCTCCCCATAATGCCTTGCAATTCAGGAAACTCACCCACCATGTCCGATACTAAATCGGCTTTACACAATTCCCCTGCTCTGTAAGCATTTTCTTCATTTAAATTTAAATCTTTAGCAATCGCTTGCGCCAAAACCGCAATACGTTTCGTCTTATCTTCTAAAGTACCCAAGCGCGCGTAAAAAATAATTTCGTTTAGTCTTTTGGCCATAAAAGCAAGACTGTGTTTGCGATCGCTATCGAAAAAGAATTTGGCATCGGCTAGACGCGCATTCACCACTCGTTCATTGCCACGGACCACTTCAAGAGGATCACCGCTTTGTATGTTGCTGACCCCCACAAAATAAGGTAACAATTTCTTTTCTTTATCCTGCACGTAGAATGCTTTTTGATGTTGTTGCATCGCTAAAATCAAGGCTTCGTGCGGCACATGCAAAAAATGTTTATCGAATTGACCTAAAAATACCACTGGCCATTCTACGATCGCCGTAACCTCGTTTAAGAGTTCTTCATGGATGCTTACTTCCCCTTTAACCGACGCCACAACCTCATTTAAGCCCTGCACGATCTTCTTTTGTCGTTTTTTAGCATCGGCTATGACATAGGCTTTTTGCAAGGTTTCTTCATACTGTTTAGGCTCATCTAACGCAATCGCTTGTGGGTGGTGAAAACGATGGCCGTAAGTCAGGCGATTGCTTTTTTGTCCTAATATTTTAGCGGGGATAACTTCTTTACCAAATAATAAAACGATCCAATGCACCGGTCTTGCAAAACTGATATCTGAATCGCCCCAACGCATAGGCTTTGGAATAGGTAATGCGGCGATGATTTTGTCACACAATGCGGGTAATAATTCCGCTGTCATTTGCCCGGGTTTTTCGCTAGTATAATATAAACACTCCCCTTTGTCGCTCGCGAGTCGCTCTAAACTTGCAAATTCCACACCGCAAGATTTAGCAAAGCCTAAGCCTGCGGGCGTAGGCTTGCCTTGCGCATCTATCGCCAAGCTTAATAAAGGCCCTTTGCGTTCTACTTTTTGTTTGGGGGTTTGTTTTTGTAATTGTTCAATCCATACAGCAAGACGACGTGGCGTAACATAAGCATGGATGGCACCATGCGCTAAACCGCACTCTGCTAGCCCACTTTCAAATCCATTGGCTAATGCGTTAATCAACACGGCTTGCGCACGCGGAGGTAATTCTTCACAGCCAATTTCTAGTAGAAAATCATCATAATCTGACATATCACGATCCTTTTAATAAAGGAAACCCTTGTTCTTCTCGTATTTCATAATAGCGTTTTGCCACCCCAACCGTTAAAGTACGCAACCGTAAAATATAACCCTGTCGTTCCGTAACTGAAATGGCATGGCGCGCATCTAATAGATTAAATACATGCGAGGCCTTAATGGCCATTTCATACGCTGGTAATACTAAAGCCATTTCCAACAAGCGCTGCCCTTCTGTTTCATAATACTCAAATTGCTTGAATAATGCATCTACATCAGCGCACTCGAAATTGTAATGGGACATTTCTTCTTCGTTTTGCAAAAAGATATCACCATAATAGATGGGGCCTGAAGGCCCTTCATGCCACAGGATATCAAAAATACTATTCACGCCTTGTAAATACATGGCTAAACGTTCTAAACCATAGGTTAATTCGCCGGTAACGGGTTTGCAATCTAAGCCGCCCGTCTGTTGAAAATAAGTAAATTGACTCACTTCCATCCCATCTTGCCAGACTTCCCAACCCAAACCCCAAGCACCTAAGGTAGGGGAAGCCCAATTGTCTTCCACAAAACGAATATCGTGTATAAGTGGATCGATGCCCAAAGCGCGCAATGAGTCTAGATACAGCTCTTGGATATTCAAGGGCGAGGGCTTTAAAATGACTTGCAGTTGATAATAATGTTGCACTCGATTCGGATTCTGCCCATAACGACCATCGGTGGGACGCCTACAGGGCTGCACATAGACTGCAGCCCAGGGCTCAGGACCTATAGATTTTAAAAAGGTTTGCGGATGAAAGGTGCCCGCACCTACTTCTAGATCCAGCGGTTGCAGTATGAGGCAAGATTGCTCTTGCCAAAACTGTTGTAATCGTTGAATAATGCCCTGAAAACTGAGCCTCTGCTCCGTCATTCGTTCGCTACACCCAACTTCGCTAGTTTAAGGGAAAATTGTTGTAGAGTTTGAATACCGGCCTTTTCAGCATCCATACGCCATTGTTTTAATTGCTGTACCAGTTCCGCATTGTTGCTCACGGCTTTAGTCCAAATGTTTTGTAACCGCAGCTTGTACTGATAAACTACATCTAACTCTTTGCAAGAAGATAGCAGCGTTTGCAAGCTGTTACGGCTGTTCACATCGATACTGCGATCGTCATTGCGACTTAACCAAACCCGTGCTTGACGCCACAATTTACGGTGTTGTTTATCTTGAGTCATGTGTTTTTTTAGAATGGGCTGTATTACCGTTTCCCCATATTGTTTTAAAAGCTGAAACCGATGTGTAACGAGTGCTTTTATAGTAAGAACATCAATATCTTTTTGCTGGCTAACCCATTCCACTTTAGGAATCACGCGCTTAGGCTTTGCTAAACCCAAAAGTTGCAATGCACGTATATACATCCAGCCTATATCAAATTCGAAGCGACGCAAAGATAACTTAGCGGAAGCAGCAAAAGCATGATGGTTATTGTGTAGCTCTTCGCCGCCAGCCAATATGCCCCAAGGCACGATGTTGGTTGCTGCATCTGGAGTTTCAAAATTACGATAACCGAAATAATGTCCTACGCCATTAATGAGTCCCGCAGCCAATACAGGCATCCACATCATTTGCACCGCCCACATGACGATGCCGGGCACACCAAATAAAACCAAGTTGAGTACAAACAAGATACCTATGCCTAAACTGCTGTGCGGCGTATAAATATGACGTTCGATCCAATCATCGGGTGTACCGTGACCATAGCGATCCAAGGTTTCTTGTTTATCGCCTTCGGCTCGGTATAATTCATAGCCTTGAGTCAATACTTTCTTCAAACCATAAATTTGCGGACTGTGGGGATCTTCTGGTGTTTCACAAGTAGCGTGATGTTTACGATGTATCGCTACCCATTCTTTGGTTTTTGCAGCAGTGGTAAACCACAACCAGAAACGAAAGAAATGTTGTGCGATGGGGTGTAAATCTATTGCGCGATGCGCGGAGGCCCGGTGTAAATAGATGGTGATAGAAATAACAGTAATGTGCGTCAATACTAGGGTTACTACGACGTATTGCCATAGAGACAAATTCAATAAACCATAAAAATAGGTCAACATTTAACTCCCCCTTTGTTTCTCACGAATTTCATCCAATGTTTTACAATCGATACACAAGGTAGCCGCGGGTCTGGCTTCCAAACGCCGGATACCAATCTCCTCACCACAGCTCTCACAATAGCCATATTCGCCATCGTCCAAACGCTGTAATGCTTCTTCCGTTTTACGCAATAATTTGCCTTCACGATCGCTAGCACGCAACATCAGAGCAACGATTTCCTCGTGAGTGGCTTGATCCGCAGGATCTGCCAACTCTCTCTCGCCACCCCGCAACTTCTCAACAGTGGCATCGCTGCCTTCCATCAATTGCTGTTTGATCGCCTCTAATATACCACGAAAATGCTGTTGTTGTCCTTCGCTCATATATTTTTCAGTTTTCTTAGGCTGATAAGGGGCTATGCCAGGTAAACCAACTACGCTGGTAGCTGCGGTTGTTTCTTGTACCAACTTTCTAGACATGATTGACTCCTACATTCAAAATACTGCTCAACGCGAGCTGAGCAAAAAATGGACACTATTGCTAATGGGTAAGCATAGCAGGTATAAGCCCCTTCCACCAGTCTTTTTCTGCCTTTTTATTGGCCTTTTTAAAACCTTATAATTTAAAATAGCCTTAAATATGAACGGAGTAGCCCTTTTTAAGGCCGAATACACCTTGTCGCATTATTTTTATCGTCTACCCCTTGACTCCAGGCACTCACTCGAGGTCTAATATGCCCCTTACCGTATCTCTGGCCAGATAGCTCAGTCGGTAGAGCAGAGGACTGAAAATCCTTGTGTCGCAGGTTCGATTCCCGCTCTGGCCACCATTTTGAACTCAATGCCTTATGTAAATTTCTAAATATGGTCTATTTGTCGGTGCTACGCGGGTGCTATGGTTTTGAGACGCTGGCCTTTCATAAGCACAATGAAATGACATTTTCAACAATTGGATAAAAAATGGCCTTTAAATTTCCCAAGCTGCGCATTACCATAAACCCCAATACAGGAGAACTTAGGGTGAGTAAAATCACTTTAAAATCCATTTTTAATGCCAATCTGCAAGAAGCCACTAAAAAAGCACCGCCAATGCCCTTCGTGCGCAATAGAAAGCTCAAGAGATTTTTAAAATTATTGATGAGTAAATAATAGGTTAGTTAAAACTGCCGATCATCTCTGCTTTATGGATTCGTCAATTCCTCTGCAATCATTTCAGCTTGTTTTAGTACTCTTTCAGCTGCTAATAATTCCATATCCGGCGGATAGCCATACTTACGCAAAGTTCGCTTAACCAGTACCTTTAATTTAGCCCTCACGTTTTCCTTAATTGTCCAATCAATTGTGGCATTTTCACGGACTTGCTGTGTTAAAACAATCGCCAATTCCCGTAACTGATCATGCTGCATGAGTGCTTTGGCACTATCATTACTGGCAACAGCAGTATAAAAGGCATATTCAAAACTAGTTAAACCTAGCATTTCGGCTTCGTTATCGGAGGCCACCATTTCTTTGCTAACTTTTATTAGCTCCTCTATTACCTCCGCGGCAGTAAGAACTCGATTTTGATATTTTTTAATAGATGTCTCTAACATTTCTAACAAAGACTTACTTTGCACAAGATTAGTTTTTGCGCGGACTCTTAATTCATCCGTCAATAATTTTTTCAACACTTCTAAGGCAATATTCTTGTGTTTCATACCTCGAACTTCGGCTAAAAACTCATCTGAAAGAATTGAAATATCGGGTTTTTTAATGCCAGCTGCGTCAAAAATATCTACCACTTGCTCAGAAACTAAGGCTTTGTCAATCACTTGTTTAATCGTGGTTTCTAATTCTAAAGAGCTTTTCCCCGAGCCTCTTGCCTCCAATTTTGCCAACCGTGCTTTAACAGCTTGAAAAAAAGCAATATGGTCTTTAACCGCCATGGCCTGTTCATGCGGAATAGCGATAGCAAAGACCTTAGACAGGACTGTTACTTCATTGAGATAGCGCTTTTTGCCATTCTCTAGTCCTAAAATATAATCAGCAGCGGCTAAGATCAAGCTTAATTTCTTTCCTGTGTCGGCGGTAAAATAAGCCTGATAACTAAAACCATGATACATGGCCGCTACAATTTCAATTTTCTCCTGCATCGCTACTACGGCCTCTTCTTGCAATACAGTAGGGTCACCCTTTCCGCCTGCATCCGAATAAAACGACAAGGCTTTCTTTAAATCGGCGGCAATACCTAAATAATCCACCACTAAACCCGCTGGTTTATCCAAATAAACGCGATTAACCCGTGCTATGGCTTGCATGAGATTATGCCCTTGCATGGGCTTGTCTATGTAAAGCGTGTGCAAACTGGGAACATCAAAACCTGTTAGCCACATGTCACAAACAATAACCAGTTTTAAGGGATCCTGAGGGTCTTTCATTCGTGCCGCAAGATTTTTTCGCTCTTGCTTTGTGCTGTGGTGCTGGCTCATCTCATAACCATCAGCAGAAGCCGCCGTCATGACCACCTTGATTGCGCCTTTGCTTAACTCATCTGAATGCCAATCCGGTTTAAGTTGGATGATTTCATCGTACAGTTTGGCAGCAATGCGACGCGACATGCAAACAATCATCCCTTTTCCAGGACACACTTCTTGCCGCGCTTCAAAGTGACTAACAATATCCTCGGCAATGTTTTTGATGCGCTGCGTACTGCCTACCAAGGCCTCTATTTGTGTCCAGCGGCTTTTAGCTTGTTGTATTTCG
>JAJNBM010000021.1 GCA_021156165.1 Gammaproteobacteria bacterium | reverse complement strand
CTATCGAATACAGCTTTCACGCCCACTCATCCCGAATCTTCTTTTGCCATTGTACGCTGTCTTCTACAAATTTACCTTTGAGCAAACCAAAAGCACTGGTGGGTACAGTTTGGGCCTGTTGGCTAAGCCACTCGCTAATGGCTGCACGGATTAACGCCGCCCTTGGCAGATGCTCTTTCTGGGCGATGATATCCAATTGGGTCATAAGCTCGCTGGGGATGTCTACTAAGGTTTTTGCCATATACGCGCCATATCGTTTGAATATATTATATATATGTAAATGGTCGGGAAGTCAATCTAGATGCTTTTCCCGCATCTCTAAATAATGGGCTATACTCTAAACGGTAAATTTTGAAACAAAGGAGTTGAACCATGACAAAAGGTTATAAAAAGGGCTATGCTCGTATAGCCGTATTAGCGTTATTTTTAAGCTTAATGGGCTGCCATATGAGCGGCAGTATTGGTACCGCCTCTACGCACTCTGTGCAAGTACGGTAGCGAATCCCTTCTAAGGGGCAGTTATATTGTTTTATAATTGTCCCTTAATCTCCCATTTCCTCTGTTGGATTACACAAGGGGCAATTGCTCTTTTTTAGATCATTACTGGAAAGTCTTTTGAAAATGCAGTACAATCTTTTCTGAGTAATCATCATTCATTGACCAGAAGGAGAGTACCCTATGAAATGCGATTATAAAAAAGGCTATTCCATTTTAGCCGTATTGGTCTTATTTTTAAGTTTAATGGCTTGTCACGCCACGCCTACCCGCGAAAGTACGGGTGAGTATATAGATGATAGCGCTATTACCACTAAGGTAAAAACGGCGTTATTGGCTGAGAAAGAAATTTCTAGCACCAGCATCAGTGTTGAAACCTTCAAAGGAACGGTACAACTCAGTGGTTTTGTAGCGAGCCAAGCGCAAGTTGCCCGTGCCGGTGAAGTGACCAGCAAGGTGGAAGGCGTTAAGGCAGTGCACAATAATTTGCTTGTGAAAGCGCAGCAGTAGTTATAGAAGGGATGATTATAAAATAATCATCCCTTAAATGCTCATTTTGTTCTGCTAATTAAGGGAAAGATATAAACCCTTTATAATTTCCCCCTTCTTTATTCTTTTAGAAATGCGTGAATCCGGGTATTTAAAATAATCGTTCAATGTGTTCTTAGTGATCCTTATAGATTTATATTTATCGCGCAGTAGTTTTTAATTAGCCAAGGCTAAGTCTAAACCTTGATTTCCTTTCTTGCTCTTCTTCGCTCATTTTTTTTCAGGGCTTGAAGGGATGACTAAAAAGATTCGGGCGGAAGCGAGTAGGCTGGCATAAAATGATTTTTCAGCGCAAGTTATAGCAATAATTTATACTTAAAAAAGTACAATAAAAATAATCAGATGAATATGCGGTGGTTGTAAATAAGCTAATGAAAAGTAAGACTAAATTTTTAATACATTTCAAAATAATACGATAAATTGGTAGCTCTTAAGCTTTCCTTAAGGTAAAGGTGCTATAGTTAAAATAATCGAAATGGCTGGTTAGCAGATGGAATATCATGAGTGCTTCAAATCAAGTCGTTGCTAGTGCAGAAAATATACATTCATTTTTACATACCTGGAAGCTTCTTGATCTTAATGATTGTGAAGAAGTGATGAAGTTTGCTAAGGACTTGCAAAAGTATCTCACTAAGGAAGTTAATAAAAAGAATAACGGAAAATCTGTTTTTGATAACATCCATAGCTTGATGGAAGAAGAGGCTTTAGAAAGAATAGATGCTGCCTTATTAAATAAAATATACCAAACAATTGATGTTCTAACAAAGCTTAATGAAGATAATCTTGCAGTAAGTTTTTTTATGCCCTTTTATAAAGCATGTGTTACTTATAAGAGAGTAGAGCATCTCCAAAATATTATGTTTGATGCAATTGAACTGCCTAATGCTCTGCAGACTATAGTTGGGCTAGATCTAATTTTTGATTATGAAAATCGCTATGAATTACAGCAAGCTATGATATCACCACCATTACAATCAAAAAAACAAGCTCAAGAGATAGAACTTGAGTTGCTTTTGGAGGAGTTTTGTGATTTTTTATGGAAAGAGAGCAAAGCTTTTCCTAAGAAGATTGAGAATTTTGAGTCCGGGTTATTGTATGAGAAAGCAAAACAGAAGTATGAAGCAGAAATGGTGGGGCGGTATAAGCACGTTTTTAAATTGAAGTTTAAAAGTAATATAGAAGGAGTGGCTGCAGCAGAGCAAAAAAAAGCGGAACTGTGCGAAATAATACCGAAAGCCCGAAAAAATCCTATACACATACGCTATGATCAGCTTGCTCAGAGGCGGGAAGCAGTCATTCAGAAACAGCAGAAGTTAGCTCATGAACGTAAAGTTCTTTATTTAGATGCTAATAGAACACAAAGCCGTAAAGATACTATTTTACTTGGTACTGTAGCGATATTTACTCTCGGTTTATCCTTGATTCCTTTTGCGATCATTAGCTCTCGTCGTTCAAAAGAAATAAATGAGCGGAAAGCTAAGATAGTTATGTATGGAGAAGAGATAAAAAAGGAATTAAGGGCTATTGACAACGAGATGCAGAGTATCAGAAGCGAAAGTGTCTGTAAGCAGAATCCCTATATAGCTTATACTGATGAAGAGCTCAAAGAAACTTTATTGAGTATTGATAAGCTATGTCAAATGGAAGCAGATATAGTTACCAATAGAGAAAAAAGAAAAATATCTGTTCCTGGGCTTTGTAATCTAGGGGCGCAAGAGCAAGTCTCTGAGGGGAAGAAGGATATTCTCGTTGAGCTTTTGCCAAATTGCGAAGATCTAGGTCCTAAGCTCAGACAGGAGAATGAAAATAAAAGTACGGGTGTTTTTGCGTTGCCTAGTAGTGCATCTTTAGTGGATAGAAGAGGTGACGATGAAGAGGCTAATGCAACAGCGGCGTTGGTAAAAGATGATGTATCATCACCACAAATAGAAATGCAGGAAGAAATCTTCTTAACAGTACAAAAAAAAGTTGTATCTCTTTCAAAGAATTTTTTTAGTTTGTTTTCTTCGATGTCACAGATGGGCGAGATCCTGGGGGTGTCTCCGGTTACAGCTACTCAAGCTGGAGCAGTGAGTAAACCTCCAAATGAGGGAGACAAAATCAAAGAGGAGGAGGGATCTCGTATGGCGGCGCGAGCAGCTTAAAAGTTTTTACCTTAAGCATAGCAATCCTTATATTAATAGGGGATAAAAAAACGAAAGTTTTCAAAACAGGTATGCTATGAGTAAACACGATCAAACAAAGCAAAAATTGTTAAAAACCCATAAAATGGTAAAGGATCTACATAGTATCGCTGTTATAGTATAGCTACAATGAGAGAATTTGATGCCCTTTGAGTTCCGGAAACACACCAGCCATTTACCGCTAAAATAAAAAAGATTAGGCTTAGTGCTGGTATTAGCTAGCTTGTTTTTGCCAAAATCATGAATGTGAGTGTGGCTGCGATTCAGCAATGGGAGCGTGGAGAGCGTAAACCCAGCGATGCTGCATTAAAATTACTCAATTTTGTAAAAGAAAAAGGTTTAGAAGGGATGCTTTAGCAAAAGCAGAGAAGGGAACTATTACCTCTGAGGAGAGAGGATAGTAGTTCAAAGATGGGCGGGGTTCACCAGCCGCCCCTACAAGCAAGCCCTCTCTATAGGCCATTCCAACGTTTCAGGGGAAATGGGGGCGTTTTCTAACCGCCCCCCTTGTTTATTACCACAGTATTTTGTAGAATAGTGGGTCCTTAGCCTAAGCCTGTGGTTTAAAAGGGCAGAAAGGCAAGAATAGTGCGAGAATTGTACATATAATAAGCGGAAAGCTTAGATTTTAGGAAAAGTTATCATGAAAACATTTAGTGCCAAGGCCGAAACGGTTGAACGCGATTGGTTTGTGGTGGATGCCACCAATAAAACTTTGGGGCGTCTGGCCAGCCAAATCGCCTTAAGATTGCGTGGGAAGCATAAACCCACCTATACCCCGCATGTGGATACAGGCGATTACATTATTGTGCTCAATGCCGAGAAAGTGAGCGTAACGGGTCGTAAAATGACCGATAAAACGTATAATTGGCATACGGGCTACCCCGGCGGTATTAAGAGCATTACCCTGGAGAAATTATTGGCCAAAGCGCCAGAACGGGTTTTAGAAAAAGCCGTGAAGGGCATGTTGCCGAATAATCCCCTAGGGCGCGCAATGTTTCGCAAATTAAAAGTGTATGCTGGCGCTACGCACCATCATACAGCCCAACAACCTAAAGAATTAATTATAGAGACGGATTAAACCTATGGCAGCAGCAAGCAAAAAATATTTCTATGGTACTGGTAGACGTAAAGAAAGCGTCGCACGTGTGTTTTTAAAGAAGGGTAGTGGTAAATTTACCGTGAATGGCCGTGAATTGGCCGATTACTTTCCTAGAGAAACGGCACGTATGATCATTGCCAGACCCATGAATGAAGTTAACATGAATGATCATTTTGATATTATGGTTACCGTTAAAGGTGGCGGTATCAGTGGTCAAGCTGGTGCGGTGCGTATGGGCATAGCACGCGCTTTAGTCGATTATGACGAAGAAGGCGGCAAGGCTAAAGGTGGTACGGTTAAAGTGGCCGAAAAAGGAGAGTCTTTGACCTTTAGACAAAAATTACGCCAAGGGGGTCATTTAACCCGCGACGCACGTTGTGTAGAGCGTAAGAAATTTGGTCTGCGTAAAGCGCGTAAACGTTGCCAATTCTCTAAACGATAATTTTAAGCTGGATCCCCTGCCACGGCCCCGTGGCAGTTGGTTAAGAAATGTTTAGCGCAAAATGATGAATATTTATTTGCGCTTTTAAAGATGGGCGGCGCGCGAGCCGCCCCTACAAAGCGAGCCTCGGAACGGTGTAGAGGCGCCTCGTGAGTGCCCAGAGGCTTAACCGAATACATTGGGTTATGTCATTATCTAGTCAAATGTGGAATTCCATATGAACTTATATGTTTATGGCCTGAATCATCGCAGCGCACCCTTGGTGGTACGCGAGCAGGCGATGATAGCCCATGAACGCTTAGCGCCTGCTTTACAATCCATTTTAAACGAAGACGGTATCCTAGAAGCGGTTATTTTATCGACTTGCAATCGATGTGAGTTATATGCCATTGCGGATAACGGCTATCGTTTAGAACAGTGGATGGCCAAACAACACCATAAGGGCGATGGTTCTTATAAACAATACACTTATCTTTATAGCGGCGAGGAGGCGGTAGCGCATTTATTGCGGGTGGCTATAGGCTTAGATGCCCAGGTTATAGGTGAGCCGCAGATCTTAGGGCAAGTTAAGGCTGCTTTTGCCGTGGCTTTAGAAGTAGGTGCTGCTGGCCCGGAATTGAATCATTTATTTCAACAAGTTTTTAACAGTGCCAAAAGCATACGCAATGATACCGGTTTAGGTGCGCACGCCATTTCGGCATCGTATCTCACCTGGTTGATGATACAACGCTGTATTCCTATGGATGAAGCTGCCACTGTAGTTTTGGTTGGAGCAGGCGAAATGATTGCCAATCTGATTCCTTATCTACAACAAGCGCCTAAGCTTAATATTACTCTCATCAATCGGACGCCAGAACATGCTACAGCGCTGTTGCCAACGGCAAAGGTGTTGCCTATGTCGTCTCTATTGGAGTCTTTAATAGAATGCGATAGTGTGGTATTTGCCACAGACAGTTATCAGCCCTTATTAACCCGTGCCGTTGTAGAGTCTATACTGCAACAACGCAATAAGATATTGTATTGTTTAGATTTGGCTTTGCCCCGCAATGTAGAAGCGAGTGTTGCTGAATGCGCAGGGGTGAATTTATTGAATTTGGACGATATTCAACTGTGGGTGGATGAAAACCAAGGCAAACGCAAACAAGCAGCCTTGCTTGCCGAAGAAGCCATTCAAGTGCACAGTCTACGGTATCAACAACGGTTGCAGACTATCGAGTTTGATGAGCTCATTAAATCCTATAGGCGTAAAATAAACAGTTTGCGCGAGCTGGAGTTAAACAAAGCCTTGCAAAAACTACAAGAAGGCACGGATGCCGCTACAGTGTTACAAGAATTTTCGCATGCCTTAGCCAATAAAGTAATGCATCATCCTAGCCAGGCTGTAAATCAAGCGCGTTTTGGAAAAGGTAAGGATTGGTTAGCATCGGCGAAGCTGTTATTGGGTTTGGAATAGGATAAATTATCATTGCAAACCTCGAGCTGCGCGTAGGGGCATCCCCCTGTGGTTGCCCGTGTTAGGGGAGGCACGGGGGCCTGCCCCTACGCAGTAATGAGGGTTTACAGAATCTGGAATAAAATATAATGAAAGAATCTCTGCTTAGTAAATTAGATCAACTGCGCATGCGTCACGAAGAAGTGGCGGCATTATTGAGCGATCCTAAAATAATGAATGCGCAAGAAGAGTTTCGCAATTTATCCAAAGAATATGCGCAATTAGAGCCAGTGGTTAATACTTTTTTACAGTATCAAAAAATCCAACAAGATAGGGAAGCGGCAAGGGAATTTTTAACTTTAGGGGATGCTGAGTTAAAAGAATTGGCTGAGCAGGAGTTACAATTATTTGAAAAACAAATAGTAGAGTTGGAACAGGCATTACACATTTTATTATTGCCTAGTGATCCAAACGACAAGAAAGACATTTATTTAGAAATTCGTGCGGGAACCGGTGGTGATGAAGCGGCTCTTTTTGCGGGCGATCTGTATCGTATGTACACGCGTTATGTCTTAACGCAAAATTGGCAGTATGAGTTGATCAGCGAAAGCTTAGGCGAGCACGGCGGTTATAAGGAAGTGATTATTAAAATCAATGGCCAGGGTGTTTATTCTAAACTAAAATTTGAGTCGGGTGCGCATCGAGTACAACGCGTGCCCGAAACGGAAGCGCAAGGCCGTGTGCATACTTCGGCTTGCACCGTTGCTATTTTACCCGTGGCTGAGGAAATTGATGAAATAGATATTAATCCCGCCGATTTAAAGATCGATACGTATAGAGCCTCGGGCGCTGGCGGTCAGCACGTGAATAAAACCGATTCGGCGATACGCATTACCCACTTGCCCAGCGGCATCGTGGTGGAATGTCAGGATGAACGCTCTCAGCATAAAAATCGTGCGCGAGCAATGTCGCTATTACAATCTAAATTATTGATGGGCGAGCAAGAAAAGCAACGTCAGGAAGAAGCTGAGACACGTAAATTGTTAGTGGGTAGTGGTGATCGTTCAGAACGCATACGTACTTATAATTACCCCCAAGGCCGTGTTACAGACCATCGCATCAACTTAACTTTATATAAATTACAAGATATTATGGAAGGCGCTTTAGATCAAGTGATTCAACCCTTGATGCAGGAATATCAAGCCGAGCAACTGGCGTTCTTGTCTAAAGATGGATAATGGCTATTTACCGCTTCCTCTAGGGCTGGGATTTGTACGTAGGGGCAACCCCCTGGGGTCGCCCATGTTGGGCAGGCACGGGGGCCTGCCCCTACGAAAAGGCACACTTGCTTTTTTTAAGAGCTATCCATGAAAACCATTCGAGAATTGCTGCAATTTGCAGAAGTACAAGGAATTGATAAACTAGACGCTGAAGTACTCTTAGCCCATGCTTTAGAAAAAAATCGCGCTTATTTATTCACTTGGCCAGATGCGCTGGTAGCAGATACAGTCGCCATACACTATCAAAACCATTTAAAACAGCGGGTACGCGGCGAACCCATTGCCTATATACTAGGCTATAAAGAATTTTGGTCTTTGCCTATTGCCGTTAGTCGCGATACCTTAATTCCGCGCGCCGATACAGAGTCGTGGGTACATTGGTTATTAGAACGTTTTAGTAATAAATCGCAATTGCGTATTTTAGAATTAGGGACCGGCAGCGGCGCGATTGCATTGGCCTTAGCACATGAAAAACCTCAATGGAAAATTTGTGCTGTGGACTCTTCCCAAGCTGCTTTGGCGGTCGCAAGGCACAATGCCAAAGATTTAGGGTGTCCACAAATAGAATGGGTGCGCAGCGATTGGTACCAAGCGTTATCGGGTCTAGTATTTGATGTGATCATTGCTAATCCGCCTTATATTGCCGAAGATGAACCACATTGGCAACAAGGCGATTTACGCTTTGAGCCTAAAACGGCTTTGGTGTCAGGGAATAATGGTTTAAAGGATTTGGCGCATATTATTCAGCAGGCACCGCGGTATTTAACGCCATCTGGGTTATTGTTGGTGGAACATGGTTATCTGCAAGGGCCTAGTGTAGAATCTTTATTTATTGCCGCGGGTTTTACAGAGGTGGAAACGCATTGCGATTATAGCCGTCAGCCGCGCTGGACGGTGGGGATTTATCGCTGTCCTTAATAAAGATACGAAATGGGTCACAGGAATTTAAATGTTCCAGACTATTTTGTAGAGGGGACCTCGCGAGTCCCCCTACGGAACGGGCCTCGGAATGGTGAGCCGCCCGAATCGTTCTGTGAATATTTTAGAACATTTATATTTTGAAATGTAAAGATATATGGAGATTAAGAATGATAAAATGGATGCTCATAGGGTTGGTTATTATCACTACCAATGCCATGGCAGAAAACAGAATCGTAGAAAATCGGCCTACAGATTTTGTGAATGCACAACAAGTTATACCACAACTGCAGACAGACATACGCTACGCTTCTGAACATAACTTTGTAGGCAGAAAAATTAAAGGCTATGAAGAACCTGTTTGCGTGTTAACTCAGCAAGCGGCCAATGCATTGAAAACAGTAGAGACGCAATTATTAGCCAGGGGCTTAACGCTCAAAGCATACGATTGCTATAGACCTCACACAGCGGTGAATGATTTTATCCAGTGGGCGAGCGAAGCAAACAATGTGGCTATGCGCGCTGAATTTTATCCTACTATCAATAAAGCGGAACTTTTTAAAAAAGGGTATATCGCGTATCAATCTGGTCATAGCCGTGGCAGCAGCATTGATTTAACCATAGTGCCTGTGAATAGCCAGATCCCAGCTTATAATCCGACGGCAAAACGAGCGGCGTGCACCGCTACACAGCAAGAACGGTTCTCCGATAATAGTTTGGATTTTGGTACTGGCTATGATTGTTTTAGTCCTATGTCCCATCCCGATTATCCTTATTTACCTGCAGAGGCTAGAAAAAATAGAGCATTGTTACGAGCTTTGATGAGACAAGCAGGGTTTAAACCTTTATATACGGAATGGTGGCATTTTACCTTAATAAATGAGCCTTACCCTAATACGTATTTTGATTTCCCTGTTGAAAATTGAGGGCTTCCTATGGATGTGTCCCCATCGTACTTGAAGAGGGGAATCGGTGCGTAGGGGCAACCCCCCTGTGGTTGCCCATGTTGGGCCAGGCACGGGGCCTGCCCCTATGCTTTTTTCTCGCATGTTGGAGTAAAACGAGTATATAATATTCTTTTTTAGGGTGATCAGATAACATGATTGAAATCAATCCAGTTTTATTGAAAATTTCCGATCTGCGGCTGCGTGCAGAGGCGCTTCGGGGGTATCTTTGACTACGAAACCAAACGGGACCGTTTGACGGAAGTTTTACGCGAGCTGGAAAATGAAAAAATCTGGGATGATCCAGATTATGCTCAAAATTTAAACAAAGAAAAAGTGCAATTGGCGGCTATTTTAGACGCTCTGGACACTATACAGTTACAATTAACCGATCTCGATGTCTTACTGGAAATGGCTTATGCTGAGAACGATGAAGCTGCAGTGAACGCGGTATTGGCCGATGTAAACCAGGCAGAGTTGGCGGTTAAAAATCTAGAATTTCAACGTATGTTTGCGCGTGAGGCGGATGCCAATAACGCTTTCTTGGATATACAATCGGGTTCTGGCGGCACAGAAGCGCAGGATTGGGCCGAAATGCTGCTGCGTATGTACTTACGATGGGGGGAACGGCATGGCTTTGTCGTTACGCTATTAGAAGCCTCTGCAGGGGATGTAGCCGGTTTGCGCAGCGCCACGGTTAAGTTTGAAGGCTCCTATGCCTATGGTTGGCTCAGAACTGAAACGGGCGTGCATCGTTTGGTGCGTAAATCACCCTTTGATTCAGGGCATCGCCGTCATACTTCTTTTGCCGCTGTTTTTGTATCGCCCGAAATTGACGATGATATCGAAATAGACATCAATCCGGCTGATTTGCGTATCGACACCTATAGGGCGAGCGGCGCGGGTGGCCAGCACGTTAATAAAACCGATTCGGCTATACGCATCACGCATGTGCCTACCGGAATAGTGGTACAATGTCAAAGCGATCGTTCTCAGCATAAGAATCGCTCTCAGGCCATGAAACAATTGCGTTCTAAACTGTACGACAGGCAAATGCAAGCGCGGTACTCTGAAAAGCAAGCCTTGGAAGAGTCTAAAACGGAGATAGGCTGGGGCAATCAAATTCGCTCTTATGTATTGGATGCGTCGCGTATTAAAGATCTGCGTACTGGCGTGGAAGTGGGTAATACCCAAGCGGTATTGGATGGCGATATTGATATGTTTATTGAAGCAAGCTTAAAAGAACAGGTGTAATAATGACAGAACAACTAGAACCCGTGCAAAATGAATTGAATGAAAACGAACAAATTGCTGAACGCAAAAACAAATTGCGTTTATGGCGTGAAGAAGAAAAAGCCTACCCTAATGATTTTAAGCGTGATGCCTTGGCCATAGAATTACATAAGCAGTGGCAAGATATATCGGAAGAAGAATTAGCAAAAGCACAATATAGAGTGCAATTAGCGGGCCGTATTATGACGCGCCGCTTGATGGGTAAAGCAAGCTTCATTCATCTACAAGATATGTCGGGAAAAATACAATGTTATATTACACAAAATATTATAGGCGAAGATGCTTATCAGGATTTTAAAAAATGGGATATAGGCGATATAGTGGGCGTGGTGGGAGAAGTCTTTAAAACCAAAACGGGTGAATTGTCCTTGCGTGCAGATAATATACGTCTATTGACTAAAGCATTAAGGCCTTTACCGGATAAATTTCATGGGCTACAAGAAATCGAAACACGCTATAGACAGCGATATCTAGACTTAATTATGAGTGAAAATACGCGTCGTGTGTTTACGATTCGCAGCCAAACCATCGGTGCTATACGCGATTTTTTGAGCCAAAAAGGTTTTTTGGAAGTAGAAACGCCCATGATGCATGTATTGGCCGGCGGCGCTGCCGCGAAGCCCTTTGTTACTCATCATAATGCTTTGGATATGCAGTTGTATTTGCGTATTGCGCCTGAGTTATATTTAAAACGTTTGGTGATCGGTGGCATAGAAAAGGTTTTTGAAATCAACCGTAACTTTCGTAATGAGGGTATTTCTGTACGTCACAATCCCGAATTTACCATGGTAGAATTTTACCAAGCGTATGCCGATTATAAAGATATGATGGACATCAGCGAAGAGCTGTTTCAATTCATTGCCCATACCGTTTTAGGACAGTTTGATTTTGATTATCAAGGTCATCATTTTGATTTTTCCAAGCCCTTTACGCGTTTAACGATGACCGAGGCGATTATAAAACATCATTCTGGGCTAAGCGCAGAAAATATTTATGACGTGAAAGCCTTAAGGCAGACTTTGGACGCTTTAAAACTAGCATATAAAGACACCGATAGTGTGGCAAAATTGCAATTAATTCTTTTTGAAGAAACGGTAGAAGAAAAGTTAATCGATCCTACCTTTATCACCGCTTATCCGGCCGAAGTGTCACCTTTGGCTAGACGCAATGCGCTGGATCCCACCATCGTAGATCGTTTTGAATTATTCATTGCCGGGCGCGAAATTGCCAATGCATTTTCGGAATTAAATGATCCTGAAGATCAAGCTGCACGCTTTCATCAGCAAATGCAAGAAAAAGCACAAGGCGATGAAGAAGCCATGCCATACGATGAAGATTATATTACCGCTTTGGAATATGGTTTGCCGCCAACGGCAGGAGAAGGGATAGGAATTGATCGCTTGGTGATGTTGTTAACGGATTCACCTTCTATACGGGATGTGATTCTGTTTCCACACATGCGGCCTAAGACTTAATTACTGTTGCCCTTAGAAATAGATTCCAATAGTAAGGAAAGGAATAGCAGTATCCGTCATTGCGAGCTTGCGAAGCAATCCAGGAAAATTTTTAAAGCAAGATGTACTATTGTTTATATTGAGCGCTAATAAAGAAATGTGGTACTTATAAACCTAGGATTTTACCCCTGGATTGCTTCGCAAGCTCGCAATGACGGGGTCAACGGGTGTGAGTAGAGTTATTCCGAAGTTTGAATTTCTGAAGCTTGAATTATAAGGGCGATTCGAAAACCGCCCCTACAAGCTGTTTAGACTAGAGTCTATTTGCCATTCATGCTATCTTGCATCATTTGCATGGTAGCTTTCTGACTGTCAGCATCCATCGTCTTGAACTTCATTACCATACGATCCATAGCCATTTTTCTTTCTTCCGGAGTCATTTTACTCCAGCGATCTTTCATCATAGCCATTTTTTCATCAGGGGTTGCATTTTTGAACTTTTCCATTTGTGCTTTGCACTCTTTAGGTGGCATATGATGGTTTTGGCAATAGGCTGCCCCGGGACCCATCATGTCAGGATCGGGTGACATAGTTGAAGTGGCTGCAAAAACAGAAGCGCTGCAGAACAGGATGGTTAAGATTAGAGATATTTTTTTCATTGTAAAGCTCCTTGTTGTTGGTTCATAACCACCAAATATACTCTTCGCATTTGATTTTTAGGGGGCGTCGCCTTCGCCCATCTTGCATCAGTCCTGTAGAGTACTACACTCCTGATGCTCGAGAGCTAGGCGTCTCCCTAACAACCAACTGCTATGAGTATAGAATTATTGGCAGAGTTTGCGTCCCAGGAATAATAGCGCTTTTTTTGTGCAGCGTAATTTTTCCAAAAATGACGCAAACCTATTATAAACTAAACCACAAGAAGTATCAAAAAGCCGATAAACTTCAACAAACTGCCGGAATGCCCCAATAGTTAGATATTTAGACAGGAATTTTTCTAGGGCCTATATGGGCGGCTTGATTTATTCCGCTCGTTATAGGATCCTTGATAAATAAATGGCAATACATGAGGCAAAAATAGTATGAAAGCAACCCGCCAATTAAGGCAGTATTTAAATGAAAATAAATTATATACTGCGCCCGGTGTTTTTGATGGCATGTCAGCATTATTGGCCGTACAGGCAGATTTTCCCCTGTTATATGCCAGTGGGGGCGCTATTGCTAGAGCTGCAGGGTACCCTGATTTAGGCTTATTGAGCGTGAGTGAGGTGTGTTATCGCTTGTCGGAAATTTTAGATGCAAGCACTGTGCCCGTGATTGCCGATGCGGATACGGGTTATGGCAATGGCTTGAACGTGGCACGTACGGTACGTACCTTTGAGCGTTTAGGGGTTGCAGGTTTGCATATAGAAGATCAAGAATTTCCGAAGCGCTGCGGCCATTTGGAAGGCAAATCACTGGTAAGCAGTGATGAGATGGTGCATAAAATTAAAGTAGCCAAGGATAGTGTGAGCGATGACGATTTTGTTATTATTGCTCGTACCGATGCCATTGCTGTGGAAGGCTTTGATGCAGCCATAGAAAGAGCGCAGCGTTACAGCGAAGCCGGGGCGGATATGATTTTTGTAGAAGCCCCTACAACAGTAGAGCAAATTCAGAAGGTTGGCGAACTGATAAAAGCGCCTAAGCTCATCAACATGTTCCATGGGGGTAAAACGCCGCTGGTGGCTGCAGAGAGGCTCGCTGACTGGGGATACCAAGTGATGATCATCCCTTCTGATCTGCAACGCGCGGCTATATATGCGATGCAACAAACCTTACAGGCCATCAAAGAAGACGGGCAGAGTCAACGGTGTCATGGAATTATGGTCAGCTTTAACGAGCGTGAAGAAATTATAGGTACGAAGCGGTATTTAAAGTTGGATAAAATGAAATAATCCGCAATGACAAGTTTTGGTGGTATCTCACTGTCATAGCGAAATTCCGCAGCAACCAATAAGCGTATTAACTAAAAAAATATTTTCTGCTGGAAGAAAGTTCTAAAGAGCAATAGGATTTTATATTGCTCTTCAGTTATTAATTATTCCACTTACCAATTAAAGGTTAAATTTCCACCGACGATATAAGCGTTTGTCGATATTTTAAGATTACTGTTCGGGGCGAGAGTAGAGGTAGCATCTGGCATAAAGAAAATATCACCCACAAACACGCTTACTTTTGCGCTAGGGGTGAGGTTACGATCGACACCCATCACAACGCTACCCAAATTAGAAAGAGGGAAAGATGCATAATTATTACTAGAACTGCTCACGGGTGACGTTTCGTATCCAAGACTTAGAAAACCGCCGGTTTTGTCTGTAAATTGATAATGGTTCGTTAAAACAAAGCGCCAGGTATCATCCCAAGCTAAGGGAAAGGTTAGATTAGGTGATATGAAAGCCGTATTATTAAGTACTAATTCTGAGTCTTCACTCCATTCAGAATAATCTAACTCAAATTTGGTTAACCATTTTTGCGTCATAAACCGAGTTAAGGCTACTGTATACGTATCTGGAATAAAATTAAAATCATTTGTTTTCAAATTACTGTTGTAGTTTCCTGCAAATGTACTGTTGCCTTCTAGAGCAGTTCGCATTTTGGAAATATAGCTGGCATCTATAAAGGTTTGTGGATTAATCTTATACATCGCGCCAATTTGATAGTTATATCCCCAGCCACTGGCTTCAGTTTCAAGAAAGCCTGCTGGCGCAGCAGCCAAATCTAATTCGGCATTGGTATGAGTCGCTGCGCCACTCACGCCAATAGTAAAGCTATCGGTTATAGCATAGCTTAATTTAGGGGCAAAACTTAGTGAACTAAACTCTGCTCCATAACCAAGTGGGGCAATAAATGCATCTGCTGGCCATGGAGCTATACTGTATATAGGCTGATTCACATCGAGCGCAACCACTAGCTTTGGAGATAAACGACTCGCATAGCGAAATTGAGGAAGAATAAATTGAGGATCTTTTGACGCAGTGGCGCTATTATGTTCCCCGTTAAATGTCCCCGTTGCTTCTTCGCGAAGAAATAAGTACGTTCCACCCAGTATTAACTGGTTGTTTTCTATAAATTGTAATTGAGCAGGATTTTCAGAGGAAAACCCGAAGGTTTGCATGACTTCGGCGTTTGATATACCGCTATAAGTAAGAAAGACTGCCGCTAAGATAGCCCGTTTATTCATTATTAAACTCCCTTTAGAGAACAAATAACTTTGCCATAATATAGTTTTTTAAGTTTCCTAGCTTGATTTACATGCCTTCCAATACTTTAAAGGCCAAATTGCTAGTATATAACCATCTAGGAAAATTATTATGGCACTATTTCGTTGATGATAACACAGTTAATTTAACTTTAACACTCTGTTTATCCTATTTAATTCACCGTTTTCAGTAAAAAAGGGGGGGAATTAGGGATGGTGTTTAAATAATATACTATAATTAAGTCCGACTGCTTAACTTTTTTATATCGTCCTCTTAAGTCCCCCATGATTGCAAGGCGCGATGTACAGAAGAAAAATGTTGAAAGTGAAATTTTATATTGCGGCGCTCTGCGCGCAGTATAGAAGTTCTTTTTATTGCCAGGAAAAGCTCATTTTTTGACGATTTTTTTCTTCCTATGCACACTATTCAGCCATTCCACAAACAGCGAGAAGCTAATCGCAAAATAAATATAGCCGCGCGGAATATGGTAATGCACGCTATCAGCTATGAGCATCGTACCGATTAAAATCAAAAAGCTAAATGCCAAAATTTTAATGGTAGGATGTTTATTGATAAAGCGGCTCATCACTTCACTGGCGCCAATCATAATAATGATAGCAATGGTAATGCTCGCTGCCATGATCCAAAATCGGTCCGTTAATCCTATAGCGGTAATGACACTGTCTAAGGAAAATACAATGTCTAAAATACCTATTTGGAAAATGATGGGCCAAAAACGCTTGGGTTTAGGGGTCTCTTGAGGTCCAGCGACCATACTCATTTCTAGATGTATCTCTTGAGTGGCTTTAACAATTAAAAATAGACCACCACAGAATAAAAAGATATCGCGTATGGAAACAGCGAAATCAGCGACGCTAAATATAGGGACTGTTAAGCGCGATAGCCAGATGGCCGAAGCTAATAATATTAAACGAGTCATCCAGGCTAGAGATAAACCAAACTGTCGTGCTCGGCGCTGTTGTTCTGGAGGCAAGCGTGCCGATATAACGCTGATAAACACTAAGTTATCAACGCCTAAAACGATTTCTAATATGGTTAAGGTGAATAAGCTAAAAGCAATTTCCAACATTTTTAATCCTTAATTTGTTGCATGATCCCATGAGGGACATGGGCGGTGGTAACGTGTTGCTGTGTACTATTGCAATGGCGCAATTGATCGTCAAAAAAGATATCGGCATCGAAGGCTTTTAAAAATTCGCTTTTATCTAAGCCCCCTAAAAACAAGGCTTCATCGGTACGAATATTCCAGGCACGCAGGGTATGGATAACGCGTTCGTGCGCCGGGGCATCTCTAGCGGTTACCAATGCTGTGCGCATAGGGCAGGTATCGGCTGGAAATAATTGTTGTATAGCGTGCAAAGCGCGCAAGAATCCTTGAAAAGGGCCGGGTTGTAAGGGGGTTTTTGCCGCTTTACTTTCGCTGGCCTTAAAGGCATCTAGGCCTTCATTTTGAAATACCTTTTCTGCTTCATCCGAAAACAACACCGCATCGCCATCAAAGGCTATTTTTAAAGGTCCATCGTCATGGTGGTTGCTTCTTGCAGGCAGTAAGGTAGCGGCAGCACAGTGGGCACTTAGAGCGTGCTGCACGTCCTGATGATGTGTGGATAGAAATAAGTGGGCACCAAAAGCCGCGATATAGCGATAGGGACTTTCGCCATTGGTGAAGGCTGCGCGAGTAATGTTCAGATCATACGCTTTGATGCTGTTAAAAATACGCAAACCCGTATCTGCGCTATTTCTAGACAATAAAATAACTTCAACTAAGGGTTCATTGGTCTGCGGGTTATGCAAATTTAATAGTTTTTTGACCAAAGAAAAAGCAGGCCCATGCTCTAAGATATTATTTTCGTGCAATATTTGATATTTTTGATAAGCAACTATGCCCTCTTGTTCAAAAATAGTATGACTTTCCGTGAGATCGAATAAAGCCCGCGAGGTGATGCCAACGACTAATTTTTCACGAATACTAACGAACATACCATCTCTCTGGGCCTGAATTGAATAATACCTTAGTGTAATCAATAAAGGCTATGACAGCAACAGCCTAGGATGCCTCGGTAGTTGGGGAGAGTAGCCGGCAATAGGGATTTCCGAATAACCGAATCGGGGTTAAATATCCACATCTTCCAGTACGCGGGTTTTGTAACACCAACTGTGCCAACCTTGGAACAAGGGAAAATACAAGCCCAAATAAATAGGACGTTTATCTAATTGTGCGAGTAAAGCCCCGTACGAAGTTAATTGCTCTGCATGCTCTAATTGTGCGCGGTTATAAAAATCTTGCAGGTTTTCATCAGGCTTGGGTTGACTGGTTTTATAATCAATGATCCAGCGCTGATCCTTTTCATCGATGAAGGTTCTATCCAAGATAAATTGTTTATAGCCTTTTTCAGTTTGGCCCGTCAAGGCGTATTCCGAATGGGCTTCTAGGTGTGTTGGATCCAAGATCCAAGCCGCACGTGGGTCTTTACCTAGGGCTAATAATGCTTGTGATAAATTCTCTATAGCGCTTTTTATTTGATCTGCATGTACCCCTAAGGCCTGCAATTGGCGCCTTAAGTAAACCGCTTGGTAAGTCGTAGCCGCTTCCTGCAAGGCTTGTGATGGCTGTTGGCTCAGCATATATAAAATACGGTGCAATACGATACCCATTTGTTGCGCAGTCGTATCGCTTAAAACAGAAAAAGAAAATGGATTGGATGTGCTCTCTAACTTCGAGGTATAGTCTACATCTATCAGCGCAGGAAGGCTATTGTCCACCGTAAACCGCTTTAGCAAGATGGGACTTTCAATAACCGGTTCATTTTTTGCGGAGGCGCCATCGTTAAAATACAAAGCGGCTTGTCTATGCTGCATCACTTCAGGTTGCAACACGGGCCATAACGCATGCAAAAAGCTGCCTTTTAGCGGTGCTTTTGCTTCGTTGTCCTTGAGATCTATGCCATAAAGTAAATAGAGGCTAAGTCTTGCGCGAGTAGCCGCTACATACAATACGCGTGTGTTTTCAAAATTGAGCTTGGCTTTATTTTTACGGCGTATATAATCGTATAAAGGTGCATTACTTTCCTCTAAGGCGGGGATAGGGGCAAGTAGCAAGTCTGTGCTGCCGCTGAGTCTAGTCCGTTCTAGCCAAGTGAGCAGCGGTTTTTTTTCTACAGGGGGCGATGCCTCTAAACGGGGTAAAATCACACAATCAAATTCTAAGCCTTTGGCCTTATGTATTGTCATTATTTGCAAGGGTGATTTTTCCATCTCCAACGGCGTTGCAAATAAAGCGGCGAACTTATCCTTTAATTGCTGCGGTTGTGGCCAAATACCGGCGTGGTCAAATTGCCTTAATGTAGAAAAAAACAGCTCCGATTCATGTAGGGTATTGTCGTCGGCCAGTAAACGCGGACCTTCTAAGGCACGCCAAGTGTTTTCTATCCAGGCGCTAAAGCTTAAAATACCTAAGTTTTTTAGGCTTTGTTTTAAAGCGGGCAAGCGCAAATTGAGGCGTCTTTTGCCATCATCAGATAATAAATTAACCGTATTGCTTTGGTTCAAGGCTTCGTAAATCGTCTTTGTGGGTATATTGGCAATGTGGGTTAAGTCACTTAAACAAAAACCAAGCCAAGGGCAGCGCAATAAAGAGAGCCACGACAAGCGATCGCCTAAATTCAATAGCGCTAAAGAAAGCGATAACAAGTCTTGTACGGTTTCTTTATTTTGTAGATACTCTATTTCTACGGCTTGATAGGGGATGTGCTCGGCGTTAAGCTGCACTAATAATTCCGGTAAATGGCTACGCGCTTTAACCAAAATACCTATGGTCTTTTGGTCGTCCCTAGCCCAAATATCACGAATGATGCGTATAATGGCTTTGGCTTGCTGAGATCTATCACTTTTATCAAAAGCTAATGGGAAAATACTGTGAGGGCTTTCACTTTTTCGGGTGGCAAAACTCATATGGTAGGCAATCGCGCCGTTATCCATGTTGTCATTGGCGGGAAATAGTGTTTCAAAAACAGAGTTGTTCCAATCTACAATAGCATCTGTAGAGCGAAAATTAGCCATTAAAGCCAATGGTATTAATTGTAACGGACCTAAACCCTTTTCTTTAACCCTTAAGAATAAGCTCACTTCGGCTTGGCGAAAACGGTAAATAGATTGCATGGGGTCGCCTACTAAGAATAACGTATGCCCATCGCCTGGTTGCCAGCCTAAAGTGAGTTTTTCTAATAACCTAAATTGAGTGATAGAGGTATCTTGAAATTCATCAATTAAAATATGTTGAATTTTTTGATCTAGAGCTAAAGCGAGATCGGTGGGGGCATCTTCACCTCCTAGCGCCAATAGGGCATGTTCGGCAATGGCAGAAAAATCGATACCTTCTTCTTCTTGAAAGACTAAGTTTAATTCGGCCACCAAATAAGGCAATAACACAATCAACTCTTGTAATAAGACATAAGAGGGATCTTCATTATCTAGAGTAGGTACGCTTTGTATTTGTGCTAATAAATGCAGCCATTGCGGATTATCTTCTAAATTTTGCCGTAGTTCATATAAGAAATCTTTATCAAAATCTGCAAAGTCTTTACCCCAGCGCTGGCGTAGGGTATCTGTTTTTGTCAATAGGCGTGTGGCAAGATTTTGCCAGTCCTGTAAAGTGGCTTCTGTTAGATGAGTAATGGGCTTATTTGTGAAATAACAAAGGAGTGGCAGTAATAAAGGGGTTATGTTTCTGGGTGTTTGCTGGTTTAAATAATGCAAATTATCGCTGATCAAGTGTTGTAAGCTATTTTGTAAATAAACCGACAAAGAAGAAGCAAAGTCACCCACCAAATAAGGAAGCCATTGATCGCGTATTTTTAGCATTTCAACCAAAAGAGTTTTGGTTCTTTCCTGTTGATTGTCTAGATGGTGCAATAATTTTAACAGCGAAGGCGCTAACGGACTATCCGTTTCTAAATGTGCCAATAAATTCTCTGCTGCCATGACATAATACGACGTAGGATCAGTACTGATATTTAGACTGGCACCTAAGGTAGAAAGTATAGGTAGAGCTTGTGTTAGACTTAGGCAGAAGGCATCGATTGTTTGTATCTTTAAGCGGGAAGGCTGGTTTACTAAGTTCCAATTTAATATTTTATCTTTATCTAATACTGCGCGCGCCAATTGCCAGGTTTGTTTACTGTGTGCTTCATGAGGGGCGGGTTTGTCAGCGTTTTCTAAGGCCATTAGAATACGCTCTTTCATTTCTCTCGCGGCTTTATTGGTAAAGGTAATGGCCAACACGCTCTCGGGAGCTTCCACGCGATAGGCCAATAAGGCTAAAAAACGTTGCATGAGTAATTCTGTTTTGCCTGATCCTGCGGGTGCTTGTACAATGAAAGATTCTTCCACATTAAGCGCTAGTAAACGGTTTCTTTGATCTAGGGCTAGCATAATACCACTTTCCTCTGAGATGAATTCATTTTCTGGGAACCGTCACTGCGAGCTTGCGAAGCAATCCAGGGGTTAAAATCTGACGTGTCTAAGTACCGTATTGCTTTGTTAGCCCTATCATAATCAAAATTCTTCTCAGGGGAGAAAAGGTAATTCCCAGCCATTACTCTTGCTTCTCCATATTCTGATGCAAGTGAATACGGCACAAAGAAGGCAAATGACAATAGTTACACGCCCCTTCTTTAGGCGTAACAGCGGCATAACCTTCTTTAAACTCATCGGCTAATAGCGCTAATTGCTCGCGCCACAGCGCTTTTTGTTGTTGCCAGGAGTCAGCGCCTTCTACTGTGGTGAAGGTTAGGCGTTTAATAGCAGGCCATTCATCGTTAATGGCACCGATGCCTTCCATCCCGATCTTTTGTAAAGTGACTTTGGCAAATGCCATCGCGCTGATGTCGCTGTCATAGATGCTGCAATATAAGGGCAGTTGCGGCTCATTTGGTCGCTCTGAAAACCAATCCTGAATATTGACTTGCCCTGTTTTATAATCAATGATGATTTCGCTGCCATCGTCTAATTTGTCTATGCGATCAATAGTCACTCTAAATTGTAAGCCAGCAAAATGGGCTTCTAAACGTTTTTCGGTGGCAATAACAGTAAAATGAGGGCGCATTTTTTCCTGTTCTAACCAAAGCGATAATAATTTCTCTAGGCGTGCTAGCTCTAAGCTATAATGGCGACTATATTCAGAGGGAGGTTGTTGCTCGTGTAATTGATTTAAAGCGCTTTGACAGGCCTTTTGTAATAGTTGATGTTGCTCTTCTTTGGATAAGGTCAGTAATTGGGATTGGGAACAAATGTCTTGATAGAAAGAGTGTAAGGCAGCATGAACAGCAGTACCGCGCAAGGCAGGCGTTAATCCTAAACCAGGATAGTTATTTTCTTTGGCCCGTAAACGCAGGGTGGCATAAGATTTAAAGGGGCATTGTGCTTGTAATTTAAATAAATTGCTACCCCCTTGTACGGGAGCATCCGTCGTAACAAGGCTTAAGCCGTGCCTATCATCCACATATTCTGTTTTAAGCTGCGGCGGGGTTTTTTCTTCCAGATTCCAGGATAGTTCAGTTCTGTTGAATAAAGGTAAGGTCGCTATCAAAGGGCTAGGACGCAGATGAATATCGTTATTCTCCTCGCTATAACTGCAGATGACGTAATCACTGTGCGTTAATAGACGCGTTAATAATTTTTGTGCGACACTAAACTCGCGAGCAGCATCGGCACGAGGCATTGCCATTTTTTTTTGTATGCTGATGGGTAATAAAGGCGTGGGATGTGGGTTGGATGGAAAAACGCCTTCATTTAAACCCGTGATCCATAGATGTGTATACTCCAGCCCGCTTGCCTCTAATAATTCCAACACTTGTATAGGCGCATCGTGGGTTTTGGCTTGGAACATTTTTTGAAGGCACAGATACTGTAATTCTGTTAGAGCTTCCTCAAAAGATATCTTTCCTTTTACTCTATCTAAAGATTCAAAAGTACGTAATACTTCTTCAAAAGCGCGGATTCGCTGTACATCGGAACTGACTAGGCTGCGTTGTCCCGGAAAGCCTAAAGCCACTAGATAACGTTGAATGATTTGCGTCCAGGTATGATGGCTTTTGGCGCTGGGGTTGTGGCTGGGTGGCGCTTTTAAGGCTGTATAAAAAGGGAGGGAATCGACATTTTCTAAAGGCAGTTCTTTGTTTAGAAAGCGTATTAAAGTGTCATGGCTGATATATTTATTGTACTCATGGCATAAACGTTGTTCTAACAAGGGGCGTGTAGCATTATGCGTGCCAAAATTAAAATAGGGGGAATGCCATAGCCAATACAGATCGGGAATGGCGATGTGGTGACTTGTTATTTTTAAGGCAGAAAAAACGCTTTGCACCAATAAGGTGTCACTTAAGGGGATGCCGCCAGAAATATTCACGAAGGGGTTATTTTCAGGTTCTTGAAAAGGAGCGTCTGGATAAAATAATTTTTGGCAGAGGGAAACAATGGTATTACGCTGTTGTGCAAGTTCCGGTACGACGATGCCTATACGGGCTTGGTTATTTTTCTTTAATTCATTTTGCGCAAAACACAAGGCCAATTTTAATTCTTCCAGGCGGTTTTTACAATTGAGTTTATATGCCCTTGTATCGCCACTGCCTGTAGGGGCAGCTCGCGAGCCGCCCTTGTCTATAGCGCATATATTTACGTTAACGCCACATTGTTGCAAAATATCTAAAAACCCCCTAATAACAGGAGGGATTTCATCAAAACCTACCAAATGCAAAACGGGCATCGTTTGACAATAAGCAATGGGTAAATGTTGCGATAAATGTAGCGGCAGTTCAGCCAAGCTTAGCCAGTCGTGCGCTTCTAAGGTTTTTTTAAAAGAATATAGCCAGGATAGAAATTGTTCCGTTTCGCTGTGGTGGCTGTGTTCTAAGGTCGAAATAGGCAACTGCCAATGCTGTACTAATTCCCAGGCTTTTTGTGCCAATTGAGCGGTTTTATATGATTTAGACAGTAGAGCAGTGGTTCTGGGTTGCGCGTTAATTATTTGTTCCCATACAGCGAGTTCTTGTTCTGAAGTTAAAACAATTTTATCAGTCCATTGCTGCATTAACGCATTTT
>JAJNBM010000063.1 GCA_021156165.1 Gammaproteobacteria bacterium | reverse complement strand
TCCACTCCCGAAGAAGCAAAGCGTATACGTGAAATCCGTGCCAACAGCCGTTATCTAGTGACTATAGGCGCGTGCGCCACTGCTGGCGGCATTCAAGCTCTGCGTAATTTTGCCGATACTCAATCGTGGATGCAGGCTATTTATGCCACGCCCGAGACTATTTCAACATTAAACACCGCTACGGCTATTTCCGCCCACGTTAAAGTGGATCATGAAATTTACGGCTGCCCCGTGAATAGCCAACAGGTGTTAGCCTCTTTGTTATCACTCTTACAAAAAGTAACCCCCACGGCTCGACGCGACAAAGTATGTTTAGAATGCAAACGCTTAGGCTATGTATGCGTGCTCGTCGCCAAAGGCGAACCCTGCATGGGACCCGTGACACATACCGGTTGCGGCGCCTTATGTCCTAGTCTAGGGCGAGCCTGTTATGCGTGTTACGGTCCGGCAGAAAATATCAATACTGAATCTTTCACAAAATGGTTATCCAGCCTAGGGTTATCAGATGAAGAAATTTCTAGACGTTTTCTATTCATTCAGAACAATGCCCCTGGATTTAAAGAAGCGGGTTTAAAATTACAGAAGAAAAAAACACCATGAACGAACTACAAAAAGATTTGACTATACCCATTATTGCCCGCGTTGAAGGCGAAGGCGCTTTGCATTTGAAAATTCATGAAGGCAAAATTAGCCAATTAGAATTATCTATTTATGAGCCACCCCGTTTATTTGAAAAGTTTTTAGAAGGCCGTTCGCCCAATGAAGTCATTGACGCCGTCGCCAGAATTTGCGGCATTTGTCCTGTCGCGTATCAAATGAGCGCGGTGCAAGCCATAGAACATATTTTTGAAATGCCAGTCAATCCATGGGTACGTGAAATGCGGCGCTTATTTTATTGTGGTGAATGGATGGAAAGCCATGGCTTACATATTCACATGCTGGCCGCACCTGATTTTTTAAGATACCCTTCTGTGATCGCCATGGCCAAGGATCATCCCGACATCGTCAAACGGGGTATGCATCTACATGGTTTAGGTTTATTATTAATGAGCTTGTTGGGTAAGCGCTCCGTGCACCCCGTAGGCGCTTGTGTAGGGGGTTTTTATGCCGCGCCTAAGGTAAGTGCCGTACAAGAAGTGTTGGCGCAATTTAAAAAATCGCTGCCTTTAGCACAAGAATTGGTTTTATGGTCCGCGTCCTTGCCGATGACAAAGGTAAAACAAGAATTTACTTCCGTGTGCTTGCGCCACCCGCAGGAGTACCCTATGAATGAAGGTCGTATTGTTTCGGATCGCGGGTTAAACATAGATATCAGCGAATTTGATAACTACCTTAAAGAATCACAAGTACCTTATTCTACAGCCCTCCAATGCCATTTACAGGGAAAATCCTATTTAGTAGGGCCTTTGGCAAGGCTTAATTTAAATCATGACTTATTACCGGCGGCAGTGCATGACCTTTTGAAAGAAGCGAATATAGTTTTTCCTAGCCAAAATATGTTTCACAGCGTCATTGCCCGCTCTGTAGAAATTTATTATGCGATGTTAGAAGCCATACGCATTATGGAAAATTATGTTTATACGACTACGCCTTGTGCGACTATCACTCCCCGTGCGGGCATAGGCTTTGGTTGTACCGAAGCGCCACGCGGTTTATTATGGCATCGTTACGAATTCAATGAAGAAGGTTTAGTTGCTTCTTCCCGTATTGTGCCACCTACCAGTCAGAATCAAGCGCGTATAGAAGAAGATTTATGGCATTCTTTAATGGAGTTTGGCTTAGATCACAGCGACGACGATCTGCGTTTTCACAGTGAAATGGTAATCCGCAATTATGATCCGTGTATCTCTTGCTCTACCCATTTTCTGCAGTTAAAGGTCGAGCGGTCATGAATAAAATAGCCGTCATTGGCGTAGGCTCTCCTTTTGCCGATGACCATATTGCTTATGATGTCATAGAACTATTACGTCTAGAGTCTTTATCATCTGTCTCTTTACAGTATTACGATCGCCCAGGCTGGTATTTATTGGAATATATGCAAGACTTTGATACGGTACATTTAATCGATGCTGTTATTAGCGATCAACCTCTAGGGACATTGCATCGGTATGAAAATATAGACTATTTTAAAATTCAGGAAGCTATGCTATCCAGCCACAGTTTCGGCTTAGCCGAAACCTTGTTACTAGGGCAAAGCTTGAATCAACTGCCCGCTCAGCTTGTTATTCATGGTATAGAAATTGCGATGGCTCATAGCGATGAAAAGCTATTGAAAGAAGCGTGTTTGGCTTTGGTGGAGCGAATAAAAAAAGAGTTATTGTGTAGCTCGCTTCAGAAATGTATAAAATTTAATTAATTTTCAAAACCCTATGGGATTTCTGACATTACTGTGGTATAGAGTTGCTTATTGGATTATAACGGGTTAATCTTATGAAAAAGAGGAGTTACCAAATAACTTGCATTTGGCAAAAAAAACTTATACATTGGGTTTGTATTTTTTACTTTTAATAAGGATGGTTTTAAGATGAAGCAAATTTCATTGGTTTTATTGGGCTTAGGGTTAGCCAGTGCTACTGCTTATGCAGGCGCCATTGAAACACCCCTGGCAGTGTCTAACGATATTAATATAACCGCACCGGATCAAACAGGACTATGGTCCTTTGGTGCAACAGCGGTGCTGATGCGGCCCATAGGCGGTGGTTTTAACTATGCGAATAGTCGTAGCAGCGCTACTACAGATGGCAATACGTCTGGCAGCATTGATAGAAATGTGGTGCATCCAAGCTACAGCTGGTGGTTTGGTGCCGATGTGAGCTATGCTTTTCCAGGCAATGGCCGCGATGTCATGTTAGCGTATGAGGGCATGCATACTAGTACTAAGGATAGTACTGATGGCAATTTCTTGTCTAGCCCGTTTGCCTATTCGGCGAATACTGCAGCAAACAATGGTAATAGTGTTTTCGCAAATGGGAGCTATACTACCAATGGTGGAACTTTTACCTCGGCTAGTGGTAAAGCGGAGGTTAACTATGGGGCTGGCGATCTAATATTTGGTCAGAAACTTGATGTAGGTACACGCATACGTTTGCATCCTTTTGCAGGTTTGCGCTATGCGTATATTGATCATAAAAATACCGGCGATTATGCGGGTGGTTCTTATACGACGTATAATGTAACTGAAAATGCTAAATTCGACAGCACTTTTAACGGTATAGGTCCACGTTTCGGCAGTGATGCCCAAGCCAATCTGGGCCAAGGTTTCTCCGTACGTGGCCGTTTGGGTTTATCTGCTTTAATTGGCGCACGCAAGACGGATAGTTCTTTTGTAGATTCATACTATGATAGTAGTACTGGGGTTTTAGTGGCTACGGATGCGCAATCTGCTGATACGGGTACGCAAATGCGTGTAGTTCCTGAAATAGATGGCCGCTTAGGTGTTGCTTATACTCATGACTCTGCTACTAGTATGGGTTGGGGTATAGAAGCCGGTTGGCAAGCGGAAAACTACTTTAACTCTAATAGAAATGTAAGTGGTAGTACTAGCGACTTTGCTCTACAAGGCCCCTATGCACGTCTACAGCTAGATGTCGCGTAGATCAGGTTCAGCCACTTTTTGAAAAGTTAAGGTCAAGGGCAGCACAAGCTGCCCTTTTTTCTTTTAAAGCATATCATTTTAGATAACTACAAATGGTTTTAAAGAATTGTTCCGCCCGTAGATCTATTGTAGGGTCGGCTCGGGAGCCACCCTTCTGGAATAGCTCTGGGAAATATAATATATCTCTTAGTACGAATAGCATTTTCATTAGCGATGAATATAGACTTAATAGAGAAATAACATTCCTATGCGGTGCATCGTCATTGCGAGCCAGCGAGTAACCAATCCACAATAGAATCTATGTGCGGTAACGTCCACGGAATGATAAATCGGTATGTAACCAAACGAGCGCCGCGCGGCAATCCAGGGGTTAAAATACGGGATATACAAATACCTGCGAATGTTTTTAAATATGTCTTCTACCCTTTAGTTTCGAGCGTATTTGCCCCAAAGCCATCGTTGCCGTTGTGTCAAACACGCCGTAAATACCTCCCTGTAGGCTCGGTCGCGGCATCCATGCCGCTCACGGTTTGACACAACTTTGCAACGATGGCTTTGGCCTTAGGTTTCGCGCTTTGTTCTGTAAAAATGAAGAAAACTTATTAATTCTCCCTCTCTAAAATCTCTGCTTGCCTCATCCATTCACGTTCTGCCACCTCGTTATTTTCTTCAACATTTTTAATATAGCTAAAAACAACTTTTAACGAAATTTTTGTAAATTCTGAGATATCCCAATCACTTAACGGCTCTCTAAAATAGTCACTTTTAAAAACATTCTCAGACGCAACCCCTCTAGACTTCATATTGTGCGCTCCGTTTGCTTTATCTACAAATTTACATAAGCATAATAACTCTTCTGGTGAAACTTTATAATTTGGCCAATCGAGAGAAAGCGTAGGCGATTTACTTTCCTGATATAAAGTTAATGCTGATTTATCCCTATAATCCGTAACCCCGTAAAAGAATCTAAAATCATCTATCTTTTTGATAATATCAACAATCTGGTAGGCTCTATCTATATAATCAGCTACATAAATAGACTGATGTGCGTTGTCCGTTAAGGACGACTTTAACTTATCTGCTTCTCTTAATGCATTGATAGCTTGATGCCATTTTACGTTATTGTTTTTGCATTCAGACAGAATAGCAATTGCCTTAGAAAAATAATTTGTTGTTTTTTCCAAATAAAACAATGACTTACGGTATCTTTTATCAAAGTACGCCATACACCAAGTAGTCAACAACCCAAGCATAGTAATAAAACCGCCGCCGACCGATACCCAAACGCCTATCGCCATCCAGTTTAATCCAGGATTACTTTCTGTTATTGGCGAGATTAAAAAAATACATTCCACCCATTATATTCACCTTTTAAAATCTGTTAACAAGTCACTTTTCCAAGCATCACCTCAACTTCACCCCATGGCAATCTGCTACCCGCTTCTTTCATTCGTTGAAATCCAGCATTCGCAACTTCAACCGTAATTTTTTCACTTTGAATCATCTGTTCAACTAACCATATTGTGCCATGCACTTCAACATTTAGTTCTTTAGCCGCTTCTCTTAAAGCTCTATCGCCCGTTAATAACTGGCAACTTTCATGTTTAGCGAGCGTTAACGCCAACATGTCATTAACACTCGTTCTTATATATTTCTGATGAAGAAAATATGCCTCAGCTACAAGATCTCCGTTTAGAGTTTTATTCATCAAACCACACTGTAATAAATGACTATGTCTTTCGGCTAACTCTGAGGCAAATAAGATATCAGGAACTGCAAATTGCCACGGCAGGCTAAACATAGCACTGGTTAATTCACCCTGCTCAATATCAATTAGCACACTAGTATCACTGACAATCAGCAACATTTCTGCTCTCCAAAGCTCGCAACGATCTAAACGATTCTAATGACATATTCATTAGCTCTGCGGCCTTGGATTCGCCTAGGTATTCTTCGGCGATAGCATGAAAGATCATTTGTTCAAAAATATGTGTTTTTCCTTTAGGATAAGGTTCACCAGGTTCATGTTTAGACCAACCCCTCTCATTAAACTCACTGCGTAGTTGTACATATAAACTGTTCGATATGATTTCTGTCTCTAATACTCGATGGAGAATGCTCAACATACTGATACCAAATTCTTGTTTAAGTAGGCTAAGTTCACGAGGTTCAATATGATTACGATGTTCACCCAATATATTAATCAAAGCTTCTTTGGGTAACAAAAAAGCACCCGCAAAATGGTTGCACCATTTTTCTTCATCTAACTCTGGATCAGAAAAACCATTCAATATCAGATGACCCAACTCATGGGCTAAGGTAAATCTTTGTCTATCCCCCGGTCGCTGGTTACCAATCACAATAATGGGTATATTGTTTATACTGGCCGATAAGCCATCTAATTTAGGATATTGTTGGTTATCCATTTCGAATACTTTAATACCGCGTTCTTCAAAAATATCAATCAGATCGGGTAAGGGCTCAAAGCCTAAATCCCATTGCTTGCGAATTTCATCTGCTACTGCTTCAATGTTATCGTAACTGTTTATTTTTTTATGATTTAAAGAAAATGCTTGTATAGGGGGTGATGGAAATAAGTTTTCTAGTTCAATC
>JAJNBM010000020.1 GCA_021156165.1 Gammaproteobacteria bacterium | reverse complement strand
CCTTCGTAGGTATCGCTTTGTTGGAATTTATCGAACTTACCGCTGGCAAGAAATCCCTTGTTTAAGGCAATTCGTGGAATTAGCTCGCGTACTAGGCTGGTCTTGCCTATACCCGAATAGCCTGAAACGGTGATGAGCGCATTTTTTTTGTTGTCACATAAGGTATCAAAGGCGTTAAACAGTACTTTGGTTTCGGCTTCGCGGCCATAAAGCCTGGAGGGTAGCTCTAAGCGGGTGGCAACATCGTTTTCTCCTAAGGCAAAGGCGACATCTTTTTGCTCTTGCCAATCTTGATACGCATGTTCTAAATCCACTGTTAGGCCTAGCGCACTTTTATAACGGTCTTCGCTCATCTTCGATAGTAACTTCATCACGATAGCGCAAAGGCTCTTCGGTAAGGCAGGGTTACATTCGTGCAAATCTTTCGCAAGGGTTGCCATATGGCCAAAGATGATGGTCATAGGCTCAGTACCGGTGAAAGGCACGCTGCCACTTAGGTATTCATAAAATAGAATGCCCAAAGAATATAAATCCGCTGCTTGGGTTAAGGGCCTGTTCATACGTCCTGTTTGCTCGGGCGCAATGTATTCTAAACTACCTCCCGGTACCATCGTGCGGTTTAATTCGGTCGCTATGGAAAAATCGGAAATTTGTACTGCCTTATCCGTGGGACGCAACCAAATACTCTGCGGATTGATGTTTTTAAAAATAATCCCCGCATTGTGGATTTCGGTTAACATCTTCGCAAGCTGTATCGCTATGGGGAAGAATACGTCTAACTCGAGGGGCTTTTGCGTTAAAGCCTCGCTTAAAAAAACAAAGCCTTCGTCTTTTAAAATTAAATTGAACGGGGTTTCTGCTTCCACCCAGCCTATGACACTGGGGAAATGGCCGTTATTCGGACGTAGGGTTTTAATCAAGACCTTTTCAGTACTATTTGGCACTTTTGCTCTATAAATCAAATAGCGCCCGTTTGTCCCTAGGGTTTCCGTAATTTCGTATTGTCCTATAACTGCCATGTTTTTTCCCGCTTGTGCTCCATTATAGTATAGTCGCTTTTAATAGAAAAAGCGGTATTTCCTGGCGAATCCATGTAGGGTGAGGTCCCGGCGTGTAGGCACGAGCATGACGGATATCACCGTTGCTAGGGCCCAGCCAGCAGTGAACTGTAGTGCATAACCTGGATTAGCCGAAGATCAAAAAAACTTGATTTGATTCTGGATCCCCGACTTCGTCAAGGATCACAAAGCGCATATCCTTGCAAATTACGGGCTCGAAACCTATAGTTAGGAGAGAGGCATCTAAAAACAGGGAAAACCTTATGAATATCTTAAGTCGGTTTTTAAAGGTCGATCCTTTAACTGTCAACGTTGAAACCAGCGATGATATTCCCAAAGAAGAAATTGATCATTATCTTCATGAGTTAAAAGCAAAACAGGCTTGGTGGGCCCATGAAGCTAGTCTAGATCAGCGTATGGATCTACTAAAACAAGTTCACCAAAATATATTGATTGTCATGAATCAATGGGTGGATGTAGACACAAAAGCAAGGAACACGGAAAAAACACATTGGGATTATAGTATTTCAATAATGACGCCGGGGTTTGCAGCGGCATCTGCGCGTGGGTGGTTACGTGTGCTGCAAGATATAAAGGATTACGGCAGGCCTGCGCTGTGCGGAAAAATAAGGCAGGAAAAGGATCACGTTACATTAGAAATGATTCCCCAAAATTTTAAAGATAAAATTATAGCCATGGGCGTTAAGGGAGCTATTCATTTAAAGCCTAATACCCGGGTTGAAAAATTGAGTGATTATCAATTTGTCTATGAGGATCCTACTTTCCCCGGGGGCGTTTCGTTAGTGCTGGCGTCAGGAAACTATGCGCATCTGACTTTTTTTGATATTTTTCACAAACTCATTATGGAGAAAAATGTTGTTCTGGTCAAAATAAGTCCTGTTAAAAAGTATATGTTTGAAATTCTCAATGTTGTATTTAAACCCTTCATTGACATCGGCGTGTTACGGGTTATTCAAGGGGACCGTGCTGTGTGCCATTATGCGGCACATCATCCCTTAGTGGATAATTTACATATGACGGGCTCTCATAAAACGTTGGAGGCCCTTATGTATGGTGATGGGGAAGAGGGAATAAAGAACAAGAAAAATGATCACAGGCTATTGAATATTCCTATGACCGGAGAATTAGGATGCGTGACCCCTATCATTATTGTTCCCGGCGAATGGTCTGATAGACAATTTCATTATCAGGCAAAAAACATTATCTCTATGTTAGGCTTTAACAGTGGTTTTAGTTGTTGTGCTCCTCGAGTTTTGATTATGCCCAAGGGCTGGGACGGCTCTGTAAAGTTAATGCAGTTAATTCGACATTATATGAAAGAAATGCCTATCGCATCCAACTATTATCCAGGTACCAATGAGACTATTCAGCTTTTAGAAAGTAAGTATCCAACCTTAGAAAAGATTGGGCCGCATGATGAAAAGCATCAACCTTGGATGTTGGTGGCGAATATAGACTTGGAACAAGATCTGGAGCAATATAAATATCTATTTGAGAATGAAATTTGGGCCGCTTTCATGTGCCAAGCGTCTCTGCCGTGTAATAGTGTAGATTCTTATCTGATGGCCGCTGTCGAATTTGCAAATGCTAAGCTGTGGGGAACATTGTCGGCAACCATTATCATTGACAAAAAAACACAGAAGAAACTTGAAAAAACAGGCAGTCTAACACAAGCGATTCAAAAATTGCATTATGGAATTGTAACCGTTAATCTATTTTCGGGGCACGTTAATAGTGCGGGCTTATTACCTTGGGGAGGATATCCTGCTTCATCCTATACGGATATTCAGTCTGGAAACGTGTATGTCAATAACCTGATGATGTTAAAAAATGTGGAGAAATCGGTTGTGTGGGCGCCTTTTTATCTGCGGCCAGATTCTCCCTCGTTTATTACAAATAAGAAACTTTTGGCACTGGCTGCGGCGTGGTCTAGATATAATGCCACAAATCGTTTACGGGATTTCTTTAAGTTGATAGCGACCGCTTTATAGTTACTCAATAATATCCCTAACAAACGCATCAATTTCTTCTGGCTGTGTATTAAACGATGTCATCAAGCGCACTTCCGATAAACGTTCATCCCACACGTGAAAATGATAGCGTGTATGGAGTTTTTCAATGAGAGCAGGGGGCATGATTGCAAAAATGGCGTTAGCATGAACGGGATGAGTAATCTGAATGGAATTTATTTTTCCTAACCCTTGCGCCAGGTATTGGGCCATGGCATTCGCGTGGCGTGCATTCTTCAACGATAAATCATTAGACAGTAAAGCTTGAAATTGGGCCGAGATAAAGCGCATTTTTGAAGCAAGCTGCATGTTTTGTTTACGCATATATAAGAATGATTTCGCCAGTAGAGGAGTGAAGAACACAACGGCTTCTCCCAGCATCATGCCGTTTTTGGTACCGCCAAATGACAGCACATCCACACCTGCGGCGTCTACAATCGTTTTCAAATCGGTTTGCAAACTCGCGGCAGCATTAGCAAGACGTGCTCCATCCATATGTACATATAATCCATGTTCTTTGGCAAAAGCTGCGAGTTCTTGTAATTCATTTAATGTATAAACGGTACCATATTCCGTGGATTGGCTGATCGATACCACTCGGGCTTGCACATGATGTTGATCCCCGATCCGTTGCAGCTGTGCTTGCATACCTTCTATGGTTATTTTCCCCTGTATGTCAGGAACCAATAGTAGCTTACACCCCGCTATTTTTTCAGGCGCACCGCATTCATCAACTTGAATATGGGCTTTCTCGGCACAAATGACGGCTTCATGGCTTTGAGTCATGGCACACAACGCGCTTACATTAGCGCCTGTACCATTAAAAACAAAGAAAACTTCGGCGGTATCGCCTAAGTGCTGCTTAAATTGCTGAATAGCGGCTGCTGTATACTCATCACCGCCATAAGCAACAGCGGGCCCTTGATTGACTTCCACCATAGCCTGCATGACTGCGGGATGAACGCCTGCATAATTGTCGCTGGCAAAATTAATTTTAGGGGATTCCATTCTTTATCTCTTATTTCTCGCTGATACATTATTGACCATGTAAAATTGAAGTTTATACTTTCAATTTTACATGGTCTAGCATAATGGATAAGAATTGATTAAAAAATTATTTAAAATCAATCTATGACTTTGTTCCAGTAGTAGGACTCTTTGTAGTCGTGGCCTTATTGGGGGCTGTGCTAGGCACACTAACCGTATTATCCGGTACTATGCGCGTTGTTGGTCCATAAATGACCAATACACGTTGCTGGAGGCTAAGTTGTAGATCTTGTTGCTGGGTAACGGAAATAGTCGAATTATTATCCAACTGAATGATATATTCATAGCCTACATCTTTACGCATTTCCTTTTCAACTTCATTGCCTATGAGGCCGCCTACTACAGCGCCACCCGTGGCACCAACGATATTGACAGCGGTAGTACCCCCAATCAAACTACCCGCCGCACCGCCAGCCACGGCGCCGCCTACGGCACCTACGCCGCTATTTTGCGCAATTTTAACCTGCCTTATGGAAACAACCGTACCTTTAACGACCCTACTGGCCACGCCTACTTCACCACCACTATAGGTATTAGGGGATAGGTCTGGGGCGCAACCGCCCAATAAAGCTGCTAAAGCAAGTACTGAGCTAATAAGAAGGATTTTTTTACTAAGCATGTTTTTTACCTTAAAAATAATTTGATTATAAATCCCCATTGGGATTGGTGGTATTTTAGGCACCTTTGTTATGGCTGTCAATAGCTTGAAAATACTCCCCATTAACCCCAAATTCAGCTATAACTATATATACTCTTTGCATTTGGTTTGTAGGGGTGTTGCCTGTGCCCATCTCGCATCAGTCATGTAGAGTACTACACTCCTGATGCTCGAGGGGGCTTGCCGCCTACCCTAAAAACCCGTGCTATGGGTATATAATTTACTTTCTTGAGGGATCCCTTTATGGACATGAACAAATTTACGCATTCCTTTCTCAAAGCGATAGAGCGAGCGCAATCTATTGCTGTGGAACAAGAGCACCAATTTATTGAACCACAGCACGTGCTGTTAGCGTTATTGGAAGCGGGCGGTACGGTTGGGCAATTGTTGAACCAATGCGGTATTGCTTTACCCGCCCTGCGTCAGCGCTTGGATGCATTGCTAAAGAGTATGCCACAAGTCGCCAACGTAACGGATGTACATGTCTCCCGCGATCTGCAACGCGTATTATTGGCATGTGAGAAATTAGCGCGTGAGCATCAAGATCAATTTATCTCTAGCGAATGGTTCATTGTCGCAGTGCTAGAGGTGGACTGCGCTTTAAAAGAGCTGCTGCAAGAATTGTATAAAGGGGTTAAAATGGGGGGAAGTCTTAAAGATAAACTTACCCAGGCTATAGATAAATTACGACAAGGAGAAAAAGTGATGAGTGAAGGGGCAGAAGATGCACGTTTTGCATTACAAAAATATACTGTTGATTTAACGGCGCGCGCTCTGGAAGGCAAATTGGATCCGGTGATAGGGCGCGATGCCGAAATTCGTCGCACTATTCAAGTGTTACAGCGACGCACTAAAAATAATCCGGTATTGGTTGGCGAGCCCGGTGTAGGTAAAACGGCCATTGTGGAAGGTTTGGCGCAGCGCATTATTAATAACGAAGTGCCTGAAGGCTTACGCAATAAAAAAGTCTTGGCATTGGACATGGGCGCTTTAGTGGCAGGTGCCAAATATCGCGGTGAATTTGAAGAACGTTTAAAAGCGGTATTAAACGAATTGAATAAACAAGAAGGGCAGGTGATCCTATTTGTAGATGAATTGCATTTGATCGTCGGCGCCGGTAAGGCCGAAGGGGCGATGGATGCAGGTAATATGCTAAAACCTGCTTTGGCGCGTGGGGAGCTGCATTGTATAGGTGCTACCACTTTAGACGAATATCGTAAATATGTAGAGAAAGATGCGGCCTTAGAACGACGTTTCCAAATGGTGTTGGTAGATGAACCCAATGTGGAAGATACCATTGCCATTTTACGCGGATTAAAAGAACGGTATGAAATCCATCATGGCGTGGAATTAACCGATAGAGCCATTGTTGCCGCAGCAACGCTGTCGCACCGTTATATTTCAGGGCGTAAATTACCTGACAAAGCCATTGATTTGATCGATGAGGCGATGAGTCATATACGCATGGAAATAGACTCTATGCCCGAAGAAATGGATAGAATTGAACGACGTCTGATTCAATTAAAGATCGAACGCGAAGCCTTGAAAAAAGAAAAAGATGAGGCCTCTAAAAAACGCATGCAAGATTTGGAATCTGAAATTAAAAAGCTAGAACGTGAGTTTTCTGACTTCTCGGAAGTATGGAAAGCGGAAAAAGCAGCTGTTCAGGGCACGCAAGGGATCAAAGAAAAATTAGAAAGCGCGCGCATGGAAATGGAAAGTGCACGCCGTGCGAATGATCTCGCTAAGATGTCTGAGCTGCAATATGGACGCATCCCTGAATTAGAAAAACAATTACAAGCAGCAAGCCAATTAGAATCACAACCTAAACGCTTGGTACGTACGGCAGTCACGGAAGAGGAAATCGCTGAAATCGTTTCCAAATGGACGCATATTCCAGTCAGCCGCATGCTATCCGGGGAAAAAGAAAAACTATTGGCCATGGAAGATGCCTTGCATGCGCGTTTAGTGGGCCAAGATGAAGCGGTTTCGGTGGTTTCTAATGCCATTCGCCGCTCGCGAGCGGGTTTATCCGATCCCAATCGCCCTATAGGATCCTTTTTATTTTTAGGCCCTACGGGCGTGGGTAAGACCGAATTGTGTAAGGCATTAGCGCAATTTCTGTTTGATACTGAGGATGCCATGATTCGCATCGACATGTCGGAATTTATGGAAAAACATTCTGTGGCACGTTTAATAGGTGCTCCTCCAGGCTATGTAGGTTACGAAGAAGGAGGGTATTTAACCGAAGCGGTACGTCGTAAGCCTTATTCATTAATTCTATTGGATGAGATTGAAAAGGCTCATCACGATGTGTTTAATATTTTGTTGCAAGTCTTAGACGATGGTCGTTTAACCGATGGCCAAGGGCGTACGGTGGATTTTAAAAATACAGTTATTGTGATGACGTCTAATTTAGGCTCCATGTTAATCCAAGACTGTGTACAAAAGGGCGAAACCGATTATGCCGCTATGAAAGCTAAAGTAATGGAAGTGGTTTCAGAACATTTCCGCCCAGAATTCATCAATCGCTTAGATGAAATGGTGGTATTTCATCCCTTAAGTGCGCTACAAATCGAACACATCGCTGGCTTGCAAGTAGAGCGCCTAGCGCAACGTTTGAAAAGCAATGATATTATCCTCAAATGCGATAAAAAAGTACTGGATTATTTGGCACAACGCGGGTATGACGCCTTATATGGCGCGCGTCCGCTGAAACGTACGATACAGCAATATTTGGAAGACCCTTTAGCACAACATTTGTTAAAGGGTGAATATTTGCCTGGAGATACGGTGGAAGTTGTAGTTAAGGGTGATGTGTTACAATTTGAGTGTAGCAGAGGGAAGTAATGCCGGTTATCCTACATTCGGGAGTGTCAATACTTGGCCTATCTTTAAGCGATCGTTTTTTAAATGGTTTTCTAGCCGCAAAGCGCTCAGGGCGATACCTTCTTTTCTGGCAATAGCGCTTAAGGTATCGCCCGATTTAACTTGATAAGTATCACTACTACTGGTTTTAGCCAGAGTGGTTGCGGTATCGGTTGACGCCGGTATGCTTTTAGGCATTTTGGCTTCACTGCTTTCGGACGTGTTTAATTGTAATAATTGACCTGTATGGACGACACTATTCAAACTTAAACTATTCCACTTTAATAAATCATTTAATTTAACATGATTGTGTGCCGCGATTTTACTGAGGGTGTCACCCGCTTCTACTTTATAACTTACCGTTGTATTATTGTTGGACACAGACTCTGTATTAGCTTCTGTAGCAGCGAGTGTAGGCATTTGTACGGCCACCGTTTTTCCTTGGGCATCCATATTTTGCTTAAAGGTTTGTATTTTTTCTACAGGGATTAACAAATGGGTAGGCGTATTAGAGGCAACTTGTTTCTGCTTATATCCCGCATTTAAATTATAAATATCGTTTACAGGCATATCGGATAATTTAGCCACTTTGGATAGAGCAATAGGGCCGTCTACATCGACCTTGGCAAAATAGGGTTCATTGGGAACATCTGGTAAATGAACTCCATATTTTTCAGGATTGCTAATGATAGCAGCAATGGCCAATAATCGCGGTACATATTGTTTAGTGGTTGCAGGCAAATGCAGCGACCAAAATTCAGTGTCGCCGTGATCGCCTTTATTGGCTTTATCCGCGTTTAAGACGGTTCCGGGGCCAGAATTATAAGCAGCTATGGCGAGTAACCAATTGTCGTTAAAAACAGTATCCAAATATCCTAAATAATTTAATGCCGCTTGCGTAGAGCTGACGACGTCGCGTCTACCATCAAATGCAGCATTTTGTTTTATACCTAATCTAGAGCCAGTCTGGGGCATCAATTGCCATAAACCAGAGGCACCTTGAGAATAGGCAAAAGGATTGTAAGCACTTTCAATGATAGGCAATAACACCAATTCACCGGGCAAGCCTTTCTCTCTTACTTGCTGATGTATGTAATAAAGGTAAGGAGCAGCCCGTTCTGTGATCTCGGTTAAGGATCTTGAATGCTGCTGATACCAACGGATTTGTTTTTGCACCTCTGGCGTATCTTCATATTCCGATAAAGTAAAGTCTTTCGCAATTTGCTTCCATATGTCCTCTGAACTGTTATCTTTTTTCTTACTACTTTTAAAAGGAACAGAAGCATGTGCTTGTAGGGGCGGCATAAGTATCCCTAGGCCGAAGGCACTCAGGGCTAGAACAAAACTGATTTTAACTTGACGGCTTAGGCGAGGAAAAAGGGCGGATTTTTTATGGCTTAAAATTAGGCTTGATAAGGGACAATCCGGAGGCTGATAGCGCTTTTCATACTGCGTCTTTTTAAGCTGTAGTAACATGAATCTCACCCCAAATGGTTGATTTTTAAGTAAAAACAAAAATACAGACCATAAATTGTGTAATATTAAAGCAGCAGTTTAACGGGTTTGAGGGGATTTTGCAACTTTGGGTTGGCAGCCATAGCCACCGTCCCCCGCCACGCTGGCGATTGGCTTATTAATTAGCTCTAGTAAGTCGTAGTATTTTCTTCCCTTTTAACGTATCCTAAATTCTTATCTGGTTTTAAATATTTATAAAAAATAATAGAATAAATTTTAAACAATCGAGGTGAATATGGCAGCAGATCTGATTGGTATTGAAGAAGAAATTGAAGAAGAAAAAAGAGAACTGGTCTTAGGCTTAAGCTCAAAGCATCAAGAAGATCCACAAGAAAAAGAAGCTGCAGGATCGAAAGAGCCTACAGTAGAGGATCTCCTTACAGCCTTTAAAGATAGCATTTTTTTTAAAAGGAAACATTTTACTTGCCCTATCTCGCGCGATCTTATGTTAGATCCCGTTGTTTTGAATGGCTCTGGCCATAGTGTGGACCGTGGTAGTGCAATGGGCTGGATCGAAACTGCACTTTATGAGGGAAAGGAGCCCACTTGCCCAATAAACAAGACTGTACTAATGAAGGTGGTGTGGGAGAATGAGGCCGCCGCCCCGCTTCGGCCAGAATCATACTTTGTTCAGAACGTGTCTTTAAGAAGTTTAATAAGCGCCAGCATACAAGAGTTTAGAGATTCGCAAGGGAATAAATATAAGAAAGTTCCTGACCCGATGGCGATGGTAGCGGCTAAATATGTTCTCCGACCAGAAAAAGCTTGGCTTAATGAACCTGTTAATTTGCATCCCTTTTTTGAAGCAATAATAGATCGACCAGCAGGAATAGTAGTTATATTGGGTTCAAGTATTATTACAGGTGTTATCACATGCCTATTAGAGCGTATTCTATTAGAGCGAGAGCATATTACCGCCTATCAGTTTTTCCTGCTGAATGTTGCTGTAGCTCTGGTGGGTGTGGCCCTTGTGGCTGTCCCTGCCGTGCTTGCACCCGGCGGTAGAGAAGAAGCGGAAGATCGAGGGCAGGGGGAAAACGTGGGTGTAGAAATACGGCCAATGCAGCCTTGAGTCATGCAGGAGGGAAATGGAAACGAGGGAATTGAAATGCGAGTAATTCCTCGAAGAAGGTAATTTCTACTTAGCGGTACGGTCAAATAGATAAATAGCGCAAAACTTAATAAGAGAGATAAATATGGCAGCAAATCTAAGTGATATTGAAGAAGAAATTGAAGAAGAAAAAATAGAATTGGTTTTGGGTTCAACAAGCGAAGAAAAACGAAAAGAAAAAGAAGCTGAAGAAGTGAAAGAGCCTACAGTAGATAATCTCCTTACAGCATTTGAAGGCAGTACTTTTTTTAAAAAGGGCCATTTTACTTGCCCTATATCACGAGATCTTATGTTAGAGCCCGTTGTTTTGTATGGCTCTGGCCAAAGTGTTAATCGTGCTAGTGCAATTAGCTGGATTGAAACTGCGCTTCGTGAGGGGAGGGAACCCACTTGCCCAATACTAGGCCCGGCTGCCTTACTAATGAGGACGGCGATGAAGAGGGAGGATGCAGCCCCAGCCTCGTTTCGACCTGAATCATACTTTATTGAGAACTTGGCTTTAAGAAGTCTAATAAGTGCTAGCCTACAAGAGTTTAGAAATTCTCAAGGGGATAAATATAAGAAAGTTCCTGATCCGATGATAACGCCTAGGTATCCTCTCCAGCCAGAAAATGCTGGCCTTGCCTCCAATCGCAGTCGCTTTTATAGAGCAGAGCGGTCGGAATTAACATTAGCATTTCTAACGTGGGGACTATTATTGGGACTCATAGGAACAGTCATAGTTCTACTGGTTGGAGGGATTATAAACGTTATCGCGGACCTATTCTTTACAAAATCTATTTCCCCCTCTCTGATTCTACTAGGGTTCTATGGTGCTCAAGCTGTTGTGGCCCTTGTAGCTGGCGCTGCTGCCCTTGTTTTAAGGGGTATACACGTTTTAAGGGTTAGGGAAGTTTTTGAGGCTATAGAAGACGAACCACTCGTAGCATTCTTCGCAGGATTATCAGTAGCGCTAATGGCTGCAACGATAGTGATGCTTTGTCCAATATTTTACCAGAGCGAACTTCTTTCCCTCCCCCAGTGTATACTGCTGGCTATAGCGGAGAGTATAGTTCCCCTTTTAGCTTCCTATGCCGCACTGCCGGATGGAGGGCATGAGGAAAACGTGGGGGCACAAATGCGGGTAATAGAGCCTCTAGCCATGCAAGACGGAATTCAAATGCAAGCCATTCCTCCCTCTTCACCCCATCTTCCAGATAGAACAGAAGGGGAAGGCAGTGAACCTGCTCGATTTTCTCCTGGAAGAAGGTAATTTCTGGGTAGGGGTAATAAGGTCAGAGGAATAAATAGTTACCCTTTTTGGAAAGGGCAGCTTGCCGGCTGCCCAACTGCCATTCCTTCAAAAAATGAAACCGTTCGCCCTACGGTATCGGGCTACTTCCTCGTAATTTAATGACCGGGGATTTTCAGCACTTGACCATTTTTTAAATGGTTGCTTTTCAAATGGTTGGCCTTATGCAAGCTCTTTACAGCGATACCTTGTTTTTTAGCAATAGTGCCTAAGGTATCACCGGTTCTTACTTTATAAGCACTATGATGGGCAGCTTTAGCTTTGGTTGTAGTCGTAGCGGCGTATAAGGTTTCTTTCACGTGCTTTTGTTTGGCCGTAGCTTTTGTAGCTATGCTTGTAGTGGCATTTAATTTCAGTAATTGCCCTTTATGCAATACACTTTTGCGAGATAAGTGATTCCATTTCACCAAGTCGCTTAAATTCACGTGATAGTGTGCAGCAATTTTTCTAAGCGTATCGTTTGCGGTTACTGTATAGGTGAGCATCGTATTATCAGGGACAGGGTTAGGTGTTATAGTTGTAGCCGTAGATACTGTGGCAGTTTTGCCTTGTGCATCCATATTTTGTTTAAAGGTTTCTACCTTTTCTATGGGAATTAATACATGCTCAGGTGTCGCGGATGTACTGTGTGTGCCCGTGTAACCTGGGTTTAAGCTGTGCACCTCAGCGACAGGCGTATCGGATAATGTAGCCACTTTGGATAAAGGCATAGGATTGTCTACGGTCACTTTAGCAAAATAGGGTTCATTGGGAACATCCGGTAATTGGATCCCATATTTTTCCGGATCGCTGATAATAGCGGCAACGGCTAATAAGCGCGGTACATATTGTTTGGTTTCTTTTGGTAAATGCAAAGACCAGAATTGCGTGTCGCTGTGATCGTTTAGATTATTTTTATCGGCTTTTAACACTGTTCCCGGACCAGAGTTATAAGCAGCTAAAGCGAGTAACCAATTTTTATCAAAAACTTTATCTAAATAATCTAAGTAACTGAGAGCGGCTTGGGTAGAGCTGACGACGTCGCGTCTACCATCAAAACCGGCATTTTGTTTTAAACCTAAATCAGAGCCAGTTCTAGGCATCAATTGCCATAAACCCGCCGCACCCACATGGGAAGAGGCAAAAGGATTGTAAGCACTTTCGATGATAGGTAATAATACCAATTCGCCGGGCAGCCCTTTTTCCTTGACTTGTTGATGTACATAATAAAGATAGGGAGCGGCCTGGGTGGCGATATCAGACAATGATTTTGGATGCTCTTGATACCAGCGAATCTGTTGCAATACAGCCGGGTTATTTGCGTAGGCTGATAAGGTAAAATCTTTCGCAATTTGATGCCATATATTTTTCGAGTGTGTGCTACCTTTATAAGTAGTTTTCTTTTTACCCATTTTATAGGGGCTTGAGAGGTATCCTTGTATCGGCGGCGTAAGTGCCCATACGCCCAAAGCACCTACCCCTAAAGCAAAACCCAACTTAATATGCTGTTTTAAGCCGCGAAATAAAGAGCGTTTTTTATAACTACCACTTTCGGACACATGCATGGTTTGCCCAATATTGGTATGGGCAGCACAGAGTTTCTTATTAAAATAATTAGGGGGCTGATAAAGCTTCTCGTGCTGTGTGGCTTTATGATGGTTTGACATGACGTTTTACCCCAACTAGCTGTTTTTTAAGGAGAAGTATAAATACGCCCCATAAATTGTATAATAGATATACAATAGTGTAACCTTTTTACAGCCTTTTTGCAAATTGGGGGGGCTAAGAGGGGTCTTTATCCTTATATAAGGCCAGGCGCATTTGTCTGCGTATTAAGGCTTCTTGAAAACGTCTTTTTTCGTCCTCATTGCGTAAAGTTAAGGCAGGGATGGGAATGGGCTTCTGGTCGTCCCCTATGGCCACCATAGTGATATAACAGGTGTTGGTATGACGAATTTGCCCGGTTTTTAAGTTTTCAGTGGTGACACGTATGCCGATTTCCATAGAGGTTTTACCCACATAATTGACAGTGGCATAGCAGGTTAATAATTCGCCCACATAAATGGGCTCTTTAAAAAACACCTGATCAACGGATAAAGTCACTAAGTTTAGGCCGCAATAGCGTGCACCACACACGTAAGCAGTGCGGTCTAAAAAACCCAATAGCCAGCCACCATGCACATTACCCAAGAGGTTAGCCATTTGCGGCACCATGATTTCCGACATTTCAACGGTACGGCCTCTTTCTTTGCTCATAATTTACTCCTAATTTAGAATACCTAATTTTAGCACTAATTGTATAAATTAACGATGTCAATGAAGGTGAGAAAAAAGAACGTAGGCGCAGGTTCCTATACCTGCCCTAGATGGGGTAATCACAGAAGGTTGCCCCTAAGATAGATCAGCATTCCGTTTCTATTTTGCAAATGACCTAGATCCGAGTATACTAGCGCCATGAATAATATAGGTTTGGATCTTTATGAAAGTCTTAGTGGCCCTTAAACGAGTTGTGGATCCTTATGTCAAAATTCGTGTGCGTGACGATGGCAGTGGTGTAGAAACCGCCAACGTTAAAATGAGCACCAATCCCTTCGATGAAATTGCTATAGAAGAGGCAGTGCGTCTAAAGGAACAAGGGTCGGCAACGAGTACGACAGTGGTTGCCATAGGCAGCGAGGCGAGTCAAGAAAATCTGCGCGCGGCATTAGCCTTGGGTATAGACAATGCGGTGTTTGTTCCTAATGATGCCATGCTGCAACCTTTGGCAGTGGCGCGTATTTTGCAGCAGATCGTGGTGCGCGAAGCAGCACAATTGGTCATCCTGGGTAAGCAAGCCATAGACGATGATAATAATCAAGTAGGACAAATGCTCGCGGCGTTGTTGTCATGGCCGCAGTGCACTTTTGCCAGTGCAGTGAAGATAGCCGAGGGTGGGGCTTCACTTGAAGTCACCCGGGAAATCGATGGCGGCTTAGAAGTGCTATCCGCTACTTTGCCCGCGGTTATTACCACCGACCTGCGGTTGAATACGCCACGTTATGCCTCATTACCCAATATTATGCGCGCCAAACAAAAACCCTTAACGACGCTCACTTTAGAAGAATTGGCGGTGGATACACAAACCGCTTTTGAAGTCTTATCTGTGGCTGCGCCTAAAACACGTAAAGCAGGCGTTATGGTGGATTCAGTCGATGCCCTATTAGATAAGTTAAAAAATGAAGCGAAGGTGATAGCATGAAGGTATTGGTCATTGCTGAACACGATAATCGAGAATTAAAAACAAGTACTGTGGCAGCGATTGCAGCTGCACAGAAATTGGCGCTGCCTATAGAAGTGTTGGTTGCGGGTTATCATTGTCAAACTGTGGTGGAAAAAGTACGGACTCTAGCGGCGATTAGCCGCGTTATTGTTGCCGATCACGACGTCTATCAAGATCAATTGGCTGAAAATTTAGCCTTGTTATTACACTCTTTAAGTGCAGACTATAGCCATATTTTAGCGGCAGCCTCTACTTTTGGTAAAGATGTATTACCGCGTTTAGCAGGATTATTGCAAGTGAGCATGGCTTCGGATGTCATGGAAATAATAGATGCCAATACTTTCATACGCCCTATTTATGCGGGCAATGCTTTGGCTACTGTACGTATGCACGATGCGATACGTTTAGTCACGGTGCGCAGCAGTGCTTTTAATACGCCTATCACTACTCACACAGAACTGGCTGAGTTAACAGTGTGTGATAAGAGGTATGCTTTAGAAAAAACCAAATTGGTTAAAAGAGTAGAAAGCAAAAGCGAACGGCCTGAATTAGGACAAGCCAAAGTGGTTATTTCCGGTGGCCGCGGTTTACAGAATAAAGAAAATTTCGCATTAATAGAACAGCTAGCTGATAAACTGAATGCAGCGGTAGGAGCCTCGCGTGCGGCTGTGGATGCCGGCTTTGTCCCCAATGACTACCAAGTGGGGCAAACCGGGAAGGTGGTAGCGCCTGATCTCTATATCGCCATAGGCATATCCGGTGCGATACAACACTTAGCCGGTATGAAGGACAGTCGGGTTATCGTCGCTATCAATAAAGATGCCGAAGCGCCTATTTTTCAAATTGCCGATTATGGTCTGGTGGGGGACTTATTTAAAATTATCCCTGAATTATTAACGAAATTACCTTAAGTTTATACAGATAGGAGCAAGAGAATGCGCATTGGTTTACCCAAAGAAATTAAAACTCTAGAAAATCGAGTCGCTTTAGTGCCTTCTAGCGTACATGAATTAACGCGTTGTGGCCATGAAGTGTTTGTTGAAACCAATGCGGGTTTAGGCATCGGCATAAGCGATGCGGAATATGTGGCTGTAGGCGCTAAAATTCTGCCGCGAGCAGCCGATGTTTTTTCTTCGGCTTCATTGATTGTTAAGGTCAAAGAGCCACAGCCGATTGAATGCAAAATGTTAACGCAAGATCACACGTTGTTTACTTATTTACATTTAGCGCCCGATCCTCAACAAGCCGAATTATTGCTGGCATCAGAATGTTGTGCGATTGCTTATGAAACCGTGACGGATGCTTATCAAGGTTTGCCTCTATTGTCGCCTATGAGTGAAGTCGCAGGGCGCATGGCCATTCAAGCGGGGGCGCATTGTTTGGAAAAACCACAAGGGGGCAGTGGCGTTTTATTAGGTGGGGTTCCAGGCGTGGCTTCGGCCAAGGTTGTTATATTGGGTGGCGGTGTGGTCGGTACGAATGCAATTCGTATGGCGATAGGCCAAGAAGCCCAGGTTACGGTGATCGACAGATCTTTAAAACGTTTAAAAGAATTGGATCTACAGTTTGCCTCTAGATTAAGTACTCTCTACGCCACAGGACATGCTATCGAAAAGGCAGTGGTGAATGCAGACTTGGTCATTGGTGCGGTATTGGTTCCGGGTGCGGCGGCACCGCGCTTGGTAACGCGTGAACATTTGAAGAAAATGCGCAAGGGCTCCGTATTGGTGGATGTGGCTATCGATCAAGGCGGTTGTTTTGAAACCAGCCGACCTACTACGCATGCTGAGCCTATTTATGAAGAGGAAGGGATTATTCATTACTGTGTAGCCAATATGCCGGGCGCAGTGCCGCGTACCGCTGCTTTTGCTTTAAACAATGCGACTTTACCTTTTGTGATGGATTTAGCGAATAAAGGTATAAAACAAGCTTTGTTAGAAGATCCCCATTTGTTGAATGGCCTGAATGTTTATCGTGGTCATATCACTTATAAAGCCGTTGCCGAATCGTTAAATAAAGCGTACGTTCCCGCCTTGGAAGCGTTGTGTGGTTTTGACTAATGGCATTATTTAAGTATTATGAAACTGCGGTAGCAGCTACACCTATACGTGTATTGACTCCCATTGCCTATGCAACGTGGTTAAGCGCGCAGGGGACCCATATCCAAAATTGGTTAAATACGAGCCATTTCGTTGCTGAAAATGAAAAATGGACATATGTCCTGAATGCAGAGAGCGCTGTTACAGAAGTATTGCTTATTTGCGATAATCCGGAAAAACGGTTGAGCGGCGCCGCTATGGCAACGCAATTACCCATAGGCGAATATGTTTTTGTACGCGAGGGTTTAAGTGTTGAAGCCTTGTTCCAATTAACTAGGGCGTGGGGTTTGGCGCATTACCAATTTAATCGCTACCGTACCCTGAATCAAAAAGAAAAACCGTGCCTGTATGTTCAAGAAAGCGATCGCCTGGCGCTACAATGGGTAGAAAGTATCCATATGGTTCGTGACTTGATCAATACCCCCGCAGAAGATTTGGGGCCTGAAGAACTTGCTTTTTATTGTCGTAATTTTTGTGATCGCTTTTCGGGTACTATGAAAGAAGTTATCGGTTCCGATTTATTGGCGCAAGGTTATCCACTGATACACGCTGTAGGCAGAGGAAGTGATCGTGAGCCTAGATTAATCGATATGCGCTTGGGTAAGTCCCACGATCCCTTATTGATCTTGATTGGCAAAGGGGTATGCTTTGATTCAGGTGGTTTAGATATTAAATCCGCCGATAACATGTTTTTGATGAAAAAAGATATGGGTGGTGCAGCGCATGTTTTGGGCTTAGCTCAAATGATTTTATTACAAAAATTACCCATACAATTGCGAATCCTAATTCCTGCCGTGGAAAATGTGATTAGCGCTAAAGCTTTCAAACCCGGTGATGTGTATGTAGCCCGTAATGGGTTGTCGGTTGAAATAGGTAATACGGATGCCGAAGGACGTCTTATTTTAGCAGATGCTTTACTGGAAGCGGCAACAGATGAAGCCCGTTTAGTGATTGATTTTGCTACGCTAACGGGTGCGGCACGCGTGGCTTTAGGGCCAGATATCCCAGTGTTTTTTTGTAACGATAAACAAGTGCAAATGGATATTATGGCGGCGAGTGAAAAAACAGGGGAATGGTTATGGCCATTACCTTTATATGCAGCGTATAAGGATTATCTCAAAAGTCCCGTTGCCGATATCAGTAACAGCGGCGGCTCATACGCAGGTGCTATTACGGCGGCACTTTTTTTGCAAGCATTTGCTCCAGCGACTATACCGTGGATCCATATAGACTTAATGGCGTATAATCTTAATAACCAGTCCGGCCGACCACAAGGGGGAGAAGCTATGGGATTGGATGCAATATTGACGTTTATAAAACACTATTTTTAAGTTTTTGCTAGGGATTATCAGGGATGAAAAAAAAGATCAAATTTAACTTAGTATGGTGTTGCCTCTCCTTAATGTTAGCTACTATGTATGGCTCCGCTGTGATGTCGTATGTAAGTGCTATATTTTTAAGCACCTATCCTGCCAGCTACCTGGCTTATTTTTATTTAAGCTTAGCAATTTTATTTATCATAATCAACAAGTTGACAGCCTCTTATTTATCGCGCCATTACAAAAAAGGGACGGCCACATTATTAATTTTGTTTGTAGTGGTCATTTTTTTGAGTTGGCAATTACCACTCCATTTCAGTATGCCCATGTGGTGGCCATTTATTTTATGTGTTTTCTTAATCACGAGCGGTAAATTTTTAGGCAATAATTATTGGAATGGTGTCAATCAAGTATTAAAGCTGCGGGAATTTAAACAGAACAGTGATATCTTGGGTGCTTCAGTGGCGGCGGGTGGCATAATTATGGGGCTAGCCGCAGCATTGATTGTAAAAAAAACAACAGTAACCATATTATTGCCTATTATGGGCAGCCTTTTACTCGTTAGTTTAATGATGTTACAGAGCATCACAGTAAAAGAAGCGGAGTCATCGTTAGAGCCCACTACCCCTTTTCGGTATCAATATAAATTACAAAAGCTTTTATTGGTTTTTGTTTTAGTCATCTTAATTTTCTCAACCTTAGTAGATTATGTATTTAAATATCAAGTAAAGCTCTCTTTTAAGGCGGAAGAGATTGCTATTTATACGAGTAAGCTTTCCTTTCTCAGTAATATCATTATTCTTCTGGTGCAATTTTTTGGAGTTAAGCCTGTTTTACAACGATTGGGTATTTTTGTGTTCATCTTGCAGATCCCCATTCTATTGATAGCCTGCGCCTTAGCCGTTATATTCAAACCTAATTTAACAACCATTAGCTTATTATTGATTGCCTATAGCGTCGGTAGTAGTTCAATCACGGACTTAGCCTTTCAACTTTTGGGAAATGCTTTACCCACCAAAGTGCGCGGCATATCCAAGTTACATATAAAAGGGATAACATTATTTATAGGCTCGATCATTTCTGCAGGATTGATTTTATCCTTATCTAATAAAGCAACGCCCCGAGTGATTAGTATATTTCTGCTTCTTTTGGCTATATTCTTCGTTTTTTTAGCGCGAAAAATTACAAAAGCGTACAGTGAAACATTAAAAGAAAGCTTGGAAAGTCATCACATTGTCTATTCAGATGATTTTTACTTGGCTGAAAACATGCAGCAATGGGGCGATGTTATTGAAAAAAGCTTTTCCAGCAAGGATTATGCGGTTAAATTGATCGGCTATGAATTATTAGCGCACAAAAAATATGCGATTTCTGACAAGTTTTTAGATAAAGTGAGTGAAGATTTACAAGATAGCAATCCTGCTATTCGTATTGAAGCGATAAAGCTATTATCTAGGCACATGAATGAAAAATATCTTGAAATTATTAAGAAAAGATTGGAAGTCGAAACCGATAATGAAGTTATTTTCTGGCTTTTTCAAGCATTTGACTTTAAGCACCATGAAGGGGCTTTGGAAATTGCTCAAAAATACTTAGATTCAGATCAGATGTTAAGGCAAGTGGGGAGTATTAGTATTTTATTGAAATTTGGTACCATAACGGATGCCATTTTGGCTTTAAACCATGTGATGGCAATGATATCTTCGTCAGACCCGAGTGCCCGCATTGCCGCAGCGCGTATATTGTCTTTATTCGATTTACATGGAGCGGTGGAAAGTTTATCGCAATTGATAGTGGATCCAGATGTACAGGTCAGTATTGCCGCTATTCAATCCGCATCAGCACATCCCCATAAAGAGTATATACCGTCTTTAATGCAGCAAATGGCGGTAAAATATGCGAGTTACTATGCAGGGAAAGCGATATTCAGTTTTGGTGAAGAGGTTATTCCTCTTTTATTTCAACGCATCAATGAGGTAAGTAGTCCTGTTTTTCAGAGAGCCGCCATTCGCTGTATTTCAAGAACACGTGGGGAGAAGGCGGATAACGCCCTGGCCGAATTGATGTCAAACGCCAGTTCGCATATTCGTAATAATGCTGTAAAATCAATTGCCTATCGGGCCATGAATATGGATTTAACGCGCGCTTTCCAGGAACAGATTGCTCAACGTGTTGAAATAGAAAAAAGGCATATTAGCGACTATAAGAAACTACTTCAGCTTGAATTAACCCTGTTTGAAAGGCAAGAAATAAATGCTTTGATTTTCGGGGCGACTTCCCGCGTATTATATTTACTTTCTACAGATAACCCTAAAAAATTAATGCCTCTAGTCGCTTTAATTTTACGTAATATGGCGGATAGGGCTGATAACGATGCCAGCGAAGTGCTCGATGAAGGCATTGAATTATTGGATAGTTATTTACATAAAAGCCACGATCGGACCGTTTTGATTGAGGCATTTGCAGAGCCAAAGGGTGATATTGCGGATGACATTCTTTTGTCTAAAGAAAGGTTGGGTCCTTGGCTAACCAAGGTGTTTTCGGTTAAATCTTTAACGTATGAGGGTGCTGGTATGCATGACCTAGAAAAATTAGTGATATTACGTGGTTGTAGCTTATTTAAAGATCTCTCAGCTGATATTTTATTGGCATTGGCTGAGCGTTTAGAAGTTGTTTTAATGCCCAAGGAAACGATTCTCTTTAGGGAAGGTGATCTGCCAGGTGATCTCTATATTGTTGCTGGGGGAGAGATCGCCATTATGCACGATAAACAAACCATTAGTAGCAAATACAAATTTGATTTTATAGGCGAACTGAGCATATTGGATGAAAAACCTCGAACTGCCACTGCTGTAGCTGTAACGGAGGTGGTAGTGTTAAAGATGAGCCAAATAGAGTATGATCGGATCTTAGACGATTTTCCGGACATATTGCGTACTATTGCTCAGACCTTATTAGGGTATTTGCGACAGTACCAAAATTAAACAGTGGGTATGTATGACATCCAAAAAAAGTATGAATATAGCCATTCTATCATTGAATGATGAGCTGTATTCAACACGACGCTTAGTCGAAGAAGGTGAAAAAAGAGGCCATTGTGTTACGGTGGTGGATTATTTATCGTGCTATGTCAATATCACGCCCACTGGAGCAGATGTTTATTACAAAGGTGAGAAATTAACCAATTTTGATGCCATTATTCCTCGCATCAGCGCTAAACGTACTTTTTACGGTACGGCTATTGTGCGGCAGCTGGAAACAAAAGGCATGTATTGTATTAATTCGGCCTTATCCATTACGCGTGCGCGCGATAAGTTACGCTCTCTACAATTGCTATGTCGAAAGGGTATAGGTCTGCCGATTACGGGTTTTGCCCACCAATCTAAAGACATTCGTGCCTTAATAAAAATGGTGGGTGGACCCCCTGTGGTGATTAAATTACTAGAAGGCACCCAGGGTGTAGGGGTGGTGCTGGCAGAATCGTATGCGGCGGCGTCTAGTGTGATGCAAACTTTAATGGGATTAAATGCCAATATTATTGTACAAGAATTTATTTCTGAAGCTAAGGGTGAAGATTTAAGGTGTTTAGTCATCGGCAATAAAGTCGTTGCCAGTATGTTACGTAGAGCGCAAAGCGGAGAATTTCGTGCCAATGTGCATCAAGGCGGCAGTACGCATTCGATTGCATTAAGTGCAACGGAAAAAGAAACTGCGCTGAAAGCCAGCAAAATTATCGGCCTTAATTTAGCTGGGGTGGATATCTTGCGTTCTAAACGAGGGCCTTTAGTATTGGAAGTAAACGCTTCTCCTGGATTAGAAGGCATTGAAACTGCTTCTGGCAAAAATGTAGCGGGGATGATCTACGCTCATATTGAAAAAAATGCTAAGCCTTTGCATCCGGATAAACCATACCATGGCTAATATGATCAAAAAATCATTGTTGGGATGGCAAGAATGGTGTGAGTTACCTTTACTCAATATACCCTATATTAAAGCTAAAATTGATACGGGCGCAAAAACATCGGCACTACATGCCTTTAATATCACGCCGTTTATGAAACGCAAGCAGAAATGGGTTGAGTTTGAAATTCATCCCTTACAAGGCAGCCATAAAGTCATTCAAAAATGCCAGGCAAAAGTAATTGACGAACGGGAAGTGATGAGTTCTACTGGCCATACAGAACATCGTTACGTCATTATGACGGAGTTAACCTTAGGCCTTTTAGCTTATTCTATTGAATTGACCTTGTCTAATCGGGATTTAATGAAATTCAGAATGCTATTAGGGCGAGAAGCTTTGCAAGATAAGTTTCTGGTTGATCCCGCCCACAAAATGTTGTTAGGACGACATAGTAAAAAAGAGATCTTAAGGGCATATACCCGCTAGCCGTGGCTGTCAGCGATTTATATTTTCTCTGCTCAGTGAATGTGGAGATTTAGATAGATATTTTAATCCAACAGAATAAAACTTATATCTTCTTTCGCTTGTTGTGGTTTGTTATTTATAGATGCGAGGTAGAAATGAATGACTAAACGATGACGCCCCAAACTCATTACAGGATAAACAGGGCTATTACGCTCTAAAGCTACCCGCACTAAGGGGCAAAAACGCTCTGGTGACAAAGTTTTTTGATAAAATCCCTCTTCAGCAATTAATTTGCTTTCGCGGGTAGTATCACGGGCGAGCTTCAAAAGCAGACGTACGGCTTTATAGGGTTCGTCTAGGTCGACAAGCCAGTGCTTTAGATAAGTTTGTTGTCTTTCTGGGGAAAGATTAAGCCAATAATGATATTGGGGTAGATCCGCATTACACGTGCCGCCTGGGGTTAAAAAATATTGTCGTATATTGGCGATAAAACAATCTTCCCGGGTCTCATGGGCAAATTTGCCATATTTAGGCTGTAACAATTCAATTAAGTGGTGTAACTCATCCAAGGCTAATTTTAGTGATCGATTGTTTACGCTGGGGTTATTTTTAAATTGCTGAAAACTTTCTACATAACGACGAAATTCGGCAATAAATTTTGTTTTAATGTCTGAACGGTCTAATATTTGTAAAATGTCCATCAAAGTAGCCAATGCTGCATGAGCCGAGCCCGCTTTAGAGGTTTCCAAATAGTAATCTAACAAGCTGGATAAATATTCTAAACGCAGACAAGTACGCACTAACTCGTTTAAAGGTTGTTCATAATAGATGTAATTTACAGCCATGTGGTATTCGGTTCCATTTTATTTGCGATAACTATAGCATTTTTATACCAAAATTGCACGGCAAGAAAGGGGAGGGAAGTGCCATACCTGAGGCAGTTTCGCTAGAGCCTTTTTAGCTGTAAATGATAAATATCAAACTTCTTCGGCTAAGAGCGGAAACAGAGATCTTCTAAAAGCATTTCTTTAGACCCAAAGAAAGTAAAATCTACTAAAAGGAAGCGGTCTTAAGGCGATGCGCAGGTTGGGTAAGATGCTGTAGGCGTGACGAGAAGAGATAGTGAGGGTGCGGCAATTTAGCAAAAGCAATGGGATTACGGAAGGGCTCCACTGTAAGATGAAACGGATAAGGGGGCGCTTATAGGTTCAAGTCGTTTGGCAACTATCGGCTCACAACGCGAGCATTATACGGAGGATTGAGTACCCTGAATTTGGAAAAGATCCATGTCAGAGCGGCTACTGAATTAATTATATGTGGGTTGTTGTAATGTGATTGTATTCATTTAAAGTAATTCGATAAGAAAAAATGATAGCCTAAAAGAACTAGTTAAATCACTTCAGAAAAATCAAAAAGAATTTGATAATGAAACTCTATTAAATTTTGTCGATACACTTACTAGATAGTATGGTTTATTGGTAGAAACCTTAATATTAAGAGAGAGCGATACTATCGGTAAAATTATATCGGCAGCTGCAGCTTGTTACTTTTTAGTTGACAATGTTGTAACAACTCTACTAAACTCGTCATCTAAATCTTTGTGAGAAAAAAATAGTTTAACGGGTGCCTGTGATGCGTTCTTAAAAGAGGGTGAGATTACAGATTTTACTAGGCCTTATCGGTGTGTTTAAGATTCATTCGAGAATGGTTTGCAAAAATTTAGAATTCAAAAATATTTTTCATCTTAGTGCAATAGCTGGCGTTTTTATTGGAGCAAATTTAGGATTTAATTGGCTTGGAAAATCTATTGTTAACATGACATGTTCTTTGGCGGCAATAAGGTGTGCTTATAGTTTTTGGAATGTCCCTGAACCCGGTAATTTTATGGAGGATGTG
>JAJNBM010000019.1 GCA_021156165.1 Gammaproteobacteria bacterium | reverse complement strand
GACAGGAATAGCAATTTTTAATACGGTAAAAAAATTGTTAAATCGTAAAAAAAGTTTAATGCTCCAGTAATTCAAGACCATAAATACAAGCATTAATGCAAAAGCAAACACAATGCCGATGCCCGTTAAGTTGTGGCTGGTTAGATCATAGAAGCGTGTAAAGCCGGGGGACAGTTGACTGAGATATTGAATAACACTTTGTGCTTCAATAGGGGGAACGGCGACGATGCTCAGCCAATTGATCCACGAGGTTAAAAAGCCACAAAATCGCCCATGTGTAATATGAGAATAATAGCCAATACCCCCTGCGGAAGGATGCGCGGAGCCTATCTCTATGTAGAAGAAACCTACTAATAAGGCAATGAAGGCACCTAGGCCCCAGGATAACAAGCTGGCTGGTCCAGCCATAGTGGCGATTTTCTGTGTACTTAATAACCAACCTGAACCGATAATAGTGGTTACGCCGGTCATTGTCAGCGAAAACGTGGAAATTCGTTTCGGTAGCGCGGTATTATTATTCATAGGGACTCCTGCTCAGATATTATGCCGCGGATCATACAGCGCATATTTAGCAAAAGCAATTAATATCTCCTAGCTGGGTAAAAAGCATATGGCATTCTATTCAGCTACGATGAGAAGATGAATCTTTTTCGTGCATTTTTGCCCCTATTTACACCACCAAATAGACACATTGACCTGTAGTAAGGTACAATCACCCGGCTATATCAAAACAGTGACGGTGAAATAAGTGGAGGCGTTCTGTGCAAAAAAAAGCCATATTAGCCTTAGCCGATGGCACCCATTTTGAGGGTATTGCTGTAGGCCACGGTGATCAAACGGTGGGCGAAGTTGTTTTCAACACAGCCATGACGGGCTATCAAGAAGTTTTAAGCGATCCCTCATATGCTGAGCAACTCATTACATTTACTACGCCGCATATCGGTAACGTAGGTACGAATGCGGCTGATTTTGAAGCCAATAAAGTGTATGCCAAAGGTTTTATTGTGCGTGAATTGCCCACAGCACCTAGTAGTTGGCGTGCACAACAATCCTTTATGCAATTTATAGACGATTACAATTTACTCGGTATCGCCGAAATCGATACCCGCGCTCTGGTACATCATTTGCGTCAATACGGCGCTCAGGCCGGTTGTATTTTGGTCAGCGAGGGTGAGGATGTAATGACGGCAGTGGCCCAGGCGCAAGCTTGGGGCGATATGCAGGGGCGCGCGCTGATCGATACGGTGGCGACACAAAAAACCTATGCTTGGCAACCGTCGCACCATAAAACAGACCAGCATACTATAGTGGTTGTAGATTTTGGCGTTAAACAAGGCATCCTGCGCCATTTAGCGGCGCAAAAGTGTAATGTGATAGTCGTACCGCCGGAATCTTCTGCCGACGATATTTTAAAATTACAGCCTCAAGGCATCGTGTTATCCAATGGCCCGGGTGATCCCGCGGCCTGCCTAGACGCCATCAAAACTATTCAACACTTATTCACTCAAAATATTCCACTTTTTGGTATTTGTTTAGGCCACCAATTATTGGCGTTGGCTTTAGGCGCTAAAACTATGAAGATGAAACAAGGTCACCACGGCGCGAATCATCCGGTACAGGATGTTCTGAGCAAACGCGTTTTTATTACCAGTCAAAACCATGGTTTTGCAGTGGATGAAGCGACTCTGCCTCAAGGAGTGAAAGTCACACACCGTTCTTTATTTGACAATACGCTACAGGGGTTTAGCCACCAGACTTTACCTTTACTGGCCTTTCAAGGCCATCCTGAAGCAAGCCCAGGACCCAATGATATATCTATTTTATTTGAACAATTTATTAAACTGATCAATGCTGGGAGAATGCAGCATGCCTAAACGCGAAGATATAAAAAAGATTTTATTGTTAGGCGCAGGACCCATCGTCATAGGCCAAGCGTGTGAATTTGATTATTCCGGTGTGCAAGCGTGTCAAGCCTTGCGCACAGAAGGTTACGAAGTCATATTAGTGAATTCCAATCCGGCCACCATCATGACCGACCCCAGCATAGCCGATAAAACGTATATTACGCCCATACGCTCCGAAGTGATTGCCAAAATCATTGCTGAAGAAAGACCGGACGCCATATTGCCTACCATGGGCGGGCAAACGGCTTTAAATTGTGCCTTAGATTTGGCCCGTCAAGGCATATTAGAAAAATATGGTGTTGAGATGATAGGTGCCACTCGTGAAGCCATAGACAAAGCTGAGGATCGCGATTTATTTAGGCTCGCTATGCAAAAAATAGGTTTAGAGGTTGCGCGATCGGCGATAGCATATAATTTAGAAGAAGCGCTGCAAGTGCAGGGGCAATTGGGTTTTCCTACGGTGATTCGCCCTTCCTTTACCTTAGGCGGTACCGGTGGGGGTATAGCATACAATCGCGAAGAATTTATTGAAATTTGCGAATGCGGTTTTGAATCATCTCCAGGATTATTGATTGAAGAATCTTTATTGGGATGGAAAGAGTTTGAATTAGAAGTAGTGCGTGATAAAAATGACAATTGCATTATTGTTTGTACCATTGAAAATTTTGATCCCATGGGTGTCCACACCGGCGATTCCATTACCGTAGCGCCAGCGCAAACGTTAACCGATAAAGAGTATCAAGTCATGCGCGATGCGGCTATGGCTATTTTACGTGAAATAGGTGTGGAAACCGGCGGTTCTAATGTACAGTTTGCGGTGAATCCTACAGATGGTCGCATGATCGTCATCGAAATGAACCCGCGCGTATCGCGCTCTTCGGCTTTGGCTTCTAAGGCCACGGGATTTCCGATTGCAAAAATTGCTGCTAAGTTAGCAGTAGGGTATACCTTAGATGAATTGGCAAACGAAATTATTCAAAAAGCTATACCCAAAGAATTTCCAGATGCGACGCGGCGAGCAGCGGAATATACGCACTGGTACAGGAGCAGCGAGACAAGCGCACACCAAAGTCGCAGCTTGAAAGTCGAAAGGTATATGCCTGCATCTTTTGAGCCGACAATAGATTATGTAGTTACCAAAATTCCCCGCTTTAATTTTGAAAAGTTTCCCAATGCCGATTCGCGTTTAACCACGCAAATGAAATCGGTAGGTGAAGTAATGGCCATAGGTCATAATTTTCAAGAAAGTTTACAGAAAGCAATCCGCAGTTTAGAAAATGGTTATGATGGTTTAAATTCTTTAATCAGCGATGAAGACGAGCAATGGTCTGAGCATCTACGTTATGAATTAAAAACGCCAACTGCAGATCGCCTGTGGTATGTGGCTGATGCGTTTCGCCAAGGTTTAAGCTTAGAAGAAATAGCGTTATATACGCAAATTGATCCTTGGTTCTTAGGTCAAATTGAAGATTTAATTCTCTGGGAAGAAAAGGTAAGGGTACAAGGTTTGGCGGGCTTGGATCGGGATTTACTCTACAGTTTAAAACGCCGCGGTTTTGCCGACAGTTATTTAGCAAAACTATTAGGGGTTACGGAAACAGAAGTGAGGCAATTGCGACACGATTGGGACATACGCCCGGTATATAAACGCATAGACAGTTGTGCTGCCGAATTTGCCAGTGAAACCGCCTATTTTTATTCTACCTATGAGCAATATTGCGAAGCGCGTGTAGAAAATAAACCTAAGGTCATGGTGTTGGGCAGTGGCCCTAACCGCATAGGTCAGGGTATAGAGTTCGATTATTGTTGTGTGCATGGTGCTATGGCTTTCAGTGAATTGGGTTATCAAACCATTATGGTGAATTGTAACCCGGAAACAGTGTCTACGGATTTTGATAGAGCAGATCGACTCTATTTTGAACCGTTAACCTTAGAAGATGTGCTGGAGATTTGCCACAAAGAACAGCCCAATGGCGTTATTGTGCAATTGGGTGGGCAAACGCCATTAAAGTTGGTTGAGCCTTTGTCTACCTTAGGTGTACCCATTTGGGGCAGCTCGGCCGATACTATCGATTGGGCCGAGGATAGGCAACGTTTCCAAGCCTTATTACATAGCTTAGGCTTAAAACAACCCGCCAATGTGACTGCGACTGAAATTAATGAGGCTATAACGAAGTCGCGTACCCTGCAATATCCACTTATGATACGGCCCTCTTATGTATTAGGCGGTCGTGGCATGCAAATTATTACCCATGAAGAAGAGCTAGTAGGGTACCTTAAAAAAAGTCCTGTTATCTCAAAGGATTGCCCGCTTTTATTGGAAGAATTTCTAGATAATGCCCAAGAAGTGGATGTTGATGCAGTAGCGGACGGACAAAATATACTCGTTTGTGGTATCATGGAACATATTGAGCAAGCGGGCGTTCATTCCGGAGATTCTTCCTGTTGTTTCCCTCCCTTTAGCTTGTCCATTGAAATACAACAAGAATTACGCCGTCAAGTGACATTGATTGCGAGTGAAATGCAGGTAATAGGGCTGTTAAATGCCCAATTTGCCATTCAAGGAGACACTATTTATGTGTTAGAGGTGAATCCTCGTGCCTCACGTACGGTGCCTTTTATTTCCAAGGCAACTGGGGTGGCGGTGACACAAATAGCGGCTTGTTGCATGGCGGGCAAGTCTTTAGCAGAGATGGGATATGGCGAGAGTCTAGCGGTGCCGCCTTATTATTCGATTAAATATCCGGTATTTCCATTTTCGCGTTTTGGTGGGGTTGATCCCATTCTAGGACCGGAAATGAAATCTACCGGCGAGGCTATGGGCATAGGTGAGCATTTTGGTGAAGCTTTTGCTTATGGGTTCTTAGGAAGTCAAAATAAAGGTCAAATACCTACCAAAGGCCAAGCTTTTATTAGCGTGCGTGATGAAGATAAGGCCATTGTGATTACTATTGCTAAACGCTTAGTGGAAGTTGGTTTTAGCTTGTGCGCTACACGTGGCACGGCGAATGCTTTGAAAGAAGCAGGTATAGATTGTAAACCGATCAATAAATATAGGGAAGGTAGGCCCCATATTATCGATAGCATCAAAAATGATGAGATCGATTTTATTATTAACACCACGGATGGACAGAAGTCGATTACCGACTCTTATACGATACGCAGTAGTGCCTTGCAACATCGTGTGTGTTATACCACAACTTTAGCAGGTGCCAGGGCGCTGATTTTAGCGATGGGTTATCAGCATGAGATTAAAGTGAGTGCATTGCAGACATTGCATGCCAAAAAAGAGGTGATAGTATGAGTAACAAAACACCCATGACAGTCGCGGGAGCGGCTGCATTGCAAAAAGAATTAGAAGAATTAACGCGCGTAACGCGCCGCAAAATTGTAGATGCCATTGCCGAAGCACGCGCACATGGCGATCTAAAAGAAAATGCGGAATACCATGCCGCTAAAGAGCAACAGAGTTTTGTTGAAACGCGTATTCAAGAGATAGAAGGCAAATTAAGTAATGCCCAGATCATTGATATTGCGAAGATGCCACATACTGGTCGTATTATTTTTGGTACAACGGTGCAGTTGATTAACCTAGATACGGATGAAACGATCCGTTATCAGATTGTAGGGGAAGACGAAGCCAATATTAAAATTGGTAAGATTTCCGTTAATTCGCCTTTGGCGCGAGCCTTAATTGGTAAAGAGCAGGGCGACACAGTGGAAGTGACTACGCCGAGGGGCGTATTGAGCTATGAAGTAGATGAAGTATTATATTTGTGAGGAGGAGTGAGATGGCTTTGAAAAAAACAACAATATTAGCGAGTGCGGCAATTTTGAGTATGGCACTGGTGAATAGTGCTAAGGCCAACACTAATAATGTAGAAAGTAAAATTTTAAAAGAAGCCAGTACGCTTAACCCGAAAGTATTGCAATTGGCCGAAAAAGCCTTTTATTGTGCCAGCAAACGGGGCGTAGTCAATAAAAATTTTTTAACCATTATTGATTATTCGCAACCTTCCACCAAAAAACGCTTGTGGGTAATCGACATGGCGAAGGCTAAAATAAAATTCAATGAGTTGGTGGCGCATGGTCAGGGTAGTGGCGATAATGTGCCCACTAAGTTTTCAGATACAACGAATTCCCATGAGTCCAGTTTAGGGGTTTTTGTGACGAAGAATACGTATATTGGTCATAACGGCTTATCTTTGCGTATGGACGGCTTAGAACCGGGTGTGAATAGCCATGCTTTACAACGCGATGTGGTATTTCACGGTGCTGATTATGTAAGTGAGGCGGCTGCCGAATCCCAAGGACGTATAGGCCGCAGTTGGGGCTGTCCGGCATTAGCACGCGATCAAGCAAAGGAGACCATCAACACCATACAAGGCGGTTCATTGGTGTTTGCTTATTATCCCGATTCCAGTTGGTTGAAGAAATCCTCTTTCTTATCGTGTTCGTAGCCGCTGATTATTTACAGGTGCCAGCTCCGGAATAGGTGCGGCTAAAGCTTTCCCGTAAGCGGGATATCATCCTTTAGGTCTGTGCATGTTGCGACGGTTAAAAGTCTCAGTGAATCTTTACGTGCCGCAAATGCTCCATACGACATTCATATTTATCATCTTGCCTCAGCAAAAATAATGACGCCATTGATGATTACTGCCAATTAAATCGATACAGCAAACACGGATTGATATTTTCTATTTGCCGTTGTGGCTGTATTAAAATAAACCAGATTGTTAATAAAAAGTATTGATTTTATAGTATAATGTTAATTAAAGAGACAATTCTTATTAAGAGTCAAAGAATATAAGCGAGGTGAAAAATGGATCCACAAAGGCTCAATCGAATTATAGCTGCATTGCGGGCGTTTAATATCCCTGCTGCTGATGGCAAAACATTAGCGCAAAGATTAGAAGGGAGTAGGACTCATGAGTATATCGTTCTTCGGGCTTTACTTAAAAAACATTTAAAATTCAGGTACAACAAAGAAACAAAAAGTTATGAATGCCCTTTCGTCCACGATTTAGAAATATTCACAGAGATTGAACAAAGAATATCAGAACAGTATCTGCCGCAGGCTATGGCTATTTATGATAAAGCAAGCCGCCTAGCAATCCAAAGCTATGAAGGTTATCGAAATGGCGATATTGAAATAATAGATAACCTAGGAAGATTTTTTAATCGAACACGAGGAAAAATTATTAAGTGTATTGAGAAGAAAGAAATAGAACGCTTGGGGATGTTGAGACAAGAATTTGAAAACGTTGAAAGAGAATTTTACGCAGTGCGAGAACATGGAATGAGTAATGCTGCCATGTGCGAAGCAGATCGTATTTTCAAGGAATACATTGATCAAAATTTGACTCCCTTACAAGAATATTATATTGAGCGTTTAACGTTGTGCTTAGACTCTCTATCTGCGGAAAAAGATCGGTATCATTTTAGAGATTTGGCCATCCTAACTTTTGAGGAAGAGTACGAGGGACTTCACGGCGAGCTTAGGCTTAGAGATGAGGGTGAGGAATTATCTGGCAATCAAGAGGCTCGAAGAAGAGATATGGTTACAGCAATAGCCGCCATAGAGCAAGTCACGCAGGGAAATCCCGCAAGAAGTACTGTTTATCAATATCATCCTACTCAGGTAGTAAGAGCATTTTTAGATGAAATTGCACCCATTATGTCTAATGACGATATTTTTCAAATGGAACCCCGACGTTTCCTTCCAAATCCCTTTATGAATTTAGAATATGAATTGCAAAGCTCAACACAGCACTATGATCAACAACTTGATGCAGCACTTGTGAGAGCTGGTGAGGAGCTGTCAAAGAGTAAACAATATATTAACAACATTGATAACATAAATAGACTTAACGCGAAAATTGAGCGTATTATATCAGAGCGTGAGATTAGCCCTACACAAAAATTTTTAGCTTTGATAGAAACAAAGAGAACAATTGAAAAATTAGAAGCAGATAACCTCTATATAGATAGGGCTAAAAGATATACTCCTTCTTCTTTAGAAAACGAACGGGTAATGCTAGTGGACTTTATAGAAAAAAATAAAGAGATCATCGATTCGTCATTCGAATATGGAGATGAAGGGATATTCAAAGTTTTAATTCGCATAAAGTACGGCGGATATAAAGAAGCAGGATTATTGTTAAATGACATGTGTGTTCAAGCCCGTCCAGAAAAACATAAAGTTAGAATAAATTCCAAAGAAAAGTTTTTTAATTATATCCAGGATGAATACGGCTTTGCTCCACCTATAAAAACAGCGGAAGGTGAATTCTCGAATGAAAATTTGGCTGAGGGACAATATAAAGATTCTTGTGAGAGATTGTATGCGAAACTCTTTAACAATGGGAGAAAACAATTAATTGAATTAGATTTCCTCATACAAGAACTAAAGGACTTCAGGGATTCCATAAAAGGAGGCACCGTAATTAACCGGTGTGACCAGGAAAAATTAAAAAAGTTAGACCTTTCAGCCCCAGCGGTTACTCAAGCTGTGAGTTTTGCTTCTGCTTCTAGCTCTAGTTCTGGTCCTAGTTCTATTTCTGGTCCTAGTTCGGCCCTCGCTTCCCCTGGTTCATTTTTTCAGCAACCGCAAGCACCTCAATCCAGTTATATAGACCCCAAGGGGTTATTAACTGCATTTCAAGAGATTTACAGTAATATCAAAGTCGGAAAAAAAAGTGGGTATAATTATTTCCGTGCAGATATTACCATGGCAGACGTGATGGATATCGTATTATCGAATCCCAAAATTTTCCTGTCAGGGCTAAGAGATGGTGCACACGCATTAATACAGACATTAGGCTGTACTGAGGAACAACTTTTGTCGATGAGTGAGATGTATAAGCGCTTCAAGAGAAATCATCCACAATATCAAAAGGGTCAAGCCTTTCAAGAATTTATTATGAATCCAGTCATTAAAGACGATTTTAACAACCTGCAAATTGCCCAGTGGTTTATTAAAGATAAAGACCCCAACTTTGGGATGGCCAATAGGCCTGGACCTAAATAAAAGCCTGTAGAACAAAGGACTTCATAGCACTAAAAGAAATAATAATTTTCTATCGTTTGAATGGAGAAGGAGATAACAGTGTTATGAATGAATTATCCTCTTTTGTGGTAAGGTTGCTGGCTCTTAGCCGGGTAACTGCATCCTTGACAGTGTCTATGTTGGCCTCTCTTTCCCTATAATAGGCCCGGGCTGCTTTCTCGGGGTTGGGATTTCCACGCGATTTTTCTTGATCCTCATAGGCCAGTTCTTCTTTCAGCAACTTTGCGACCCATGTTTTCCTGTCTTCATATTCGGGTCGCTTATCATAGAGTTCTTCAATCATTTCTAAAAACTGTTTTATGAAGCGTGGAGAAATAGCCTTTAAGCCCTCTTCATCCAACGAGTTGATATAGGTACAAAAATAGAGCATGTTTGGCGTAATATCCGGATTTGCTTTCTCGCCATTGTAACCATAGAAATCTATCAATGTTAAATAGCCCCGCACCAATCCACCATTTTCCGCCAATGCGCTTTTGTTAAGCTGTTGCGCTGCTTCTAGGAAATAGTATTTTATATCAGTTGCACTTTCTAGATGTATGGCACGAGTGTTTAAAAAAGCAGTAATTTCTTGTTTTAAAGCGGTAGCTTTCTCTAGTCTCAGCTCATTAGCGGCAATTCTATCCTTTAATCGTTGGTGCGAAAGACCCCTAAAGAATGGACCAGGCATTTTATATCTCCTATATGTGGATGGATAAATAGAAAATAAACATCCAGTACTTTTAGCAATGGCTGTGAGAAAATTGAGTAGACTATTATAACAAGAGCAAATAGAGCATGCAACATACAGAATTTCGCCTATTATTTGATCAGACTATTTAATCCTGCCGCGGCTGCACGTAATATTTAATTTCACGCAATCGATACATCCCTGGTTTTAAACACAGTTTCTGTAATAATGGGGGCAGTTGAAAGCGCAATGATAATGCATGGGCAGCGTTTTTTAATTCTAAAAACAAAGTAGTGTTTTGATAATCAGCCACTTTTACATGCTGTTGTAATTCTAGGGGCAAAAGCGGTATGACCAAATCGCTGATTTTTTGCAGAGCAAGACTATGCGTCTGCATTTTTTGCAGCTCTTTAGATTTGGCCATAATTTCTTGTATGCTTTTGTAGCTCATACAGCCCCCTTTAAAGAAGTAGTATAGCATGACATAACTCCTATTAACTTCGCATTTTCCCATGGAGTAGGGTACAATAAGCGGCCACATTAGGTAATAGATTGTACAGAATTAAGAGGAAGAAATTGGCTATGGCATTGACCAACATCGTCAAACAAATTTTTGGGAGCCGCAATGATCGCATCTTGCGCCGTTTATACCAGCAAGTTGCCCGCATCAATGCATTGGAAGGAGACTTTAAGGCTTTAAGCGATGAGGATATCAAAGCAAAAACGACACAATTTAAAGAACGTTTTGCCAAAGGTGAATCTTTGGACAGTTTATTGCCAGAAGCCTTTGCTGCGGCGCGTGAAGCGTCCTCTAGAGTTTTAGGGCTGCGCCATTTCGATGTACAATTAATAGGGGGCATGGTGTTACACGAAGGCAATATTGCCGAAATGTTAACCGGTGAGGGTAAAACTTTAATGGCTACCTTAGCGGCGTATTTAAATGCTTTGACGGGACGCGGTGTGCATATTATAACCGTTAACGATTATTTAGCCAAGCGTGATGCGCAATGGATGGAACCTATTTATCAATTTCTAGGTTTAACGGTAGGCGTTAATCTGTCGCAAATATCCGCTGAAGAAAAACATGCGGCTTACCTCGCTGATATTACCTACGGTACTAATAATGAATTTGGCTTTGATTATTTGCGCGATAATATGGCTTTTAGCCTGCAAAATAAAGTGCAGCGGGGTAATTATTTTGCCATAGTGGATGAAGTCGATTCTATTTTAATTGACGAAGCACGCACGCCTTTGATTATTTCTGGCCCTTCGGAGGGGGGTGCTGAATTGTACAGCCACATCAATAAGATCGCGCCACAATTAACGCGCCAAGCCAGTGAAGACAGTGAAGGCGATTTTTACGTAGATGAAAAAGCAAAACAAGTGTTTTTATCTGAGGCGGGGCATGCGCATATAGAAAAATTGTTAGCTGAAGCAAATCTCATTAAAACGCACAAAAGCTTATACGATATACAAAATGTGATGTTAATGCATCACGTCAATGCCGCGTTGCGCGCCCATTTTATCTATCAACGGGATGTAGATTATGTAGTTAAAGAGAATGAAATATTCATCGTCGATGAACATACAGGTCGACTGATGATAGGGCGTCGTTGGTCTGATGGATTACATCAAGCGGTGGAGGCCAAAGAAGGCGTGCCCGTGCAAAATGAAAATCAAACATTAGCCTCTATTACATTTCAAAATTATTTTAGATTATACGAAAAATTAGCCGGGATGACGGGTACTGCAGACACAGAAGCCTATGAATTCCACCAAATTTATGATTTGGAAGTAATAGCGATCCCTCCTAACAAAGCAGTGGCACGTGTAGATTATCCCGATAAGGTCTATATGAATCGCGAAGAAAAATTTAAAGCGGTGGTAGCAGAAATTAAAGAGTGTGTGGCACGGCAGCAACCCGTGTTGGTGGGGACTATCTCGATTGAAATTTCAGAATATTTGTCGAAGCTATTGGCGGCAGAAAAAATAAAGCATGAAGTGCTCAATGCCAAGCAACATGAGCGAGAGGCTTCTATTATTGCAGAAGCGGGCCGCCCAGGAGCGGTGACTATCGCCACCAATATGGCGGGCCGAGGTACAGACATAGTTTTGGGGGGACAACTGAGCAGTGAATTAGCCAATTTAACTGCTGCTACAGCAGCAGACATCACTGCACATACCGCGGATTGGCAAAAACGGCATGAAATCGTGGTTGCTGCAGGGGGGCTGCATGTGTTAGGTACAGAGCGTCATGAATCTAGACGTATCGACAATCAATTGCGTGGTCGCTCTGGGCGTCAAGGGGATCCCGGTTCTAGCCGTTTTTATTTGGCTATGGATGATAATCTATTGCGTATTTTTGCTTCTGAAAAGGTGGCCGGATTTATTTCCCGTTTGGGTCAGCCTGATGAAGCGATGGAGCATCCTATGTTAAGTCGCATTATTGCTGGGGCACAGCGCAAAGTTGAAGGCTTTAATTTCGATATACGCAAACAATTGTTAGAATACGACGATGTCGCCAATGAACAACGTAAAGTGATTTATGAACAACGCAATTCGCTGTTGGCGGCCGAGGATGTTTCTGAAACCATCCGTTTGATGTTAAGTGATGTGACCGAAGAAACCATAGAGCAATTTATTGCGCCGGGCAGTTTTGCGGAAGAATGGGCTATTGAATCTTTAGAAGCTGAATTTAAAACGGCGTTTCATGTAATCCTACCGATTAATGATTGGCTAGCTGCAGACGATCAACTGAACGAAGAAGGGTTAAGACAAAAGATAAAAGAAGTCATGGCAAATAGCTATGAAAACAAATGGGTGCCGACCAACGCTGATGTGATGCGGCATATTGAAAAATCGGTATTGTTACAACAACTGGATCAACATTGGAAAGAGCATTTGGCTACCATGGATTATTTACGCCAAGGTATCCATTTACGCGGTTATGCGCAAAAAAATCCAAAACAAGAATATAAAAGGGAAGCCTTTGAATTATTTGGTGCTATGTTAAAAAGTTTGCGTTACGATACCATCAGTAATTTAATGCAATTAGAAGTTCCCACCGAATTAGAATCCCATGCCCTTGAAGAACAACATCAACACAATATCTTAAGCAATAGTAATGTGTATTATTTGCATGCGGACATCCATCCCGAAGAATCTATGAAGGAAGATAAAACGCTGCCCTTTTCTCGCAGTGATAAAAAAATAGGCCGAAACGATGCTTGTCCGTGTGGATCAGGGCGTAAATTTAAACAATGTCATGGGGCAGTGCGGTAACGATTGTGTTAAATGTAGTGATTGGTATTATTCAAAATGAACAGGATCAATATCTATTAGGACTGCGACCACAAGGAAAACCTTTAGCTGGTTTTTGGGAATTTCCAGGTGGTAAGATTGAAGCGATGGAAACTTCTTATGAAGCGTTGTGTAGGGAATTAGAAGAAGAATTGGCTATAGAAGTTTTGTCAGCGGAGTTACTATTTGAGTATGTATATGAAACACAAAAAAATATTTTTTTTAGTGTTTGGCAAGTTAGACAATATTACGGCGAACCTAAACCCTTAGCTGCCGATGAATTACGTTGGGTTGATAAACCGCAACTGGCGCAGCACATTTTCCCTCCGCCCAATAGGCGTATTTTACAGCAATTGGGTGTGGTGTTATGCGATTGTTGAGAAAAACAGTTGCGATTTCTATGTCCATTTTCGCTACTCCTCTATACGCCTGGGACAGCAATGGTCATAAACTGGTAGCTGAAATTGCCTATGAAAATTTAACCCCCTATGCTAAAAGAACTGTTTTGCAGCTGTTGCAAACGCCGCCACCGAGGTATCTTTATCCTTTATCTTTTAGTAATAGCGCTGCCTGGGCAGATTGGATCCGCCCTAGTACCTCACAATACGATACCTGGCATTACATCAATTTACCTTATTGTGGCAGCGATTTTTGCCCGAACCAAAAAACAGCTAGCCCTAATATTGTAACGGCTATAGCGAAAGATGCAACCATATTAAAAAATAAACAAGCGACCGCCTTGGAACAAGGTACAGCGCTGCGTTTTTATACGCATTGGTTGGGGGATATTCATCAACCAATGCATACTATTCGTTATTATAGTTCTAGTTATCCTCAAGGCGATGCTGGCGGCAATCGTTATCTACTAGTAGACAGTCTTTATCCTAATTTACATGCATTTTGGGATGAAGGGTGCGGCTTATGGCCGCAAACTAAAAATTTAAATAAGAAACAAATACGGGATTTGGCTAAACGATGGCAAGCATTGTATCCACGACAAATATTTGGCGCCGCCCTAGCCGATAATTATCCTTTAAACTGGGCCAAGGATAGTTATGCTTTGGCAATAGAATATGGTTATGAAGCAACGTCTCAACATCATTTGAGCTTAAAAGCCCAAGAAAATGCACAAGTTATTTGCCAAAAACAAATTGTTTTAGCCGGCTATAGACTGGCACAAAACTTAAATGCATGGTACGCTACGCCTTAGTATTGATATAAGGGGTGCAGGAAATGCATAAAATTATCGTCGCCGGGGCGGGTAAGATTGGCTCTTTAATAAGTACGATATTTTTAGATAGCGGTGATTACCAAATTACCTTGTTAGATACGAATTTTTCTGGACACGATGTCTGTCGTTTACAAGAAACTGCTTTATTACGTAAAGTGGTGATAGATGTAACCGATGAAACAAGTTTAGATGCCTTTTTACGCAATCATTCCCATGATGCCATAGTCTCTAGTTTGCCTTTTTATTGTAATCCTGTCGTTGCGCGCTGCGCTAAAAAATTCAATCTGCATTATTTTGATTTGACTGAAGACATTGAAGTGACGAGCCAGATTAAAAAAATAGCCGAAGGAGCGAGTACTGCTTTTATCCCTCAATGTGGTTTAGCGCCAGGATTTATAGGCATTGCTGCGCACCATCTCATGAAAAAATTTTCTACTATAGATACCGTCAAAATGCGTGTAGGCGCTTTGCCCGTGCATTCTAATAATGCATTGCAATATGCGCTGACATGGTCTACGGATGGCTTAATCAATGAGTATGGAAATGTGAGTGTAGCGATTGTAAACGGGGAATTAATGCGAGTTAGACCTTTAGAAGGATTGGAAGCAGTACAATTAGATGGCGTACAATATGAAGCATTTAATACTTCGGGTGGTGTGGGCAGTCTAGCCGAGTTGTATCAAGGCAAAGTGCGCATGATGAATTATCGCACTTTACGTTATCCCGGACATTGCGAGAAAATGCGGTTCTTAATGAATGACTTACGTTTGAATGAGGACAGAGGCGCTTTAAAAACCATTTTAGAGCGCGCCATTCCTAAGACTTATCAGGATGTAGTGCTCATTTATGTTTCGGTCTCTGGGTATATGAAGAGTGGCCTTTTAGAAGAGAGTTTATTTTATAAAATATATCCTAAGGATATCGCAGGGCATCGCTGGTCAGCCATACAAGTGACTACAGCAGCATCCCTTTGCACTATGGTAGATTTAACAGTGCAGGGCAAGAGTAAAAAGCAGGGCTTTGTTTATCAAGAAAAGACTAGATTAGAAGATTTTCTCGCAAATCGTTTTGGGCGGTATTATATACAGGGGTAGCGATAATGGATCAATAGGTAGGGGCAGCTCGCTGTGGTTGCCCTGGTTGGGCAGCCACGGGCCCCTGCCCCTACGATTTCCTTTATACGTAAATAAACACAGGAGCTTTCGATGGAAACCATTCTACAACAACTCAATTTAACTCGCTTGAATGATGGCGGTTGTATAGGGGGGGACAAATGGGTAGCGGGCAGCGCCAAAACTTTGGACTCTTTGAACCCCTCCACGGGTGAAAGCTTAGCCGCTGTTAAATTAATTGGTACAGAAGATTATGAGCAAATTATATTGGCGGCCCAAAAAGCAAGTCTAACATGGCGCAAAGTGCCTGCGCCTAAACGCGGCGAACTGGTCCGTTTGATGGGCGAGGCTTTGCGTGTTAACAAAGATGCCTTAGGCTCTTTGGTGGCATTAGAAATGGGTAAATCTAAAGTGGAAGGCGATGGAGAAGTGCAAGAGATGATCGACATCGCCGATTTTGCGGTGGGGCAATCGCGTATGTTGTATGGTAAGACTATGCATTCTGAGCGTCCTACACACCGTATGTATGAGCAATGGCATCCGATCGGGATTGTAGGCATCATTTCTGCTTTTAATTTTCCAGTGGCGGTATGGGCATGGAATGCTTTTATAGCTGCCATTTGTGGCAATAGTGTCGTGTGGAAGCCCTCGCGACAAACCCCCTTGTGCGCTGTTGCGGTACAACATATTTGTAATGCGGTATTAAAAGCCCATAATTACCCACCGATTTTTTCCTTATTTATTTCCGAGCGCGACATTGCCGAACAATTTATACAGGATGAACGCGTGGCTTTAGTTTCTTTTACCGGTTCAACGCCTGCGGGCCGCCATGTGGCTGAGGTTGTGAGCAAGCGTTTTGGTAAAAGCTTATTGGAATTAGGCGGCAATAATGCCATTATTGTTACCCCTTCGGCTGATCTCACTTTAGCAATACCCGCGATCGTGTTTGGCGCGGTAGGAACTGCTGGGCAACGTTGTACTACCACTAGGCGTTTAATTATTCATAAATCGTTGGCAGGTACTTTAGTGCACCGCCTGGTTAAAGCCTATCAGCAAGTAAAAGTAGGCGACCCCTTAAATAAGCAGAATCATATGGGGCCTTTGATCAGCGCCGATGCCGTCAAAGAATATGAGAAAGCGATTACGGAGGTGCTTGCCTTGGGTGGGAAAGTGTTGTCCGGTGGGCATACCCTCGACGGCAAGGGTTATTTTGTAGAGCCTACCCTGATTGAAGCGCAAGGCGATTGGCCCGTAGTGCAACGGGAAACCTTTGCACCTATTTTATATGTGATAACTTACGATACCTTGGAGGAAGCCATTGCGTTACACAATGGGGTTAAACAAGGGTTATCCTCGGCTCTATTCACGCAGGATGTGCGTGAAGCAGAGCTCTTTTTGTCCGCCTGCGGCAGCGATTGTGGCATTGCTAATATCAACATAGGGACTTCCGGTGCTGAAATTGGCGGCGCTTTTGGGGGCGAAAAAGAAACGGGGGGTGGTCGCGAATCAGGTTCGGACGCTTGGCAAGCCTATATGCGACGCCAAACCAATACCATCAACTGGGGCAACGATTTGCCACTAGCGCAGGGGATTGAGTTTAATCTTTAATTATAGGGTGTTGTACAGTTGCGAATAAAATAAAGCATTTGATACAGATACTTAACAACCACCCCTATCTCAGGTATACTATCCCCTGTCATTTTGCCAGGGTGAGGATCAGTGCTATTTATGCAAGAAGCCAAATTACGCTTAAAAAACATCAAGTTAGCTGGATTTAAGTCATTTGTTGACCCAACGGTAGTCTCATTCCCTGGACATTTAACGGCCGTTGTGGGCCCGAATGGTTGTGGAAAGTCCAATATTATTGACGCAGTACGCTGGGTAATGGGCGAAAGCTCGGCTAAGCAGTTGCGTGGCGAGGGGATGGCCGATGTTATTTTTAACGGTTCTACCGCCCGTAAACCTATAGGCCAAGCTTCAGTCGAGTTATTATTTGACAATCCGAATGGGGCTTTGGGTGGCGAATATGCTCAATATCCGGAAATTGCCATCAAGCGGTTAGTGACCCGTGAAGGGCAATCTAACTATTTTTTGAACAATGTGCGCTGCAGACGCCGCGATATTGTGGACATATTTTTAGGCACGGGCATGGGGCCGCGCAGCTATGCCATTATTGAACAAGGCATGATTTCCCGCCTGATTGAAGCCAAACCCGAAGAGCTGCGTGTCTATCTAGAAGAAGCCGCGGGCATATCTAAATACAAAGAGCGCCGCCGCGAAACCGAAAATCGTATACGCCATACGCGCGAAAACCTAGATCGCTTGAATGATTTGCGTGAGGAGTTGGAGAAACAATTACAACGGCTAGAACGTCAATCAGCCAATGCGCAGCGCTATAAAGAATTCAAAAGCGAAGAAGATGCTTTGCGCGCGCAATTATTAACGCGTCGCTTCATGCGTTTAACGGCTGAAGATGCCGAGCTTGGTACGGCCATACGCGAACTTGAAGTGAGTCTAGAAAGCCAAATGGCGGCTTTGCGCGAAGTGGAAAAATTTTTAGAAGGCGAACAAGAACACCATAGTGCGTGCAGTGATGCTTTAAATGAAACCCAAGCCACTTATTATACTGCAGGTTCCGAAGTAACACGTATCGAGCAGGCGATTGCTTATCAAAAAGAACGACGCATACAATGGCAAAATGATTTAGAGAACACTCAAAGTTCTTTGCAAGAAATGATGCAACATCAAGAGCAAGATACGGCGCGCATCCAATGGTTGACGGCGGAATTGGCCTCGGTAGCAACCCCCTTAGCGGAACACAGTGGCCAGGCGGAAATGGCTGCGCAGCATTTAGGCAAGATCGAGCAATCCTTCGAGGATTGGCAACAACAATGGGACAGCTTCAATCAATTGGCAGCCCTTAGCATGAAGGAAGCGGAAGTTGAGCAAACTCGCATTCGTCATTTAGAGACACAACAACAAAGTAGCCGCAACCGCATCGAGCATTTAGAGGCAGAGAATAACCGTTTGCGTGAACAAAATAGTAACGGTGATACGAATACGATAGCCGATGCACAAATACAAGCTTTAGAGCAACAAAAACAAACTCTAGAAACGGCTAAAACCGAACAACAAAACGAAATCGCACAGTTACGTGAGTGTCGCCAAACCATGGCGAACGAATTAGATGTCTTAAAAACAGAATTACGTAAAGGGCAGGGTCAATTACAATCCTTGCAAACTTTGCAACAAGCGGCATTGGGTCAGGACAATAGCAAAACAGTGGATTGGCTAAAAGCCCAGGGTTTTGCCGATAAGGCACGTTTAGCGCAAGTATTGCGTATAGCCGAGGGTTATGAAACGGCTTTAGAAGCGGTATTGGGCGAGCAATTACAAGCAGTTTGTTTAGAGGATGTAGCAGCATTGAATGCCGCTGTAGAGCAAAATGTTTTACCTAATAACTTGCAACTGTTATACCCGCCACGAGAAATATCAGTTGTCAGCTCATCGGTTAATCACCAACCCTCTTTAGCAAGCTTATTGCAAAGTGGCCAAGAATGGGCGCATTTATTACAAAATATTTACGTGGTTGCAGATGTACGCGAAGGATTGACGTTAATCACAAATACCGCCAAAGAAAACTCTTTTATTACCAAAGAAGGCATTTGGATCTCGCATTACGGCATCAGCGTTCCTAAAGTGAGCGGCAACGAAGAAAGCGTATTAAAACGCGAAGGACAAATCAACTCGCTGCAGACTCGTTTGCAAGAAATTGAAACTCGTGTTGAAGCCTTAGATAAAGACCTCAACGAGGTGCAAGCTAAACGGCAGCAGTTACAAGCGGCACAAGAAGAGTCACAGCGCAGCCTGCAACAATTGGGGCAGCAAATCGCCGAGGCGCGCGCTAACCTTAGGATCGAACAAAACCGCATTGAGCAATTAAAACAACGTCTGGCTCAAAATGAGAAAGATAAGCTAGACGAAAAAGTGCGTTTAGAATCTTTTGCGGGTGATTTAGCCACCGCACGACATCAGTGGCAACAAGCGATGAGTGCCATGGAAAGCCAAGCCAGCACACGACAAACTTTATTAACGCACAAAGAAGAATTGCAGCAACAAGTGCAGCAGGCGCGAGTAGATGCCAAGACCACGCACGACACGATGCAAACCTTGCGCATCCAAGAGCAAAGCTTAAAAAGCGAATTGACGGCCAAAACAGAACATCTGCAACGTACGGCGCAACAGTTAAAAATAATAGAAGAAAAACACAGCGAATTGCAAAATTCCTTAAGCCAGAGTGCGGCGCCGTTAGAAGATTTACAACAAGAATTGCAAGATGCCTTGGCGGCACGGGCTGAAGCCGACAAAGCCTTACAAATCACCCGTGCACAATTAGAAGCCGTCGAATTTAAAATGCGCGAGTTAACGCAAACTCGTCACGATATTGAAGATAAGCTTGAAGGCATACGTAACCAATTGGAAAAATCGCGCTTAGATAAGCAAACGGTAGTGGTAAGACTGCAAAGCTTGCAAGAGCAAATAGATACGCATGCCATTTCAGTGGAAGCAACCGAGGCACTCTTAGATCCTGAAATGACGGAATTACTGCTAGAAGAAGCGTTGCAAAAAGTGTTAGATCGCATTCAACGGTTAGGGGCAATTAATCTAGCAGCCATAGAGGAATATCAAAGCGAATCGGAACGTAAAATTTATTTGGATAAGCAAAATGACGATCTGGTGGAAGCTTTGACTATCTTGGAGGAAGCGATTCAAAAAATTGACCGGGAAACCAAAGCTTTATTTAAAGACACCTTTGATCAAGTCAATAGCCATTTACAGCAATTATTTCCTAAGATATTTGGTGGCGGTGAATGCTGCCTGGAAGCGACCGGTGAAGAATTATTGGATATGGGTGTGACTATTATGGCTAGACCGCCGGGTAAGCGTAATGCTACCATTCATTTATTATCGGGCGGGGAAAAAGCATTGACGGCCATCGCGTTAGTATTTTCTATCTTCCGCTTAAATCCAGCGCCATTTTGTATGCTGGATGAGGTAGATGCGCCCCTAGACGATAACAACGTATTTCGTTATTGTAATTTGGTCAAGGAAATGTCTAAAGAATTGCAGTTTATTTATATCAGCCACAATAAAGTGGCCATGGAAATGGCTGAAAACTTGATTGGCGTAACGATGAAAGAGCCTGGTGTATCGAGGTTGGTGTCGGTCGATATGGAAGAGGCCTTGGCGATGGCAGAAGATTAGGGTCTGTAGCCAATGGCTATGACCCTAAGATTATAGTAGTTACTTGTACCCTGTGAAAGAGATTTCGATAGCAGGAAATATCCCTGCCCGTCATTGCGAGCTTGTGACGCAATCCAGGAAATCTTTAATAGATAAGAGAGACTACTGTATAATAGGACTAATAAAAAAGGTGAAACCCATAGAAATGAGGTTTTTAGCTCTGGATTGCTTCGCTGACGCTCGCGATGACGAGAGTAGAGGGAGCAAGTAGTACAATTTATGAGGAGAAAAGAATGGAAGTATATGTAATTGTTGGAATCTGCGTGGCAGCGAGTCTAGGGTTATATGCCTTGATGCGCCGTAATCAAGATAAAGATACGGTAACGCATGTGCAAAGTTATAGAGAGCATCCGGCGGGCTTAGAGGATGACGTTATTGGCCCAGTACGTGTTGTTTCTGCAGAAGAGTATGATCCGGGTGAACGTAAAGCGGAAGCTGAGACTGTAGAGCTCGAAGTAGCTACAGCAGAAAAGGCACCCATAGACGATAGTGAACTCTTAGTGATGTATGTAGCCGCAGGCAATAAGGGTCAATTCGTAGGATATGAATTGATGCAAAGTTTAATGGCACAAGGCTTGCAAACAGGCCCTATGGACATCGTCCATCGCTATGATGAAGATGGCCGTATTATTTTTAGCGTTGCTTCTGCCGCGGGTGCCGGTACCATTGATCTAACCAATATGGGTGACTTTGCCACTCCCGGCTTATGTTTCTTTATTTACCCTAAAAAAGCGGTGCGCCCACGCCATGCCTTCAATGAAATGGTAGATTGCGCCATCCAACTCGCCGATGAGCTCGATGGCCAGGTACTGGATCAAAATCGTGAACCGTGGACAATGGCCTTTGAACAGAGTAAACGCCAAGCTCTGCCTGTGTATCAACCGCAATCTGCAGAGGCTACAATGTAGTGGCTGTAAAAAAAGGACGAAAAAAAGCCACCCGTAAAAAAGAAGAGCCTATTAAAGAACCTTTACCCCAGGAATTGCTCTATCGTTTGCGCGAAGGCATACTTATATTAACGGTTGCTTTTGCATTATATGTTTTATTGGCCCTCGTTACCTATCACCACAGTGATCCAGGCTGGTCGCGCGCAGCGAGTACGCAGGATATTGCCAATGCGGGTGGACGTGTAGGTGCTTATTTGTCCGACATTTTATTTTCCTTCGTCGGTTATTGGGCCTATTGCTTGCCAGCCATGGTAGCAGCCGCTGCTTGGTTTAATATTAAAGACAAAGCCGTTATCTTAGAAGAAGCCAATTGGCACCTATTAAGCAGTAAATGGGTAGGTTTTGGTTTGATTGTTGTCTCAGGCAGTGCTTTATTAAATTTATGGGACACATATCATGCTGCCAATTTTCCTGCTCCTCCAGGCGGTATTCTAGGCAGTGCCTTTTCAAATTTATTAACGTCTTATTTTAATGGCTTTGGTGCTAGCGTTATCTTATTGGCCTTGTTCTTTATAGGCGTTACTTTTTTTACGGGTTTAATTTGGCGACAATTTCTGCATCGCTGTAGTATTAAATCACTGGCTTGGTTTAGGGCTTTTAGACAGGGGCTAGGGCAATATTGGCAAGCAATGAGAGTGCCTAGGGAACCCAAGCCTAAGCCCATTATTGAAAAGCCAAAACCAATCAGAATGGAAAAGCCTGTTATTGCAGAATCCAAAGCGCAAGTGCCGCCTATACATATTGAAGCACCGCCTAAAGCTGCTGCTGGTATTCCTAAAGTGCCTAAAGCAGCGGGAGTTAAAGGTTTAGTGGATGGATTACCGTCTTTAGAATTATTAGAACAAACAGAAGTAAAGCAACTGCAGCCTTGGTCGCGTCAGGCTTTGGAAGATAAATCGCGTGAAGTGGAACGTCATCTAGCCGATTTTGGTGTGACGGTACGGGTAGAAGGGGTACATCCTGGGCCCGTGGTGACGCGCTATGAATTGAGTTTAGCCCCCGGAATGAAGGTGAGTAAGATTACTGGGCTTTCTAAAGATTTGGCCCGAGCCTTATCGGTAGTGAGTGTGCGCGTGGTAGAAGTGATTCCGGGCAAATCTTTTATAGGCTTAGAATTGCCAAATGAAATACGCGAAACGGTGCGTTTGCGCGAAATTTTAGAATCCAAACAATACCAACAGTCCAAATCCCCCTTGAGTTTGGCTTTAGGCAAGGACATTGCTGGTTTGCCGATTATTGTCGATTTAGGCAAGATGCCCCATTTATTAGTAGCGGGTACAACTGGTGCGGGTAAATCGGTAGGTTTAAATGCAATGATTTTGAGCCTATTATATAAGGCGAAACCTGAAGATGTGCGCATCATTATGGTCGATCCCAAAATGTTGGAATTATCGGTGTATGAAGGCATTCCGCATTTATTAACGCCCGTGGTAACCGACATGCGCGAAGCGGCCAATGCCTTAAAATGGTGTGTAACGGAAATGGATAAGCGTTATGCGTTAATGGCTTCGTTAGGTGTGCGCAATTTGGCGGGTTACAATCAAAAAGTCAGAGAAGCGATTAAAGAAGGCAAACCGCTAGTGAATAAGGTGCAACCCGAATACCCAGATGGTTCACGAGATCCTTTAACACCTTTGCCTGCAGTGGTAGTCATTGTAGATGAATTTGCCGATATGATGTTGGTGGTAGGCAAGAAAGTAGAGCAACTTATCGCGCGTATCGCGCAAAAAGCGCGTGCTGCGGGTATACATTTGATTTTAGCTACGCAAAGGCCGTCGGTCGATGTGATCACCGGTTTGATTAAAGCCAATATTCCTACCCGCCTGAGTTTCCAAGTATCTTCCCGCATCGATTCGCGCACTGTGTTAGATCAACAAGGCGCAGAGCAATTATTAGGGCATGGTGACATGCTGTATTTACCGCCTGGAACGGGCGTGCCCATACGTGTGCATGGCGCTTATGTGGCAGATGAAGAAGTGCATAGCGTGGTGAGCGAATTGCGCCGTGCCTATGGCGAACCGCAATACTTGGTTGAAGTGTTAGAGTCGGATGACGACACTGGCGAAGGCGGTG
>JAJNBM010000062.1 GCA_021156165.1 Gammaproteobacteria bacterium | reverse complement strand
TGTTGTTATCATCGGCCCCACCGCCAGCGGCAAATCTGCTTTGGCTTTAACTTTGTGTACGCAATTTAACGGCGAAATCATCAATGTAGACTCTACCCTCATTTACCGCCATTTAAATATTGGTACGGCAAAACCTACACCTGCAGAATTAAAAACCGTGCCGCACCATTTGATTGATATTGTAGATCCAGAAATTGCTTTTTCTGCGGGCCAATTTTGTAGGGCGGCTGAAAATGCGATTGCAGACATTGAACAACGCCAACATATTCCTTTTCTAGTCGGCGGTACGATGCTTTATTTAAAAAGCCTACTCTATGGCTTATCCATCCTACCCACCGCTTCTAACGAAATCCGCGATGCTATTATAAAAGATGCACAACAATACGGCTGGGCAACCTTACATGAGCGCTTAAAACAAGTCGATCCTAAAGCCGCAGCCCGTATACACGTCAACGATCCGCAACGCTTACAACGCGCTCTAGAAATTTATTATTTAACTGGCAAAGCGCAGAGTGATTTATTTGAAGCGCCTAAACAAGGCTTGGTACAACAATCGCATCGTGTATTAACGATTGCTATCATGCCGCAGGATCGCGCCGTTTTGCACCAACGCATTGCGACGCGTTTTGATGCTATGCTGCAAAATGGCCTTATAGAGGAAGTCGCTGCCTTAAAAAAACGCCCTGAATTACACGCCGCCTTGCCTTCTATGCGTGCCGTAGGCTATAGACAAGTGTGGCACTATTTAGACGGTGAATATGATTATGCCACCATGCGCGACAAAGCCATTGCTGCAACGAGACAATTGGCTAAAAGACAATTCACTTGGCTGAGGCGATGGCCCGAAGCACGGTGCTTCGATCCCACTGAGGCTAATTTTCTCCCAGCGATACAGAATTGTATACGCGATTTTTTAAGTAAAAAAACCTTATTTTCGTAGGGGCAGGCCCCCGTGGTTGCCCCTACGATAGCTACTAGACCGATACTAGGTCTTCATAAATACTTTCCCTTTTGACATCTTCTATCCCTATCCAGCGTATACAACGCTCTGCATCTAACAGCTGCCCTGCCTCTAGCCATAACCTATGCACTCCCTCTAGACCCATTTTTTTAAAGTAATCCACGGGCAATGTCATATGATCGATTAAAGCGGAAAGCCACGGCGCATGATTATCTGCATCGGCTAAAGAAGCGGCAAGAAAAGCCGTAAAAACCGCGCTATTAAGGCAATCTTTCAGTAAGGCTGGCAACTGTCGCACTGTCAACATCCCCTCTTCCCAGTCAAAAAAGATCCCCAAAGCCGATAATTTTTTTTGCATCAAGAGCCTGCTCGTAGCATCACAGCCACTAAAAGGATACGTTTGCGGCAATAATAACCATTGTGCTTTTAAGGGTTCACCCTGCCAAGCACGCAAAGCTTTGTTATAAACATTTTTGTGATAGAGTGTTTGCAAATCTAACCAGCCTAACTGCTCATCGCGCTTTAATAACGCATACTGTTGATAAAAAACGCCTAAAATCGTATCTGTGCTCTGTGAGTTATTACTTTCTAGATTCAACACCGTTGGTGAATACAGAGTACGTTGTGTATTAAACTGCGGTGTATTAAACTGCGGTGTACAAGTCGCTAGACTCTTGTTGCTTCCTGCCGCAGGAAGCGTTGTTTCTGGTGATGCATTTTCCACTGGCCAGGGTATGGCGTCGACAGCAATTTTAACGCTGAGGGCATCTTGTAAAGCATTGCGCAAGGTCATTGCCAGCCATTCATGCACCAAGCGACTATCAGTAAAACGCACCTCTTGTTTAGTAGGATGCACATTAACATCAATCACCTCGGGCGCAATCGTTAAATACAGTACATAACAAGGATAACGCCCCTCTTCTATACTGTCTAAATAGGCTGAACGTATAGCATGACTGAGTATTTTATCTTTGACGACACGGCCATTCACATAAATATATTGTAAATCGCTCTGACTGCGATTAAAAGTAGGTAACCCCAGCCACCCCCATAACTGCATACCTTCATAGCTGCTGTCGAGTCGCAAGGCATTTTTCAAGAAAGGATTGCCGCACACTGCGACTAAGCGTTTATCTTGTTCTAGTTCACTTTTACCTGCACGGACCTGCGCCACTAAACGCTGATTATGACGCAATATAAAGCCTACATCGAAAGTCGATAACATCACGCGTTTCACCATATCTTCTAAAGCCAAGTATTCCGTTTTTTCAGATCGCAAAAATTTGCGTCTTACTGGGGCATAGCAAAACAATTCGCTGACTTCGACCGTGGTGCCGCGCGGATGTGCTGCGGGTTCTATAGTATATTCTAACTTATCCGGCGCACGATATAGTTTCCATGCCGTCTGTTCCTCTTCGGCTAAAGAGGTAATTGACAAATGCGCGATACTGTCGATGCTGGCGAGTGCTTCGCCGCGAAACCCTAAGGTGGTGATCATTTCCAAATCACGCGCTGTTTGGATCTTACTGGTGGCATGACGCTCGGGTGCCAAGGCTAAATCCTCTTTGATCATACCCATGCCATCATCCCGTACGCGTATCAATTGCAAACCGCCTTTTTCTATATCGATTTGAATCCGCCTAGCCTTAGCATCGAGGCTATTTTCTAATAATTCTTTTACCACCGACGCCGGTCTTTCGATGACCTCGCCTGCGGCGATTAAATTAGCCACCATAGGGGGTAATATGTAAATTTGTCTAGCCACGATCAAGCCTCCCTTTTCTGCCCTTTTACTTGTGTTGCAATCCATGTGCCCTCAGGAGGTTGCTGGTAAAAATAAGCAATAACCCCCTTTAAAATAGCTTTAGCCACTTTTTGTTGATATTGCGCGTCACGCAATTTTAACTCTTCAGTGTTATTGGATAAAAATCCCGTTTCAACCAAAACGGAAGGTATATCGGGTGATTTTAATACCACAAAACGTGCTTGCTCAACGGCCACATGGTGTAAAGCGGTAAATAGCCCCATCTGCGCTAAGATGTCATCCCCTAATTTTAAACTGGCACTGATGGTCGCGGTTTGCGACAGATCGATCAAAACCGAACGCAGCATATCATTTTTATCGCTTAAATCCACTCCGCCCAATTCAGAATAGTTTTCTTTTGCCGCTAACCACCGTGCGGCTTCACTGCTCGCCCCTTTTAAAGATAAAGCATAAACCGAAGCCCCACGAGATTGCGCGTTTTGATACGCATCTGCGTGCACCGCAATAAAAATATCTGCATCCGCATCACGTGCTTTTTGTAAGCGCTGCCTTAAAGTTAAATAGTAGTCACCGTCGCGAGTCATCACTGCACGCATACCTGCGGTGGCATTGATGTCTGTATATAAATCCTGGGAAATAGCCAACACCACATTTTTCTCTTTGCTGCCTCTAGGACCTGACGCCCCGGGATCTTTGCCGCCATGCCCCGGGTCAATAACCACTACTACTTTACGGGTGCCTTGGGGGACTGTTTTAACCACCGCTGCGGTGGACATTTTATTTGAAATATTTTGTGATAAAGGGCTTTGTGCCATGACTACTGGACTAGAATTGTTGGCTGCTGCAGGACGTTGCCCTTGGGGGGAGTTACTTTTTAATTCGAATACCACCGTTTTAGGATCAGCCATAGATTTACTGACCCGGACACCTGCATTGAGGTCAAAGACCAAACGTAACACCTGATGTGGTTGTGTCCCCTGACGCAACGCATTTATCAAGGTGCCACTGAATGCAGCAGAATGAATAGGGATCTGTAAACGCCCGTTATTCACATCCACTACCAAACGAGAAGGATGGTCTAAAATGAAATAATGAATTTCTGGAACTTCTGCAAAAATAAATTTCACATCGGTAATATTCGCTTCTATGCTGCGCACTTGTATATCGTTGATGGATAATGTGGGCTCGGCAAAGCACAGTGTGATCATTAGAGACAGTAGAAGAAGGATTAATCTTTTTCGATAATACACTATTTTATCCCAATTGCTCCAAAACCGCATGACCCCGCGAACTATGGGCAATACATTCAATTAATCGGCCACATTCATGGTAAGAGAGTGTACAGAAAATATCAGCCTCTGGCAACACATCCAGCCCTTTTTCCGGCCATTCAACGATGACAATGGCATCGTGGCTAAAATAGTCTTCTAAGCCTATATAATGTAATTCTTGTGCGGATTGCAGTCTATACAGATCAAAATGATGAACGGTGTAGGGGCAACCCCCTGTACCTGCCCCTACGTTATTCATTATGGTATAGGTTTCCACCAACGTATAGGTAGGACTTTTTACCACCCCCAATACTCCTAATTGCCGTAAAAAACAGCGCACTAAGGTTGTTTTACCCGCGCCCAATTCCCCCGCTAAATAAAGGCGAAAACCGGGCATTATCGCTTTAGCCAACACAGCGGCGAGCCATTCCCATTGGTTTTCATCTTGAATAATGCGTTGCATGGTTGTTCTTAAATTATCCTTTGTAAATAACGGCCCAAATCACTGGCCAACACACTGCGCTTGCCATCACTGGCTGCTTTCTCACCCGCATACGCATGTGCATAAACGCCTAAAGGCGCGGATTCAGCCAGAGACAATCCTTGTGCAACCAAAGCGGCCAAAACACCCGTTAACACATCGCCCATGCCTGCACTGGCCATAGCCGGATGACCTCTGCTACAGAGAAAGATTTGATCCTGGGTATTAATAATCAAGCTGTTAGCCCCTTTTAAAATAACGTTGCCACTATAACGATGGCGTAATTGTTTTAAGGCGTACAGGCGATCCGCTTGTATCTCTTGCACACTCACATTCAATAAGCGGGCCGCTTCACCCGGATGGGGTGTTAATAACCAGTGTTGATTTTCTCTAGGTTGTCTCGCCAATAGATTTAATGCATCGGCATCGACTATAAGCGGTAAAGGTGTCTTTAATGCCGCCTGAAACAACGCTTCTGACCACGCTGATTGCCCTAAGCCTGGACCTAATACAATCACGCTGGCTCGCGCTAATAAGGGCTCTAATTGTATGCCGTCCTCTACGCCATACACTAAGGCCTCGGGGCGGCGCACAGTCACGGCTAAGACATGCTGGGGGCGTGTAGCGACTGTCACTAAACCCGCACCTGCAAAACAGGCTGCATCGGCTGCTAAAATAGGCGCTCCTGGCATACCTTCATCGCCACCTATCACCAATACGTGTCCAAAATCTCCTTTATGCGCGCCCATTAAACGCTGCGCTAATAAGGGTTTTTGTGTATCATATTCCAAATGTATTACTGTAGACACGACATTTTTTCCTTACTGTAATAATTGTTCAATCAGCGCCATATGCTTGTTCACAGCGCCCTGATTTTGTTGTACCACCTGTAAACCATGTTGGCCTAATTGAGCAGAGAGGGCTCTATCTTGCAATAAAGCCAGCACGGCTATCGCCAAGGATTGTTCATCGTTGACTACGCGCAAAGCATCCGCTTGCTGCAATAATCTAAAAATTTCAGTGAAATTAAAAATATGCGGTCCAGTAATAACAGGCAATCCTAACATCGCTGGTTCCAATAAATTATGACCCCCGGTAGGAATTAAGCTCCCTCCTACAAAAGCGACATCCGACGCACCATAATAAGCTAACAGTTCACCCATGCTATCCCCTACGACAATCTGCATGGTATCAGCGATAGCCTCATCGGAACTGCGCAAGGCGACATTTAAGCCTTGTTTTTTAGCCAACGATACGACTTTAGAAAAACGCTCTGGGTGTCTAGGGACCCACAATAACAAAGCATGGGGCAATTGTTGTAGCACCAACTGGGCTGCTTTTAAAACCATCTCTTCTTCGCCTTCATGCGTACTCGCCGCAATCCATATCGGCCGCGTTGCACCAAAACGCTCACGAAATAGGTGCGCTTGTTGAATGCTGCTTTGTGGTACTGCCATATCAAATTTCACCGATCCTGTAATCACCAATTGTTGTGCCGATGCGCCCAAGGCGCTGAAACGGTTGGCATCGTCTTTGGTTTGCGCAGCAATGTAATGAAATGCCTTTAAAATATTCTTCATCCAAAAGCCAATCTTTTGATAGCCGCGTAAAGAACGTGCTGACAAGCGCGCATTGGCCAATAACACGGGTAATTTGTGTAGCTGACCGACATAAAGTAGATTAGGCCACAGCTCGGTTTCCATCACAATTAAAATTTTCGGTTTTTTGCGCGCTAAAAATCGTTGGATCGCTTGAGGCAGATCGTAGGGCACAAAACAATGTTGTACGCTGTCATCAAATAATGCGGCTACACGCTCAGCA
>JAJNBM010000061.1 GCA_021156165.1 Gammaproteobacteria bacterium | reverse complement strand
TTTGTCCTAAACCTACAACGATATATTTTTTACCCATAGTAACACTCACTCCCCCTGATCTCGTCATTGCGAGCTTGTATTTCCTTGCTATTGGATCTACTTCATAGGGGCAAGTAGTTATCCCATAACAACCATTTCCTAACGCACCTTCAGTGTCAGCAAACCACATATAACCAATACCACAGTGACAATCCAAAAGCGTACGATGACCTTAGGCTCTGGCCAACCTTTTAACTCAAAATGATGGTGTAAAGGTGCCATACGAAAAATACGTTTGTGGGTCATTTTAAAGTACCCCACTTGCAATATAACCGACATAGTTTCTGCCACAAACAAACCGCCCATGATAAACAAAACGATTTCTTGACGGACCATCACCGCCACGCAACCCAACACCGCCCCTAAGGATAATGCCCCCACATCCCCCATGAATACTTGTGCTGGATAACTGTTAAACCACAGAAAGCCCAAACCCGCGCCGACTATAGCGCCACAAAAAACCGCTAACTCTCCCACGCCGGGTAAATAAGGAATTTTTAAATACGTTGCAAAATGAATATTTCCCGTTAAATAGGCAAAAATGCCCAACCCGCCGCCAACTAAAACAATCGGTAATATGGCTAAGCCATCTAGACCATCGGTTAAGTTCACCGCATTGCTAGAACCTACGATGACAAAGTAAGTCAAAATAATAAAACCTAAGCCTAATTGTGGTTGCATACTTTTAATGAAAGGGACATACAAAGAGGTTTCTATAGGGCTGTTGGCCATTCTGTATAAAGCGATCGCTACCCCTAATCCCAATACGGATTGCCATAGGTATTTATAACGCCCCGCTAAGCCTTTACTGTTTTTTAACGCTACCTTACGATAATCATCTATCCAACCTATGGCGGCAAAACCACAGAGTACGATAAGAACCAGCCAAATATAGAGATTCCATAAATCCGCCCATAATAGCGTCGTAAGCGCAATAGATAAAATAATAAAAGCGCCGCCCATAGTCGGCGTACCTGATTTTGACAGGTGGCTTTTAGGCCCATCATCCCGCACTGCTTGGCCTATTTGTAAGCGCTGTAAATAAGCAATCATTTTGGGGCCTAAGCATAAAGACAAAACCAATGCGGTTAACGATGCCAGTAAGGTGCGCACTGTTAAATATTGAAGTATGTTAAAGCCATGATAATAATGCGCCAGCCAACGCCCTAATAATTCTATCATCGATTCATTATCCTTTTATTAATTCTTGTACAATGTTTTCCATTTTCATAAACCGTGACCCCTTAACCAGTATAACTGTGTCTTTAGAAAGTAAAGGCTTCAACTCCACTAATAAACTACTCTGATCCTTAAAATGAGTAGCTCCCTTACCAAAGGCATTGACCGTATGCAAGGCCAGATCACCCACTGCCAACAACAGATCTACACCCATATCGCGGATCTGCTGCCCCAGAGCATAATGATAGTCCTCGCTTAGATCCCCTAACTCTCCCATGCTGCCTAGAACCATAATGCGTTTACCCGGGTATTGCATCAAAACCGCTAAGGCTGCTGCCATACCTGCAGGATTAGCATTATAACTATCATCTATAATCATCTCGCCCTGGCGGCCTTGATACTCATTCAGGCGTTTGCTGACTTGTTCCATTTGCGCTAAGCCTTGTTGTATATCCTTTAAATTAGCGCCTAATTCGGCTGTCGCTGCGGCTGCCGCTAAAGCATTCAACACATTATGTCGCCCCAACACCGGTAAGGTAATTTTAATCTCACCCTGCGGGCTACACAAACGAAATTCAGGCTTATGCTGTGCATTGTTGTCAATATCGACGGCACGATAATCCGCTTCAGCACTTTCACCAAAAGTTACTTTTTTGCGTTCAAATACCAATGCTTGCCAATAATCAAAATGCGCATCATCCGCATTTAATACCGCGACGCCACTCGGAATTAAGCCTCTAAATATTTCACCTTTAGCTTGCGCCACCCCATAAACATTGCCAAAACCTTCTAAATGCACCGGCCCAGCATTGGTGATCACTGCCACGTGCGGCTTAGTCATTTGCGTTAAATAAGCAATTTCTTCAAAATGATTGGCGCCCATTTCAATCACGGCATAATCGTGTTGTTCTTGTAATTTTAGCAACGTTAAAGGCACGCCGTAATCATTATTGAGCGTACCCTCTGTGGCTAAGGTGTGACCCTTTTGCCTTAAGATTGCTGCCATCATTGTCTTAGTGGTGGTTTTGCCGCAACTGCCGGTAACAGCAATAAGCGGTAAATCGGCTAATTGCGCTCGTCGCAAGGCACCTAAACGCCCTAAAGCAAGGCGCGTATCTTGAACTTTTAACAAAGGTAACTCTGCGTGCACTGCTTTTTCGACCATCACTCCACAAGCACCTTGTTTTTGTGCCTGGTTTATAAAATTATGTCCATCAAAATTTGGGCCTTGAAGAGCGATAAATAAATCCCCTGCTTTAATATTGCGAGAATCTATGCTCACTGAGCTAAAGGTTACATCCGCACCTTCACGGTGTGCTTCTAATGGTTTAATTAATTCTGAAAATTTAAAATGCGCCACAGTTTTCCTCTTTTTATAACATCATCTATCTTTTAATACTTCTAACGCAATCTGCATATCAGAAAGAGGATGTTTAATATCACCAATTTGCTGATAGGTCTCGTGTCCTTTACCTGCAATTAATACGATATCGTTTAATCCTGCTTTATGAATGCCTACGGATATGGCTTCTTTGCGATCTAAAATAATCGTACGTTGTGTTTTTTGTGTCATGCCAGTAACAATTTCTTCGGCAATGCGCAGGGGTTTTTCGTGACGTGGATTGTCGTTGGTGATGATGCAATAATCGCTATAGGTTTCGGCGATTTTGCCCATGAAAGGTCTTTTGCCCTTGTCTCTATCCCCACCGCAACCAAAAATGCAAATAATGCGCTCTGGATTGTGCGCTTTAATGGCCAACAAAACCTGAGCTAACGCATCGGGTGTATGGGCATAATCGATCACCACTCTAGGCTTTTTGCCCCCACCTAACATTTGCATGCGTCCATTGACACTTTGCAATAAAGGTAATACCCGTTCAATATCGGTAGTAGAAAAATTAAGACTTAACAAAGCACCGATGGTCGCTAATACATTGGCCACATTAAAATGACCCAATAAGGTGGTTTCAACCGCAATTTGTCCCATAGGGGTTTCTACTTTAAAGTGTAAACCTTGATTCGATAAAGCGATGTCGGTAGCATAAATTTGCGCAATATTGCCCAAACCTTTAACCGGTTTATCTATAGCATACGCCAATTTACTTAGATTATGTGGCAAACTTTTTAATAGATCCACACCAAATTCATCTTGAGCATTGATAATAGCTAATTTTAAACCCGGATGAGTAAACAACTTACGCTTAGCCTTAGCATACGCAGCCATAGTTTGATGATAATCTAAATGATCGCGAGTTAGATTCGTTAAAATACCCATGTGTAAGTGCAAGCCAGCAATACGTTTTTGTTCTAAGGCGTGAGACGAAACTTCCATGGCGATAGCGCGAGCGCCTTCACTTTTAAATTGGCTACAATAGCGATTCAAAGTGATCACATCAGGGGTAGTATGCGAAGTAGTAATTAATTCTTTCATACCATAACCCAAAGTGCCTATGATGCCACAGGGAAATTGCAACGTGCGTAAGGCTTGGGCGATATATTGCGTAACCGATGTTTTACCATTGGTGCCCGTGACACCTATCACTGCCATATTACGTGTGGGATCGTTAAAAAAGCGCTTAGCCAAAGTCCCTAAGATTTCATCAATGCGACTAACCGGCAGCAACGGCACCTGGGGATCCCAACCCTCTAAATGCTGCATAGAAAGCCCCCGGCCATCGGCAACTTCATATAAAACAGCAACAGCACCCTTTCTTAAGGCATCTCCTACAAATTTACGCGCATCACTGATCTCACCCCGGCGGGCAATGAATAAATCCCCCGCTTTCGCCTCGCGGCTATCTTCACACAAATCATGGATATCAACATCGACATCGGCGCTAATGTCCGTAAAATCTTTACACAATTGACTGAGTTTAACCATTTATGTCTGCTCTAGGGATTATTATAATATCGTAGGGGCAACCCCCCGTGATTGCCCTGGTTAAGGGCAGGCACAGGGGCCTGGCCCTACGTTTTTCGTATTTTCAAGTAAATATTATAGATATTTATCCTTATTATCCACTTTATCTGGCGCAATATCCAGTACTCTTAACGCCCCACCCATAATTTGGCTAAAAACAGGGGCCAAAATTTGCGCACTATAATAGCCTTTCTTCGGTTCCTGTAATACCACCATCACCACTAGGCGAGGATCAGAAGCGGGAGCCGCCCCTGCAAAAAAAGCAATATGGCGTTTTTCATCATAACCCTTACCACTAGATGCAAGCATACGCACTGTTCCCGTTTTGCCCAATACCCTATAGCCTGGAACTTGTGCTTTCACCGCTGCTTGATCGACCACCGCTTCTAGCATCAGCTTAATTTGCCCCGCTATTTTCGCATCCATCACCCTTTCACCTTGCGGCGGATGATCTAATTTAACCAAACTCACAGGCATTTTAATACCGCCCCGGGCGATGGTGGCATAGGCATTGGCCACCTGCAAAGGGGTTGTAGATAAGCCATACCCAAAGGATAACGTTGCCAAAGTAAAATCAGACCATTTATGCAAGGGCAAACTGCCTTTCACTTCTCCAGGAAAACCGCTGCCCGTCAATTGTCCATAACCCACTTTGTGCAATAATTCCCACAAACTATTTGGGGGGGTGGTCAGCGTTAATTTAGCCGTACCCACATTACTCGATTTGACCAATACCGTCGTCATATTGATAACACCATCGTTGCCTTCGGGATCCCGTACCACATGCCCATTCAATACCATCCAACCCGGATTCGTATCCACTAAACTATCTGGGGTGTACTTCCCCTGGGCCAATACATTCGCCAAACTAAAAGCTTTAGTGGTCGAACCCGGCTCAAAAACGTCGGTAACGCAACGATTACGTAATGAATCTGATCGGGGATTCACGGTTTGATTGGGGTTATAAGAAGGAACATTCGCCATAGCCAACACCTCGCCCGTTTTGACATCTAATACGATCACCGAACCCGCGACGGCATCCACTTGGGTTACAGCATCGGCCAAATAACGATACGCTAAATATTGAATACGATGATCTATACTTAAGACCAATTCTTTGCCTGGTTCTTCGGTGCGAACGATTCCCAACAATGCTACAACGTGGCCCACCCCATCTTTAGATACTTTCTCTTTACCGGGTGTGCCTTCTAAGCTCTGATTATAGGCTAATTCCATACCTTCCTGGCCCCGGTTATCTATGTTGGTAAAACCAATAAGCTGTGCGGTGACATCGGCTTCGGGATAATAACGACGATATTCATGAAGGCTATGTACGCCCGGCAAATTCAACGCCATGACTTTTTGGGCTAATTGCGGCGAAATATGCCGCTTTAAATAAACAAATTCTTTGCTATTATTTGCTTTTAGACGCGCCTGTAACACTGCCCTGCTATCCCCTAGCAAGGTAGATAAAGCTTTAAGATTATTGTCGCTCACAACAAATTTTTGGGGATCCACCCAAATGGAGGAGACTCGCGTCGTAATGGCCAGGGGATATTTATCCCTATCCGTTATCATGCCGCGCAAGGCGGGACGTTCAATGATACGTTGACTGCGGGCATCGCCCTGTTTTAATAAAAAAGAGCGATCGATTACCGTCAATTGTACAAATCTAGCTAATAATCCTACAAACGCCAAGCTCAAACAAATTAATAAAATAACCCATCGCCAGGTATGGCGTGTATAAAAACTCACTTAAATACCCGCTCCTTTTTTAAATTTGCGTATTTATAAAGCGATACTATATATACTCATAGCAGTTGATTCTATAGGGGAGAAGACTAGTCCTCGAGCACCAGGAGTGTAGTGCTCTACATGACTGGTGCGAGATAGGCGTGGCAATAAAGCCTAAGAATCAAATGCGAAGAGTATATTATTCCACCGTAATGACATTTTTACTGCTGGGCAATTGCATATTCAGCTTCGTTTCAGCAACGTTTTGCACACGACTTTGTTGTGACCAAGTGGCCTTTTCCAATAGTAATTGTGAATGCGCTACCAGCATATCATCGTATTGCTGGCGATTGTATTGCAGCTCGCTGGTCAATTGTCGTTCATGTCCTCTAATATAAATGATTCCCAACATGCTGAGTAACAATAAACAGGCGAGAAAGATGGCTATCAATAC
>JAJNBM010000060.1 GCA_021156165.1 Gammaproteobacteria bacterium | reverse complement strand
GCGGAAAAACCCATCATCCTAGACTGTGGCGAACAAATGCGTGCTAGACCTATAGGACCTTTGGTAAAGGCTTTACGTGTGTTAGGGTTGCGCATCGACTATTTGGCTAAAGAAGGCCAATTACCTATTTCTGTTTGTGGGCGATTGCATGGCGGTATAGCCGAAGTAGAGGGTATTACCTCGCAATATTTATCGGCTTTATTGGTGTCATTGCCTTGTGCTTCTATGGACAGCGAAATTACGGTGAGAGATTTACACGAACGTCCTTATGTGGATATGACCTTAGATTGGTTAAAAAGACTCGGTATACGCTATCAACATACAGCCATAGAAAATCGCGATATTTACCATATTCCAGGTGGGCAAAAGCATTCAGCTTTCAAAGCCACTATTGCGGGTGATTTTTCTTCTGCTTCCTACATCATTGCCGCCGCTGTGCTGTGCAATGGACGTGTAGAATTGCATGGTCTGGATATGGCAGATCCGCAAGGGGATAAAAGATTAGTTTACCTCTTACAAAAAATGGGCGCAGCTATTGAAATAAACACACAAGGTCTAATCATTGAAGGAGGTCGTCCACTCAAAGGGTTAAAAATTGATGCCGATGATATTCCCGATCTGTTACCCACCTTGGCGGTAATTGGCACTTACGCCGGGGGTAAAATGGAGCTGACTAATGTGCGTCAAGCGCGTATTAAAGAAACGGATCGCATTCATTCGATGAGTGAAGGTTTAAACCGTATGGGCGCCAAAGTGACAGTTTATGAAGACGGTATGACTATCTATCCTAGCGCATTGCGGGGCGCTAAGGTAAAAGGATACAATGATCACCGCACGGTTATGGCCTTAGCCGTTGCAGGTTTGTGTGCAGAAGGCAAAACAGAAATAAGCGATGCCCATGCCATCCATAAAACTTTCCCCAATTTTGTATCATTGATGCAATCATTGGATGCTAATATGGAGGTAAAAAATGATTATATTGATAGGGTTTAAAAACGTAGGCAAAAGCAGCATAGGGCTAGAATTGGCCCGCCAAATGCAATGTGCCTTCATTGATCTAGATGCCATAATTGAAGACGTATATGCAGCTGAACAAGGCGAAAGATTAAACTGCCGCGATATTGCGCGCGCGCATGGCGAAGCTTATTTCAGGACATTAGAAAAAAGCGTATTTGCGCAAACGCTATCAAAAAAAACCGCAGTGCTGTCTTTGGGTGGCGGCACGGTTATGGATGGTGACAATCAAGCTTTGTTAAAAGGTCATACTGTGATCCACATCACTGCCCCGTATGACTTGGTATTTGAACGCATTATGTCTAATGGAATGCCCTCATTTTTTCTCCCAGATGAATCACCCCGTGCCAGTTTTAACATTTTGTGGAAGGTACGCGATGCGGTTTATCGCCAACTGGCCACTTTTCATATCTATAATGGTAGTACGGTGTTAGCGGCCGTAGAAAAAATATTAAATCACAATAAAATCAGAGAAGGTTCATGAGTTACACTATTATAAAAAAATTACCACCTATTGAAAATGTTATAGCAGCTTTTCCATTGTCAACTGCTGCCGAAGCGCATATCGTGCAAGATCGCCTCGAAATAAAGTCGATCTTAGGGGGTAGAGATAAACGGCTATTGATCATTGTCGGTCCTTGTTCTGCTTGGCCTAAAGAAGCGGTGTTAGACTATGCCCAGAAATTAGCGAAACTGAATCAAAGGGTAGGACATGCTTTAAAATTGGTGATGCGCGTCTACATTCAAAAACCTCGCACGACTAAGGGATGGTTAGGCCCCATCAACCAACCCGATCTGTTTGCCGCTCCGGATATTGAAGCCGGGATTCGGTATACGCGCCAGATGATGGTTAAAGTGGTTGAACTGGGTTTACCTATTGCGGACGAAGCCTTATTCATCCATAATGCTAAGGGGTTTTTAGAATTACTCTCCTGGGTTGCTATAGGGGCGCGCAGTTCAGAAGACCAAGAACATCGTATTTTTGCTTCTAGTTTAGATTGCGCCGTGGGTTTAAAAAATGCCACACATGGTTCTTTAAAAGTAGCGGTGAATGGCGTTATTGCGGCACAACATCCACACGTGACTGTTTTTGACCATTATGAAGTTCAAACGCAGGGTAATCCCTATGCGCACTTGGTTTTGCGCGGTTCGAATTATGCTCCAAATTACTCCGTGGCGCATCTGGAAGAGATTAATCACTATATGCAAGCGCAAGCTATACAAAATCCCTCAGTTATTATCGATGTAAGTCATGATAACTGCCTGGTGAACGGCAAAAAAGATCACCGTTTACAGTCTAAGATCGTTCTAGAGGTCATGGAAACCTTAAAAAATAGGCCTGATTTAAAAACCCTAGTCAAAGGATTTATGATTGAAAGTTTTATTAAAGAAGGCAACCAAAGCGTTAATGTACAAAAGCCTGAAGACATTGATTTAGGCGGACTATCCATAACCGATCCTTGTCTAAATTTTGAAGAAACCGAAAAAGTACTGTTACAATTAGCAGAGATACATTCATCATGCTAAATCCGATTACCGTTCATCTTCCCAAGCAACCAGCCTATTCTTACCCTATCCACATAGGAGCGAAATTTTTAGAAAATATACACAGTTATTTGCCCAAAGTGGGGAGTACAGCGGTTATTATCACAGATGATACGGTAAAAGCTTTGTACGCACTTTCACTACACCAATCCCTGAGCAAAGCGGGTCATAAAACCTTATTATTGTCTTTTCCTGCGGGAGAAGTTTTTAAAAATGGGCAAACTAAAAGTTGGTTAGAAGGCGAAATGTTCGCGGAGGCTTGTGATCGAGACAGTGTTATTTTAGCTATGGGTGGCGGCGTGGTAGGAGATGTAGCAGGATTTGTTGCTGCAACTTATATGCGCGGCATTGATTATATCCAGGTGCCTACGACTTTATTAGCCATGTTAGACAGCTCAGTAGGAGGGAAAACCAGCATAAATACACCGCAAGGGAAAAACCTCATCGGTGCATTTTGGCAACCTAAGGCAGTGATTGCCGATATTGCTTGCTTAAACACATTGCCACAAGAACACTTGATAAATGGCTTAGTTGAAGCATTTAAGATGTATCTCACTAGCGATGTTAAAAGTCTAGAATTTCTAGATCAAAATTTAGAGCGTATTTTAGCGCGCGATGAGGTGTTGTTAAGCGATGTGGTACATCGCGCTGTTAGTATTAAAGCTTCAGTTGTAGAGAAAGACGAAAAAGATAATAGCCTACGTGCGATTTTAAATTTGGGTCATACCATAGGTCATGCCTTAGAAAAATTGAGCGAATATAAATTATTACATGGTTATGCCGTAGCTTTGGGTTTGCTGCTGGAAGCAAAAATCGCCGAGCGCAGAGGGTATTTACAGGCGCAACAATATCTATTTATAAAAACCCTATTGCAACGGTTAAATATTAGCACTTCTGATCTGAAAAAATTTGACCTGGAAGCGATTATTCAAAAAACAAAGTTGGACAAAAAGAAACGCGATGAAAAAGTACATTATGTATTATTGAATGGCTTGGGTAGTGTTTATGAGACTGAAAACCGATTTGCTCATGTTGTTGACGATGAGACGGTAAGACGCGCGTTTGATGAAGTTGTTAAGAAATAAAAGAAGATAGTTTATATGGGGCTTTGGGGTGTATGAAGTTGCACTGTACCGTCATTGCGAGCGGACGAGCGCAGCGAGGCCAGCGCGGCAATCCAGGAAAATGTTGAGTAATGAACGGAACATTTTTTATAGCAGGGCTAATAAATGGCGGAGAAACTTATAAAACAGTGATTTTTACCCCTGGATGGACTCAGTCCTCACTTCATTCGTGCTTTGGCCTTCGGGCGCACTGCGTGCGCAAAAAATGCTCGCCGCGCTTTGCGCTCGCATTTTTTGCCGCGCCTGTTCGCTGCGCCCACTGGCTCGCAATGACAGTGGAGCAAGAACGTAGTGCTTAAGCAAGAGCAGGCTGCAGTTCATTATTTTTTGTTGGAATAGTTGGAGAATAAATTATGCCTGGAAATAGCTTTGGCCAAATGTTTAAGATCACTACCTGCGGTGAATCGCATGGCGGTGCGGTTGCTGTTATTATAGATGGCTGTCCGCCGAATTTGGAAATCAATGAAAATGACATACAACAAGAATTAGACCGCAGAAAGCCGGGGCAAAGTGCTATCACCTCGCCACGCAAAGAAGCCGATCGCATCCATATTTTATCCGGTATATTTGAAGGCAAAACAACCGGCACGCCTATATTATTGTTGGCCTACAATACGGATGCGCAACCTCAAGATTATGAACATCTTAAATCGGTTTATAGACCATCGCATGCCGATTTCAGCTATTTAATGAAATATGGTAGACGAGATTTTCGTGGCAGTGGTAGAGCCAGTGCCAGAGAGACCTTGGCACGAGTTGCAGCGGGAGCTATTGCCAAAAAATATTTACAACAATATTTCAATATAGAAATTTTGAGTTTTGTAGAACAAGTCGGTTCTATACGCACCGATATTGATCACAATCAAGTTACCTTGGTTGCCATTGAGAATAATCCGATTCGCTGTCCGGATGAAAAAGTGGCAAAAGAAATGATAGCGCTCATTGAAAGCGTTCAAAGAGAGCAAGATTCGGTAGGCGGTATCATTAAAGGCGTGATCCGTAATGTGCCCGCTGGTCTAGGTGAACCTGTATTTGATAAATTGTCGGCGGATTTAGGTAAGGCTATGCTCAGCATGAATGCGGTGAAGGGTTTTGATATAGGCAGTGGTTTTGAGGGTGTATCGATGAAGGGTAGCGAGCACAACGATGCTTTTATTTTAAAAAAAGGTAATGTCATAACGAAAACAAATCATGCGGGTGGTGTTCTAGGGGGTATTTCCACTGGCGAAACGATTTATTTTAGAGTTGCGTTTAAAGCAGTAGCAACTATAGGGCAGAGACAAGAGACTTTGAATGAGGCGCATGAAGCGGTATTATTAGCTGCTGCTGGCCGCCATGATCCTTGTGTGTTGCCTAGAGCTGTGCCTATCGTGGATGCTATGTCGGCTTTAGTGATTATGGATCATCTTTTAAGACACAAAGCTCAAAATAAATAAATATACTTTTCGTGTTTTGATTGTAGGCTTTTTTGGCTGCGCCCCTCACAAAAGTATGTATAAATACACTTCTTTTGCGCTGGAGCTTGCCATCTCGCCTAAAATCACATTGCTATGAGTATCCGTCTACTCCGGTACTGCGGGGAAAGGAATATCGTCCTCTTTATATCTACTGCCTCTGACATACGTTTCAGCGCTATAAGCAAAATAAGCGCCATATATATGTGTGATTACAGACAACACCAGCAACAACCAGATCCCTGCGGAATGACTGATGATTTGGGTACTTTCACCGGTGTGATTGGCGAGATAAGTAATCAGACTAATGCCGACGATGTAGAAGACTAACCAGGATGCTCCTTTGAAAGCGTCCCAAAAAGAGCCTACGCGGTCTTCCTTATATTCATAGTAAAAATAGAAAGCTAAACCGGGGACAATTAAAATCGCCATTTCATCAGCTAAAGGCCAGCCAGCACTGAAGATGAGAACCGACAGTAAGAACAACAGTGCCGGTGCTAACACATGCGCGAAAGGCAATGTGAAGTGTCCTGATTTACGAGCAGAGCGACCGTGTTTTAATCGATTGGCAATGGTAACGATGGGTGCAGGTACATAAGAAAATAGATGCAGCACAGAAATAACCGCGACCAAACTGTACCAACCTTTAAAAACCAGCAAAAATATAGAGCCAACTAGGGTGTTCATAATGATAGCATTCCAAGGGGTGCTGAACTTAGAGTGCAGGGTGGATAAAGCTTTGGGCATATGGCCTTCACGAGATAGGGAAAACATGATACGCGCGCTAGACGCAACAAAAGTAACGGCACAGACTCCAGGCGATACGACTGAACCTATGTAGACAGCGGATACTAAGAGTTGAAAATTAGCCAGCATCAATAATTGTACATAAGGGGATCTGAAATTGATTTCGCCCCAACCGTGCGCTAAAGCAGAAGGAGAAATGCTTCCTACAAAAACAATTTGTAATAGTATATAGACTACAAAGCTAATGGCAATACTGCCTAAAACGGCGATAGGTAACTGCCGTTTAGGTGAGGCTATTTCCTCGGAAAAGGTGAGTGGTGATTGAAAACCATTAAAAGACATCACTACACCGCAGGCCACTACACTGACAAAAATCGAACTCCAACCAAAGGGCATAAATTCTTGCATGGAGGTACCAAAATTTTCTTTATGTAGCCCGGTGGAAAACAAGGCAATTATGGTTAAGACAGGAATAGCAATTTTTAATACGGTAAA
>JAJNBM010000018.1 GCA_021156165.1 Gammaproteobacteria bacterium | reverse complement strand
GGGCTTGGTGGCCATATACGTTTAGAACAAAGTTTAAAGGATAATCTGCAACTTCAAGCGCAAACCACGTTATCCCAATTATTTGATAATTATGCGGCAAGATTAAATTGGATATGGAACTCTAAACAGAATAGGGCATTATCGGCAGGTTTAAATTCGAGTTATACGCAAGATCATACGACAGAGCGGAATTTTTGGGTAAATGGGGTAAATGTGAGTGTGATATGGGATACACCGTCAGTGAAAAAAGCAGCCATGCCGCAAAATAAAGTGCAGAATACTGAAGCTACAGAGTCACTCTCTAAATGGGTGCAAACCCCAGCGGTGCGTCTGCCGGATGTCTTGGCGATCAGTGATGAGCGTATCACGCAAGTGGGCGGGATAACTCCATTTGTGTCCGTAACCGGATTCTGTCCAGCGGCATCCGATGTGCAATATGATAGTATAACAAGAACGTATGGCGCTAGCGGAGGATGGTATCAGTCCTATCCGCAAAATCAAGTACTACAGTATGACGTTATTAGTTTTAATTCTGCTAACATAACAGCGGGGCCACCTGGGAAAGCGGCTTGTTTATATGGTGGCTATCAAGGCGCGGTTAGGGTCAGCCTAGTGCTTGAGAATAATATCTATAAAAATGCCACTGGAACGGGTGGAAATTGGATAGCGGGATATTCAACGTTATGGCCTCCAGCTCTACCCCCTCCTGTATCATATTGCCAAGCGATTCCTAATGGGTGCCAATTTACAACGGTAGCACCATAGATGAGAAATTAAAAAAGGATAAGAAACTAAAATATGCCGCCTAATACAGATATACATACACTTCCACATAGAATAAAGCGTCCTAAAAAAAGAAGGGAGATGCGACAATATAGTCATCCTGTTAAAGCAAGTAGTGTATGTGGGCAAGATAAACTTAACGAAATTTTAAGGGATCCGAATTGCTTTGATACCAATACCGACTGTGTGAAGCTGACTGAATGCGCTACTGCAAGTGGTTGCGCTGGAGGTTTTGAATCAACTGAGCTTCCATCGACCTGCTTGATTGCACCCAATATGATATTCAATGGGGGAATAGGAGCCTCGATTAATGGCGTATTTGATGGGGCTACATTCTATGAATTCTATATTACGAATATGACCGCTTCTATGGCGGGAGCTAAACTTTGGGGCGCAGAAAATATTGATAGCGCCCAAATGAATCTTCTATTCACAAATGTGACCGATTTATATATTAATTATTTGACATCACACGTGCCTGTAGTCATAAAAATATTGGGTGATTGCTCCACTATGAAATGGAGAGAAATGGCGCTGCCAAATAATCTGGGATTATTTAATCACTGTGATGGAAATGGAACAGTGATTATTCAATGTGAAGATGACAACATTATAAATGGTTCGTCAATTGATGGTCGATTTCATTTTGAGCTTTTGCAAAACGCGACCCTTGTTATGCCATTTGGGGAATGCCCCAATCTTCAATGGATTACTCCAACGAGTCTGGCGAACGAGATTTGTACCGTGCCTACGCCTACCCCGCCTAATAAGGTCTGTGCGGTGGCTGGTTCGGGATTAAAAACAAATGAGGCTGACTATACCTCTTTGGAGAGTTGGAATTACGTAAAGCAGTGCCGAGAAGGGTATCAAGAAGAGGAATGTGCAATAGCATCGATTGATCCGGGGTTAAATTATTGTTCTTCCTCACCTAGCCCAACTCCGACACCAACGCCGAGCCCGACGCCGACACCGAGCCCGACACCAACGCCGGTACCGACACCAACTCCGACACCAACGCCGGTGCCGACACCAACGCCGGTGCCGACACCAACGCCGGTACCGACACCAACTCCGACACCGACACCGACGCCGATACCGACACCAACGCCGACACCAACACCGAGCCCGACACCAACTCCGACACCAACTCCGACACCAACGCCGGTACCGACACCAACGCCGGTACCGACACCAACACCAGCTTCGAGCCCAACACCGATACCGACACCAACACCGATACCGACACCAACACCGGCACCAACGCCGACGCCTGTGTGTGCCCTCCCGCGTACGCAATGCAATCCTACCCCTACTCCGGGTGTAGGCCAATGCAAAAATAGTTGTAGTGCTGGGAAGACTTGCGTGCCTTGTTGTGCTACGAGGAATAATGAGCCCTGTGTCTCTGCTGCTATGCCCGGGGAAGGCTTCCTATCTGGTTTCTTTACACCGCCGCCGATTGCCGTGGATCTTTTCGATATGGAAGTGGAACCGCCGCAAACTCCGCTGTTACCTCAACAGGTTCTAGTAGAGATAATGACCCAACCGAGTGAGTGGTCTTCAAGCTATACTACACCAGTAACTGACTATTTAAATGCTACAAAGTTGAATATAGATAAAGGTATAGAGATAGATGAGGCTAATCCTTTATTGGTTGATGAAAATGGTGTGATTGCAGGCAAAAGTTATATCAATTCTGCGATGGAATATTTATCTTCTACATTTTCATTTTGGAATAAGAAACCCAATGAATCCAAAATATTTGTACCTAGCGAACAAAGTGTACAAAAAAATGCTTTGGGAAATGAACCTCGCGAAAGATCCTTCATGACAGAGGAAACGTCATTACGTGTTGCAACTATGAGTGAATCAGCAGCTCACGGTGCACTGAGAGGCACAAGGCATCTGTTAGAGCAGGGTATGAAAGAACGAGGTTATGACGTAAACACGAGTGAAAACGCGGCCATGGGAGTCTATATGGGCCTCTATGGGCTAGGGCGTTTTGCACAGCATTATCAAAATTATAGGAGCGAGTCTGTTGAAGACGAGGCTACGTTGAATGCGGTGTACCACGCCTCCGTGAGCGCAAGCGTGGAGACGTTGTGGCTGCTGGCAGTCAATAAAGGCTTGGCTCTATTCGCTCAGGGTTCAGAGAAAATTGCCGGACATATGCAGGACATAGGCTGGGATAAGTCGGCAGAATGGCTGAACTTCTTTGCACAACATAGTTCCAAACTGATTTATGGCCGTAGTATCATAACAGAAGGTGGATTGGATACGGCTCTTAATATAGCTAGCGGAGTAGTAGCAGAAGAAGCTGTAAAATATATCGGAGAACGGATCTTAACGCCTAAAAAGAGTTCGTAATGTGCATTTGAAGCTGGGCTTGACGGCATTCTTTTTATAACGTTACTATGCATAGTAGGAGTTTTTATATTGTCTGTTCACAGGGAGTGCAGATTATGCCTAATGGCCAAGAAGGATTGAGTGGTTATCAAGAAGGTAAGGGGCCTGTACTTACGCGATTTGAGCGTAGCCGGAAAAAAGTTGAGCTTCCTAAGCTAAAGATCAAGCGCTCTGAAGAATGGGTTCCTTTTTCGGTTGCTGCGGGAGAAAAATCTTTTTCCGGTAAAATATGGAAAAGGAAAGATACTCCCTTTTCAAAAAAAATGACGGCTGGGGGTGAGATTTATCTTGCAAACCCGGGTAACCATAGTATGACCACCTTCAATGGTGACCAACCTTATTCTGATACGGGCGCCTCTGTCACTCCCATTAATATTACTGGAAACATGGCTACGGGTATAGGTTCCCCTCGGTTTAACAATGATACGGGTGTGGTGGATATTGTGCCTACTCTATCTACAGGTACCTTTAATATATCGGATACCCGCATTCTTCGGATCGTGGGTAATTATACAGGAGATTGCTTTGGCACGTCCATAACGGATGGAGATATAAATGGGGACGGTTTTAGCGATCTCATTGCAACAGCAATGAACGCCCTAGGGAATGCCGGACAAGTGATTATTTTTCTGGGTGGACCAAATTTTGAGCCCAGCGAGCGCATTGTTGATTTATCCAATTTAACGAGCAGTGATGTTGAAATCATTATTATAGATGGTGAGCCCGATAGTTGTTTCGGCTGGACTGTCAGTGCCGGAGATGGGGATGGGGATGGTATAGACGATATTGTCGTGGGGGCACCCTGTGCTTATTATGGTGCGGGCGGAGCCTATCGGCTTCGTGGCCGAGGAACTTGGCCTGCTAGAAGCATGGTCACAGATTTAGAGAATGTGACTCGTTTTGCGGGCGAGGAACCGGGTGATTTTGCATCTGTGGTAACTACTAAGGGGGATATAAATAACAATGGTGGCCCTGATCTTTGCATAGGCGCGCCTGGAGCAAGCAAAGTATACTGTTATTTTGATCGGCCCCCTGAAGAGTGGCCGTCAATGGTTAATCTGAGCAGCTTAAATGATGGCATAAATGGGGTTACCCTTTCGGGCCCCGTAGGTAGCGGGATGGGAGGAGCTGTGGCGAATAATGGGGATGTGTTAGGAAGAGATAACAAAAGTGATATTTGTGCTGGAGGGTATGTTTATGGAAACTATAAAGGTGTAACTAATTGTTTTCGTGGCCGAGACGTTTGGCCTGGAACTGTTGATTATATAGATGGTATTACCATTGAAGGCGAAAATGGGGGTGATGCCTCGGGTACAGCTATTACTATAGTTGAGCCTGAAAGCGGTAGTATTCATCTTGTCATTGGTGCGCCGAATACGGGTGATGGTCGCGGTAAAGTTTACGGTGTGGATGTTGGAGATTTTCTCGATGGCAGCATCCTTAATCTTTCAGCGTTAAATGCTACAGTTGCTGATGGCAATAACCTGCAGGATAGCGAAGATATCAAATTAGCAGGTATATCGCTCGGTAGTTATACAAACACCATAATTATTGGGGCGACGAAATGGCCTGGTAGGGACAGGACAAATGTAGGCGAAGTATTTGTTGGGCCGCTGAGTGGGAACTTACTATCTAGCCCGAGCCCAAGCCCGAGTCCTGTGCCGACGCCAACCCCTACTCTCGAAATGACGCAGCTCTTTACATCCCTAAAAAATTTTTCGCCAGCGCCTACCCCGAACAAGATACAGGGATTTGAATCTGAACCATTACCGACACTTTCTGAGCAGCTATATACAATGTTAGTGCCTGAGGAAATACCGATACACGCTGAAGCTATGGGCCGAGCGGCAGCCCATGGTACTCTTAGAGGAGCATGTGAGGTGATGAAACAAGTTATGCGCAAACAGGATATTACCGCAGATACGATTAAATATACGGCAGAGATAACTTATCTGGCTTGCTATGGTTTGGCGAGTTTTATGCAGCATTATCAAAATCAAAGTGTAGAGGATGATACGTCTAATGGAATATATCAAGCCGCAATACATGCAGGTTCTGATACGCTATGGTTATTCTTGACAACTGGGGTATTTGAGCAAGTGGCTAAAGGTTCAGAGCGTGCTGCAGGATACATAGACAGTAAGGGTTGGACTAGAACAGCACAAGCAGTTAGTTTTTTTGGTAGACACGTCTCTAATTTGGTCTATGGCAGCAATATGGTAGTAGAGGGGCCTCTTACCACGGTACTTAAGGTTGCCAGTGGAACGATGGCAGAAAAAGCTGTGGGATATCTAGGCAATAAAGCCTTATCATTAGGATCCGAAAAGGAAAAAGTAGAGAATAATGGAACATTCACCTGCCGCTAATAATTTGTAATGGTTAAAGTAGCTATACTCATAATCTATACGGTCTTTAATTCTCGTATGGTATAAGACAATCGCCAACAAAGGGCACCACACAAGCCACACAATATCCATAGTACAATGCCATGATAAAATTGATACAACCAACTGCCTATGGCAGATCCAGCAACGTTAGCAAAGGCGTAAACAGACTGGTACAGTCCTAGGTGCACAGCGCGTGATGTTTCCTCGGCTTTATGATATAACGACATCTGAATTACAGGCAGCGCTAAAATTTCCCCTAAAGTCCAAATACAAGCCGAAGCTAGGGCCAGATAATAATTTGTTCCGAATATTAAAATAAATAGCCCGAAACCAATTAAGAAAGTGCCTAGGCCTGCAACGATGGCTTGATCAAAGCGACGTGCCTTATCTACGATCCACACTTGCAAGGCGACAATCAACAAACAGTTGGTTAAAAATAAGTAGCTTAACTTAGGCGTGGTGATATGGTAATGATTTTGCAAATAAATGGCATAGGTTATTTTTAATTGTGCATACATCATTATCGCGACAAAGAGGATAAAGTAATGTATCGCAAAAAATTTGCTTTCAAATATATGAAATTGCCAGAAAGGCCTTTTCTTTTCGTGTATAACCGTTTCTTGTTCATCTTTACCGCCAGCATAGGCTAAGGTTAAAGCTGAAGCGAATATAATTAAGCCGTTCGTAAAAAATAACAGAAAATAGCTATAATGGGCCAAAAAACCATCAATGAAAACGGAAATGCCAAAGCCTAAATTGATCAACATGTAGCGTAAACTGTTAGTACGCACTTTATCATTTTCGCCAGCCTGTGCCAAAACCCACAGCCGATTAGCCGGAACAAAGGCGTAGGCGGCTAATCCCATCACGATCATCAAAGCACTCAGAAGAGTAAAGCCGTGACAGAAGGGGGTGCAGAGCAGAGTGACAGATATGATGAGCAATGAAACGATAGAAATGCGCCGTGAAGAAAAATAATTACAGAGTCTGCCGCCCAAATAAGCCCCAAAAGTAGCGCCTATGCCAAATAAGGTAATTAACAAACCAGTTTGTGCTACGCTGAAATGGCGGTGGTTGGTAAAAAAAAGCGACAAGAAGACTATAACCGAACTCGCCAATGCATTGATGAAGGCAGCACTTAGACCTATCCACAGGGGGATGGGTAAATCCTGATACAGGTTAATATAAGAGTGTATCCATTTTTTGAAGGAGTTGCTCAAAGAAGTGCTCCGATTTTGTAAATGAATAATACATAATTATGACTATGATCAGTACAAAAATCAATGTGCCGTTTACTTCAAATATTACCTTCGTGCTTCATCCCAATCATCCACATGTTTATCCACAGAATCTGTGGATAACTCGGCTATTAAGAGAAAAGTAGGTGGGTTGCACTTGTTTTTTTCTACTCATATTTAAAATAAAGTACGGCTAAATCAGACAATTAATGTAAATTTTTGATTTATATATGAATAGCGGTGGACGATCGTGTTAGAAAGATGCATGAAATATATTTTATTCTATCTTTATGTGGATGAAGTGACGCTTTAAGGTAGACAGAGATGGGTTTTTTTAATACCTTTTTCTTTGATTATTAATTTTAATGATTCATCTGCAATGCTATACGCAAACCATGTAATATCAAATCGGTTTCAACATGATCAAATAAACCATCATCGAATAGAGTTGAAAAACCGCCTGTGCCCAGTAATAAAGGCTTTTTGCCTTGAAATATATCCGCTGTGATGCGGTTATGCACGGTGTGGATGGTTGCCCATTGACTAAAATATAAACCCGCTTGAATGTTTTCTACCGTACTGCGGCCGATGATGTGCTGTGGTTTGACAATTTCTACCGGAAATAATTTTGCTGTTTTGCTTTGCAGACTCTCAGCGGCAAGACGTATACCAGGCATGATCAATCCCCCTTTAAATTCTTTATGGCGACTGATCACGCAAAAATTAGTGGTAGTGCCTAAATCAACGACGATGAGATCTTGATTAGGGTATAAATGGGTGGCGGCAATGCTATTGGCAATGCGGTCGCTGCCGACTTCCAACGGATTACGGTATTGGATATTTAGACCCGTTTTGATACCGGCTTGTAAAAGGAAAGGCTCAATACCGAAGTATTTAATGCAAGCACTGCGTACGGAATAATCTAGGCTAGGCACGACTGAAGAAATGGCAATGTGCTTAATAGCATCAGCGGTGACATTATTTTCACGCAACACGGCCTTTAAGAATACACCGATTTCGTCCGAGGTGGCTGAGGGTTGTGTGCCATAACGGAAACGAAACAATACGGTATCGTCGGCAAAAACACCGCCAAACAAATGGGAATTACCTACATCTAGACACAAAATCATAATGCTACCAACACTCTGATAAGGTGGCACTAGTGCCCGTGAAGCTGCGTTGCCCCAATTGATTTAGGGTTAAAGTACCGCATTTGTCACTGCTTTGTGCGCCTAAGGGCACGGCATTGGCGGTATAGCTATTACCTGAAATATCGTTAATACTCAAATTATAATACCCTTCTGGCGACGTTTCTGTTATACCCAGCTGGGCTAAAGTAGCCCCTTTATAACTTTTATGTTCACTAAAATACTGGTCCATGCGATGGGATAAATCTAATAACGCACTTTGCCCATCACTGCGTCTACCGCGTTCTACATAAGCCGTATAGCTGGGGTAGGCGATGCCTGCCAATATGCTAATGATGACAATAACAATCATGAGTTCAATAAGTGTAAAGCCAGAATGGCGGTATTTCATAGGGAAGGGAGCTCCTTATTTTTTGGAGATAGCTTATGATAAAACAGGGAATAAGGCAATGGCGAAACCAAATATGTTATGATGCCGATCCATTCAGAGAGGTTTATATGTGGTTTAAAAATATACTGGCGTATCGGGTCTTAAGTCCATTTGAATACAACGCGGAAGAATTGCATGAATTATTGGCAGATCTACCCAGCAGACCTTGCGGGCAGTTAGAGCATTTAACCATAGGCTGGGCGTCACCATTGGGGGTAGGGCACGATCGCTTAACCCATGAAGCGGCAGGTTGTATCATGCTGGCATTGCGTAAAGAAGAAAAATTATTGCCGCAAAGCGTGATTCGTGAACAGGTGCAGCAAAAATTATTAGCCTTAGAACAAGAAGGGCGTAAAGTAAGTGCGAGGGATAAGCGCGCGTTGCAAGAAGAAGTGACTTTGCATTTATTGCCTAGAGCCTTTACCAAAGGCGATGTGACCTATGCGTATTTTGATAAACGCCATCAGTGGTTAATCATCAATACCAGTCGCCGTGCTAAAGCCGAAGAATTTATTATTCTATTGAAAAAATCTTTGCCCAATATTCAGCTGGAAGCCATCAGCGTGGAGCATTCTATTAGCCGTACGTTGACGCAATGGGCGATTGAAGGGAGATCGGCGGAAGGTTTTGCCTTTAACGATTATTGCGAATTGCGCGATCCCCGTCAAGCTAAAAATGTAATTAAATGTTTAAATCAAGCGATAGAAAGCGAAGAGGTTACCCAACATTTATTAGCGGGCAAAGAATTATTTCGCTTAAAAATGATGTGGCAAGAACGTTTGAGCTTTATCTTAGAAGACGATTTTAGTATCAAGCGTATTCAGTTTACTGATTTAATTCAAGAAGAAGCGGTAGAAGTGAGCAACGAAACAACGGTAGATCAATTCGACGCCGAGTTTGTTTTGTGTAGTGGCGAATTTGCGGCTTTTTTGCCGTCTTTATTGGCTGCCTTAGAAGGCGCTGAGGAAAAGGCGGTGTTGGATGCGAAAGAAAAAGAAGTTGCAGTTCCAGCATAGGGGCCGGGCCCCGTGCCTGTCCGTATTGAGCAACCACAGAGAGTTGCCCCTACGCATCCCTGTGGAGGCCTGTAGCCATTTAGTTTATCGGTTGCAAAAAGAATAAAACGGCCCAAATATCAGGAAATTTTCGTCAACTATAGCCTAATATTCTCCTTACATGTGCTAATATTTTGCCCGGCTTTATTCATTTTTCGCTTCGACAAACGTTGATTTATGGAATCATGGTCAATCCGGACGTCTCAATGCGGATAGCTATATCATGAAACAATGGGCGAGGAAGCGACTAAGTTCATTTTTAGAAACGAATGTTAATTATGTGCATCAAGGACAATGGGGATGAGATTATAAAAGATGAACCTATAAAAAAAAGCCACACTACCTCAAAAGGTAGTGCGGCTTTTTGGCTATTTTTTAGCTAAAAAAGCATTTAGCTTGCTACAGCAACCGGTCGGCGGCTTTTAGCAGTACGTCGTTTAGCCTTGCGTACAGCGGTAGGACGCTTTTTAGCTACGCTTTTGCGAGCTTTACGCGTTACAGCTTTTTTCGCAGTGCTCTTTTTCATGCCAGATTTCTTAGCCACGCTCTTTTTGGCTGTAGATTTCTTAGCACCCGATTTCTTAGCCACGCTCTTTTTGGCTGTAGATTTCTTAGCACCCGATTTCTTAGCCACACTCTTTTTGGCTGTAGATTTCTTAGCACCCGATTTCTTAGCCACACTCTTTTTGGCTGTAGATTTCTTAGCAGTACTTTTCTTAGCGGTAGACTTCTTCTTTTTAGTCGTCTTTTTAACGCCTTTTGACAAAGAAGCTTCAGCTTTTTTGAATGCAGCTACAGCTTCCTGTACGCCTCTGTTATAAGCTTCTGCTAATTGCTTTTTTAACGCAGCAGCTGCTGCAGCCTTGATCTTGGCGATCTTTTTAGCTGCTTCTTTTCTAGCGGCGGCTACTTTCTTTGCCACGACTTGCATTTGTTTCTTCAAAGCTTTCTCACGTACGTTAGAACCCTTTGAAGCCACTTTCCGTGACGCCTTTTTAACTACGCTCTTACGGGCAGGTTTAGCTGCTGTCTTTGCGTTTTTACGTATGGACTTTGCCATGTTGTCTTCTCCTTGATTACCACTACAGTTAAAGTTACGATAAGGAACAATTCATTATCATAACGTGACACCAGTAAAGATAGCACATTTTTTTTATGTCAACACGGTTTTGGAGAAAAAACAGTAAAAATTTTCATAATTTTACTGTTTTTAGTGCCATCCGTAGCTGGTGAGAGGTAGTTTACAAGGAAAAAAAGCAAAATTAAATATATTTTTTTGGAAAATCCATAAAAATTTACAAAAATTTGTTTCTTTTTGAGGTGAAAAGGCGCTCTTGGGAGCGGATAATGGGGGATAATATGGGTTATAGGGTTTAGATGAGAGAGAATTATGAAGAAAAATAGTGATGTTCTGCAGAAAATTCAATCGTTGCGGCAGCTTTTGGCGGAATATAATTACCAATATTACGTCTTAGATGCGCCTACTGTGCCTGATAGTGAGTACGATAGTTTGTTTCAACAACTATTGCAGCTAGAACAGGCCAACCCACAATACTTCAGCGCCAATTCACCTACGCAGCGCGTCGGTGCTGAGGCGATTAAAGCTTTTGACAGCATTCACCACAAGCTCCCTATGCTGTCGATTGATAATGTTTTTGATGAGGCATCGTTACGAGGCTTTGCTAGGCGTATTGCAGAACGATTGCAGCAGAGCGATATAGCCTATAGCTGTGAGCCTAAACTGGATGGATTGGCGGTGAGTTTACATTATGAAGCGGGGCAATTGGTACGTGCAGGTACGCGTGGCGATGGGATTACCGGCGAAGATATTACCCATAATGTGCGTACCATCAGCGAAATTCCTTTAACATTGCGTACCGCTACGCCGCCGCAGCACTTAGAGGTGCGCGGTGAAGCTTATATGCCTAAAGCGATTTTTAATCGCTTAAATGCAGAAGCCCGCCAAAAAGGACAGAAGATATTTGCAAATCCGCGCAATGCTGCTGCCGGCAGTTTACGGCAATTGGATCCGCGTATTATGAAAGAAAGGTGCTTGAGTTTTTTCCCTTATACAATTGCTTTTGTCAGTGAGGGTATTCCTTTAAGCAATAGCCATTATGAACGTCTGTTGTCGTTAAAAGAATGGGGCTTTAAAATCAATCGCGATAGCGAACGAGTGATGGGGATAGAGGCTTGCTTAAAGTATTATGAAGGCCTTCTGGCACGGCGTTCTTCCTTGGCTTATGATAGCGATGGCGTGGTCGTTAAGGTAGATGATATACGCTTACAAGCGCAATTGGGTACAGCGACACGGGCGCCGCGTTGGGCAGTGGCCTATAAATTTCCCGCCGAAGAAGCGATAACACAACTCCTAGATATTGAATGGCAAGTGGGTAGAACGGGCATCTTAACGCCAGTAGCGCGCTTAGAACCTGTTTTTGTGGGTGGCGCTACCGTGAGTAACGCAACCTTGCACAATGTGGATGAAATGGCGCGCAAGGATATCCGTATAGGGGATAAGGTGATTGTACGTCGTGCAGGCGATGTCATTCCCGAGATAATAGGCGTTGTATTAGCGCAGAGAACGCCAAATACGCGCAGGGTGAGCATTCCTACGCAGTGCCCTGTATGCACAAGCCCTGTGTATAAAGTAGCTGACGAAGCCGCTATACGCTGTATGGCGGGCCTACATTGTCCAGCCCAGCGCAAAGAAGCCATAGTGCATTATGCTTCGCGCAAGGCTATGGATATAGAAGGGTTAGGGGATAAATTGATTGATCAGCTGGTTACGCAGAAGATTCTGAACTCGCCAGCGGATATTTATCGTTTGGATTTAAACACTTTGGCCAATCTAGAACGTATGGGGATTAAATCGGCCGAAAATATAGTGCAGGCGGTAGAGGCAAGTAAAAAAACCACTTTTGCCAAATTTTTATATGCTTTGGGGATCCGTGAAGTGGGCGAGGCAACGGCTAAAATATTGGCGCAGCATTTTCAAAGCCTAGAAGCATTGTATAGCGCGAGTGAAGAAGAGTTGATGGCTTTAAATGATATAGGCCCAGTGGTGGCAGCGCACATACATGCTTTTTTGAGTGAGGCGCACAATAAAGCCATCATTCAGGCAATTTTGGCTGCGGGGGTGCATTGGCCGCAGCCGGAAAAAAGATTGCACCAATCCTTACAGGGGCAAACTTTTGTGTTGACAGGCACTTTAGAAACTTTGTCGCGTGAGGAGGCCAAAGCGCGCTTAGAAGCCCTGGGCGCTAAGGTGAGCAGCAGTGTTTCTAAAAAGACCCACGGCGTTATTGTAGGCGATACGCCTGGATCTAAACTGGATAAAGCGCATGAATTACAAGTGCCAGTTTTAACTGAGGAGGATTTTCTGGCGTTGTTGAGACAGTGGGAATAATGATAGGTGCATAGGGATGGTTCTAAATGTAATACCAAGATGCTGTGAACCGTCATTGCAAGCTTGCGAAGTAATCCAGGGGTAAAACCACTGTTTTATAAGTTTTCGCGTTGTTTATTGGCCCGCTGTACAAGAAGTTTCTTTTTGTTACCCCATATTTCCATGGATTGCTTCGCAAGCTCGCGATGACAGATCTGTGCATTTTACTACATTTGCAGGGCGCGCAGAACCTCTCTTCTTTCTACGGTTTTGGTGTTGTTGCCCATGGGATGACCTCTTCTATTATCTCTCGCGGTAGCCACTGGAAATAATTATTGTACTCAGGGGTTTCCATCTCCCAGAGCTGCCACATATCCCTGTATTTTGAGCAGCGTGTAACAAACTCAGCGAGTTGGGGATAATTATAAGCTTGAGCTAGGTCTATAGGAGTTTGACCATTTTTATTTTTCATAGTAGCGTCGGCACCGTATTCAAACAAGAATGGTATTACTTTTCCTAGTAGCGGTTCATAAGGAAAATGCAAGTAGTAAATGGCGTAATGTAATGCAGTATTGCCGTCTCTATTAGGTTTATTAGCATCAGCTCCTTTTTCCATCAAGAAAGGTATTACTGATAACTTCACAGTAGAGATTGCATAAAGTAATGGGGTATCATCTTTTCCGTTTCCGTTAAAGAACCGGCCATCGGTCTGGCTGTAACCTATAGGTTCATTAATATGGACTCCATTCTCAAGCAATAATGTTATTATTTTGGTATGACCGTATTGAATGGCAATGCGAAATGCGGTTCTCCTGATCGCGACTGCTTCGTGTAACAACCATGGATCGGCTTGTATCTGTGTTGTAACAGATTGAATATTTCCTTCTTTTATAGCAGAAATTAAAGTCGTGCATTTCTGGCCTGTAAGGCTGCGTCTTACCAAATTCTTACTTGCTGCCATGATACCATCACCTCATATTAGAATAATTGGTCGCCATCATATCAATAAATAGCGGTTATTGCCCAGAGCTTAAAAAATTAAAAAAAATGTAAGTAGAACAAGAAGTTAGTTAGAAATTAAACAAAAAATGGGCTGCTGTTACATTTTAGCGCAAAAATAGCACAATTTAGGCTATACTTCTATATATAAGGCAAGTTGGTCAGAGAACCATTATGTTTTAAAGTGGGGGTGGGTCGAATGGCAGCAGTTACTGTACAACATTATCTAGATGATTCTCATGCGCGTTATGTGAGTATCACACATATTCCCGCCTACACCGCACAGGAAACCGCCGAGGCGACGCATGTTTCGGGATATCAATATGCAAAGGGAGTTATAGTCAAAGTCAAAGAGAGTTTGACTATGCTGGTAGTGCCTGCATGTGAACGTGTAGATGTGCATTATTTGCAAAAAATTTTTTCAACTCCAGCAGTAGAGCTGGGAACAGAAAAAGAATTTAGCCACCACTTTCCAGACTGCGAACGTGGGGCAATACCTCCCTTTGGCCATTTATACCAAATGCCGGTTTATTTATCGCGGGTGTTTCACGCCGATCGCGCTATCATTTTTAATGCTGGACTATATAATGAGGCAATCCAAATGCCCTATAAGTGTTTTATTGATTTGGTTAATCCAGATGGATATATAGATTAAACTATTATTAAAAAATAAGCAAATTGGAGGGTAAAATGGTAGAAGATTTTTATGTTTGGCCACTCTTTATATTATTACTGCTGTCTCTGGGCTCTATGGTAATTGGCAAGCTCTATTCGAAAAAAGCAGGATATGTTCTTTCAAAGGTACTGCTCATATTAGTTTGTATTGGTATTGTTGTCTCGGTTTACCATGATAGTACGCAAGCATTGCATTTTTATTTTTAGTGGGGATTAAAATGTTAAAATTAAGATTTTATTTGATCTGTGCTGGGCTTCTAATGCTTGCTTTTGTACTCGCATCGGCCTTGTATCTGCAGTTTTTTCAGCACGAGGCCCCCTGTCCCTTATGTTTGTTGCAACGAGTGGGTTTATGTGCTGTAGGACTAGGGCTTCTACTCAATCTGCTCTATGGGGAAAAAGCGAGTCATTGGGGCTTAGTTATTTTTTCTGCGTTAGCGGGGATTACAGCGAGTATGCGCCAAATTGGTTTACACCTTTTAGATCCGGTTGGTTTTTCGATATCTATATGGGGCTTGCATTTATATACGTGGAGTTTTATCATTTTCAGTTGTGTGTTGGTGATAACTGCCATTATGTTGATTACGATGCCTGAGCATTCTTCTAATTCGTAGGGGCACAGGCCCTCGTGCCTTACTCTAGGAGGGTAACCACAGGGGGTTGCCCCCTAGGAACCCATTGGCATCAGTCCAACTCAACCTGTACCTCAATCACTCCATTTTGAATGCGGGTAGGAAAAGCTTTAATGTCTTCATAAGCCGGTGGGGTAGTAACTTGTCCGGTTTTGACGCAAAAGCGCGCGCCGTGACGCGGACAAACGATTTCATCCCCATCTAATTGACCATCGGCTAAATTCCCTCCGTCGTGCGTGCACAGATCTTGTATAGCGTAAATATCGCCTTCTAGGTTGATGATGAGTAATTCTTCTGTGCCCGTATCAAAGGTAATCCATTCTCCTACAGGGATGTCTTCTTTAGCGCAAACTGTAAGCCAATGTGCAGTCATATTCTTCTCCTTAGTCAAAAAACCCCAAAGCCACTTTAGCTTCTTCTGTCATCCGCTCCACCGACCAGGGTGGATCCCATACCATTTCCAATTCTACATCTTCCACACCTTCAACAGCCCGTATGACATCCGCAACTTGAATGGGAAAGGTTTGTGCTACGGGACAGCCCGGAGCTGTTAAGGTCATGTCTAAATGTACGATGGCCTTTTCATCAATGTCGATTCTATAGATTAATCCTAGGTCATAAATATTGACGGGGATTTCCGGATCGTAAATTTCCTTTAAGGCGCTAATAATACGGTCTTTTAACTCTTCATCTTTAGCGCTCATATCATTCATGACCTGTCTCCGTTGAAACAATTGCATTGTTATTGAGCAAAGCTGCTTTTAAAGTGTGCCAAGCCAGAGTTGCGCATTTGACGCGTGCCGGGAAAGCACTTACACCAGCGAATACGGCTAATTTCCCTAAGGGAATATCGGTGGGATGTCCGGTTAAGAGTTCGTGAAATTGTTCAAATAGGGTATATGCTTCTGCAACCATTTTGCCCTGCAAAATTTCCGTTAATAAGGAAGCCGAAGCAATGGAAATGGCACAACCGCTACCTTCAAACATTGCGGCTGTGATCTTATGGTCGTTATCCACTTGTAATTTTAAATGGATTTTATCGCCGCAGAGGGGATTAAAACCAGACGCCTCACGGTTGGCGTGCGCTAAAACACCATAATTGCGTGGATGGCGGTTATGCTCCATGATCACTTCTTGGTAGAGCTCCATTAAATCATCATTCATTTGTAACTACTCCTCGGTCTCTACCAATGTCATGCGTAGGGGCAGGCCCCCGTGCCTGCCCGAAAGGGCAACCACAGGGGGTTATCCCTACGATGGTGTGCGCAGATTCAAGTCGGATGGTTTTATTCATTTAAATATCTCCCGTACCTTGCCTAAGGCGTTAAACAAAATATCAATTTCGGCCTGGGTATTATAAAAAGAAAAAGAAGCGCGTAGCGTTGCCGGTACCTGGAAAAATTCCATCACGGGCATGGCGCAATGATGACCCGCGCGTACGGCGACGCCATAATGGTTTAATATAGTGCCCACATCGTGTGCGTGTATATTATCCAAAGTGAAGGATAAGATACTGGCTTTTTCCTTGGCTTCTCCTATGATGCGCAGCTTATACTCATGCGCCAATTGGGTGGCATAGGCCAGTAATTCATGTTCGTGCTGTTGAATAGCTTCAAGGCCTATTTGCGTGAGGTAGTCCAACGCAACCTTCAAACCTATAGCGCCTTCAATGTGCTGCGTGCCTGCTTCAAATTTTAAGGGAAGATCTTGGTAGATTGTTTTTTCAAACGTAACCGATTTAATCATTTCACCGCCCCCTTGATAAGGTGGCATGGGATCTAATAAGGCTTTCTTACCATACAATATCCCCAAACCCGTAGGGCCATATATTTTATGGCTGGAAAAGGCGTAAAAGTCGCAATTTAGGGCTTGTACATCGATGGCAGTATGGGGCGCTGCTTGCGCACCATCAATGACGGTAATTGCACCTACGGCATGTGCTTTGGCAATCATGGCTGCGATAGGGTTGATAGTACCCAACGCATTAGAAATATGCGCCATAGCGACTATTTTGGTTTTTGCGGATAAGCGTTTTTCATAGGCATCTTGAATGACTTCGCCTTGCAGATTAATAGGCGCAACGCGTAAGGTAGCGCCAGTTTGCTGACACACTATTTGCCAGGGAACTATATTGGAGTGATGCTCTAAGGCTGTGATCAATACTTCATCGCCCGGTTTGAGCAGGGGTCTGCCGTAAGATTGTGCCACCAGATTGATAGCCTCAGTGGTGCCTTTAACAAAAATAATCTCGCACTCGTCCTTAGCATTTAAAAATTGTGCTACGCGTAAGCGCGCGCCTTCATAAGCTGCTGTTGCCAATTCGCTTAATTCGTATAAGCCGCGGTATATATTGGCATTATAACGTTTATAATAATCGTCTAGGGCGGCTATAACGCATTGCGGTTTTTGGCTAGTATTGGCGTTATCTAAATATACTAAGGGGTGAGCTTTAACTTTGGTGCTTAAGATAGGAAACTCACCGCGTATGCGGGCTATATCGGCCTCAGAGAGTGTCTTCATGATCGTGCTCCTCATAGAGTTCTAAAATAAGCTCGCTGTCTAAAGCCAGATGGGTTTTAATCCAAAGTGCCAATTCATTTTGCAAATTTTTATCTTCGATGCTTTCTAAGATATTGCGCGCAAAACCAAAAATCAACAATTGACGAGCGATCCCATCGCTTAAGCCCCGTGAACGTAAATAGAACAAAGCCTCTTCATCTATATCCCCCACGGTAGCGCCATGTATACATTGCACATTTTGATTGTAAATTTCCAATTGCGGCTCTGCATACGCTTGTCCAGTGGAGGTCAATAGCATATTCTTATTTTGCTGATCGGCGATGCTATCGGGTGCATCGGCATCGATTAAAACACGGCCATGAAAAACATGACATGCTTTATCATCGATAATGCCACGATACTGTTCTACGCTATTGGTTTTAGGCGCTAGATGGATAATTTGTGTTTGGTTGTCTATGTGATCCTGTGCTCTAGCCAAAGCTAAACCGTTTAATTGGCAAGCCGCATGCTCTCCGTTTAAGTGCGCAGAAATTTCATTACGCGATAGTTTGGCGCCAAAATCAAAATTGAAATGATTAAAATCGCTATTTTTAGCCAAATGCGCATGGGTTTGGCGTATGTGGTAGCCCTTCATTGCTGCCTTTTTAAGATGGGTACAATTTAATTTTGCACCTTCTTCTAGTTCAATATCAATAAGATAGGTAGTCAAATCCGTTGTATCGGCTAAGCCCCAATCCACAATAACGATTTCGCATTTCACGTCCGCATGCACTTTAATACGATGGCGTAAATGATGCTGGCTAGACCCTACCGTTTTATCTTGCAATAACAAAAGATAAATAGGACGGTTTGTACTGCTTTTAATATCTAAATACAAGCCATCGCTCAACATCGCGGCGTTTAAACGCTCAAAATAAGAGCGGGGAGTGTGGAGTTTATTAGGAACGAGCGGCCAAGCGCGTTGGGATAATAAATAGCTATCCTCATTTAAAGGTGCAGATAAAGCTGGATTAAATGAACCATTGATGAAACAAAATCGATCCTCTGGGATAGTCAAAGGAATATCGCTTAATGTTAGGGTAGAGGGGGTGGAGGGCGATCTCACAAACGCGATTTTTTCCAGCCGGGCAAGATTCGTGTATTTCCATGCTTCATCGCGTATCGTTGGCATTGCCATAGATTGCCAGTTTTGCCAAGCTTCTAGTCTTGAGTTTTGGTTCCAGCCTGGAAGTACCGCGCAGGCTTCAAATAGGCTTCGGTCAATCATGTCGTGACTCATTCTTAATCGCCTCCAGCCTTTTTTTGTAGAAAGGGCTCATAGCCTTCGGCTTCTAATTGGGTGGCTAAACGATAATCTCCTTCGGCAACAATTTTACCTCCAGATAGGATATGCACTACATCGGGCTTGATGTAATCCAATAAGCGTTGATAATGGGTAATGAGTAAAATACTGCGTTCTTCATTGCGCATCAAGTTAATACCTTGAGCGACGATACGCAATGCATCTATGTCTAGACCCGAATCGGTTTCATCCAAGATGCATAAGCTCGGTTCTAGCAACAGCAATTGTAAAATTTCATTCCGTTTCTTTTCACCGCCGGAAAAACCACTGTTGACATCGCGATAGAGATAACTGTCATCCATGTGCAGCAATTTCATTTTCTCCCTCACGATGGTCAAAAAATCAATCGCATCCATTTCTTCTAAGCCCGCTTGTTTGCGTTTGGCATTTAGGGCCGATTTTAATAAATAGAGGTTAGACACCCCTGGAATTTCTACAGGATATTGAAAGCTTAGGAATAAACCTAAATGGGCGCGTTCATCGGGCGTTAAGGTGCTTAAATCTGTACCTTGATAGTGCATAGTACCTGCAGTGATCTGATATTCTTCACGGCCTGCTAATACGCTGGCTAGGGTACTTTTACCCGATCCATTCGGACCCATAATGGCATGCACTTCGCCTGGCTTGATGTTGAGATCCAGACCTCTTAAAATCGCCTTATCCTCTATGCTGGCGTGTAAATTCTTTATTGTTAACATTATTTTCTCCTACCCGATGGAACCTTCTAAACTTAAACCCAATAATTTTCTTGCTTCTACTGCAAATTCCATTGGCAGTGTTTTCATGACTTCCTTACAAAAGCCATTGACGATCATCGAGACCGCATTCTCCGTGTCTATGCCGCGTTGCGCCAAATAAAATAATTGGTCTTCACTGATCTTAGACGTAGAAGCTTCGTGCTCAATGCGTGCGCGGCTATTTTTACTTTCTATGTAGGGGAAAGTGTGCGCGCCACAATGTTGACCCATTAACAAGGAATCACAACGCGTGTAATTGTGTGCGCCATCGGCATGAGCCAACACCTTGACTAAACCGCGATAGGTATTTTGAGCAAAGCCTGCGGAAATGCCTTTGGCAACGATGGTGCTTTTAGTGTGTTGCCCAATATGTATCATTTTAGTGCCGGTATCGGCTTGTTGATGGTGATTGGTTAAGGCCACGGAATAAAACTCACCGACGCTATAATCGCCTTTTAATACCACGCTAGGGTATTTCCAAGTAATAGCGGAACCGGTTTCCACTTGCGTCCAACTGATTTTGGAGTGATGGCCTCTGCATTCACCGCGTTTGGTCACAAAATTATAAATACCACCGACGCCATTTTCATCACCCGGATACCAATTTTGTACAGTGGAATATTTGATCTGTGCTTTATCTAAAGCAACGAGTTCTACCACCGCAGCGTGCAATTGATTCTCATCGCGCTGCGGCGCCGTACAGCCTTCTAAATAGCTTACATAGGAACCTGCATCGGCAATGATCAGCGTGCGTTCAAATTGCCCGGTGGAACGCGCATTGATGCGGAAATAGGTCGACAATTCCATAGGGCAGCGTACGCCTGGAGGGATATAGACAAAAGAACCATCGCTGAATACCGCCGCATTTAAAGCGGCAAAAAAGTTATCGGTATGCGGAACGACGCTGCCTAAGTATTGTTGTACTAAATCGGGATGATTTTGCACTGCATCGGAAAAGGAGCAGAAAATAATACCCATTTCGTTTAATTTATCTTTAAAGGTAGTGGCAACCGAGATGCTGTCGAAAACAGCATCTACGGCAACACCGGCCAACCATTCTTGTTCCTTCAAGGGAATGCCTAATTTGTTGTAGGTTTCGATCAACTTCGGATCGACTTCATCTAGATTCTTTGGCCCTTCTTTTAACTTAGGTGCAGAATAATAACTAAGGGCTTGATAGTCTATAGGCGTATATTTAAGGTGTGCCCAATGTGGTTCCTTTAAATGACGCCAGTATTCATAGGCTTTTAAACGCCATGCCAACATAAATTCGGGTTCATTTTTTTTGGCGGAAATAGCCCGTATGGTATCGGCGTTGATACCGGGGGGCAGCGCATCCGCTTCAATGTCGGTGATAAAACCGTGCTCGTAATCTTGCTGCAATATTGTTTCCAGTGCTTGGTTGGGTTTGGTCATTTTCTGTGTTCCTCGCCATTGAAATAGTGTTGTAAGTGCGTGCCTTTTAACACTATCATGTCTTGTAGGCTTATTTTTTCTAGTGTTTTGTAAACAATACTACTGATAGTTTGCCAGTTACCGGCAATAGCACAGGTGGGTTGCAAGGCGCAGAGCGTATTGTTATGGCTGCATTCGGTCAACCCCGGTTTTCCTTCCATGGCGGTAATGATGTCGGCAATGGTAATCTGCATGGCCGTATTGGCCAGACTATAACCCCCATGTGCGCCACGATGCGACAGCAATAAACCACTTTTAGTGAGGGCCTTTAGAATCTTGCTGACCGTAGGCAGGGCAATATGTGTTTGTGCGGTAATGTCTTTGGCATTGTGCATTTTCTCTGGAAATTGGGCAAGATAGGCCATCACCACTGTGCTATAATCGGTTAACTTACTGATTTTTAACATTTTGTTGCCTCACAATGCACCGTCTCTAAAATAGGACCCTTATAGTACTAATTATAGCGGATATGCGCAAGGGGGAAGTATGGATATCTAAAGCCTAATGGTTGCAGAATACTTTTTACAGGTATATACTTAGAAATATATACTAAAAAGGATAAATTATCATGAAGACAGCTAAAATTTTTCGAAATGGCCAAAGCCAGGCCGTACGGTTACCTAAAGAATTTCGCTTTAATAGTGCTGAAGTTTTTATTAAAAAGGTAGGGGATGCGACTGTACTGTTCCCTATTGAAAGCAAATGGCATTCTTTGTTTCATAGCCTCAGTAAATTTTCAAAAGATTTTATGAGTACCAGAGAACAACCCCCACAACAAGATAGGGAAGATATTTTTAAATGAAATATATGTTGGATACAAACATCTGCATTTACATTATTAAGAAAAAGCCGCCAGAAATAGTCGGTAAATTTGATTCTATTGCTGTAGGGGACATTGCTATCTCATCGGTGACACTTTCTGAGTTAACCTATGGTGTTGAAAAAAGTCAATTTCCTAAGAAAAATCAAGCGGCCTTAGAAGAGTTCATTTTGCCATTAGATATTCTCGCTTTTGATGATACAGCATCTTATCATTATGGCCCAATCCGCGCTTATCTTGAAAAAAATGGCAAACCTATAGGTTCACTAGACTTAATGATTGCTGCACATGCGCGTTCACTGCATATGACGTTGGTCACAAACAATGTTGCTGAATTTTCTCGTGTCCCTGAATTGAAGGTTGAAAATTGGGCGTAAGGGTTCATTTCAGTCAGTGCAGTTATTAAGGTGGGATTAGATTTGTCTTAAGAAAAAGAAAATAAACTAGCACTATTAAATTAGTGATAGTCTTTATGATGGCCCAAAACATTCACAGCTACAACTTGGCTTCAGAAGATAAAAAGTACGGAAGAAACCTGATGACCCTGTAGGGGTTTATGAGGTTCCCGCGTATTATGCAACAATATAATGCGGATGATCATATTCCCGACATCGGGAATATGATCGGTTTGGGAGGAGCAGCAAAATTTGTACTGAATTATGGTTCCTTTGGTTTGAACTATCTGAAATTTGCGGATAGTTTGATCAGGCTGAAGCTCAGCCACTTGATAAATATAGGCCCGGTTTTGAGTCAGTAGACTCTTTAGGCTAGCAATTGCCCGCAGAGCTTAGAAAGTGCTGCTCGGACACGCTGTAAATACATCCCTGTACGCTCGGGTGCCGCGTCCTGCGGCACACGGTCCTCACAGCCCATTTCTAAGCTCTGCGGGCGGCGCATTTTTCGTGTCCCAGAAAACTTATTGCTAAATTCTGCATAAAATCTTTAAGTTATATGCATTAATACTGTACATGCGCGATGTGTTAATGCTATATTACGCTATGCAAAAAAATAAAAACTAGGAGAGACACGTTTATGACTAATAGCTTTGATCGTTCCCATAAAGATAAACAATATTTTATCAATGGTTCAGCTTATAATTGCCCTTTTTGCGGTCGTCGACATGTTAGTTATTCTGTAAGCAACACAGGTTCTTTTGATGTCTCTAATACCAAAACCGTTTATTATTATTGGGTCTGCTGTGACGATGACGATTGTGGAAAAACTTCATTTCACTTAAGCAAGTACGACCTTGTTATACATCAGCGAGGCGCTGAATATGGTGGTGGGCATAAGTTTGCTTTCCCTCCGCAAGAAAGAAAAAATGTTCAGTCATCGGATACTAGAACTAGCAAATATACTCCACGAGTTTCTATTTTGGATAAAAAGGGTAATCCAAAAGAACTGGATGATATTTTCTTTTATCATCAGCCCAGTGCGTTTTTCACCATTGATGATAGAATACCGTCATCTATAAGAGAGCCATTAAGTCAAGCTTGTGATTGTCTAAAGAGCAATTTTTTAACCGGCGCATCTGCTTGTCTGCGTAAATCAATCTATAAATTTTTACAAGAGCAAAATATACCTGAAAAGAATGAATCTGGTTTCATTAAATCTGACGAGCGAATTGAAACTTTAAAAAAGCAGCAACCACAGATAAAGGACACTTTGTTTAACAAGCTAAAATCCATCCATACATTGACGAGCCAAGAATTACATGAGAATGACTGGGAAGACTTTGATGCGCATACTCTTCGTTTTCTGCTTGAGATAACCAGGAGAATATTAACAGAAATATACGTTTTTCCTGATGAAGAAAGAAAAGAAAATGAAAAACTTTCAGAGCTTGAAAATAAAGCTAAAATTGCTTAGGAATAGTTACCATGAAAACTGAATTTATCCACATTTTAACCAATACCTTCGAATCTCATACGCAACAAACCAAGGAGGGCATTGAGTTTTGGTTAGCGCGAGATCTGCAAGAATTACTTGGCTATAGCAAGTGGGATAATTTTCTAAATGTTGTGTCTAAAGCCAAAACTGCTTGTGAAACGTCGGGACATAGCACGGATGACCATATTCCCGACGTCGGTAATATGGTTAATTTGGGGGCAGGTAAAAACTTTAGGCGTGCATTATCGCCTACTAACTTACGCTGTATGTCAAACTAGAATTTGGGACAATCCATTCCTTTACTTGGTTAATCAATATGCCTAAAGTTTCTTCCTCTTTGTCACGATACGCTGGTGCACCTGCATCTTTAACTACAACTAACCGTGCACGAGGAAACTGGGAAGCCATAGCTTTTGCGAACTCAGGTGGGTGTTCTGGATCATGTTCGCCAGTAAGAACTAGTACAGGAATCTCCACATTATGTAATTCTGGCAAAAAATCAAATTCATATTGTTTTTTGCCAAAAAAGTCCCAAACATTCGTATTTCTGATACAATCTAAAGCACTGCCAGCAGTATATGGTTGTTTCGAATATAAAGGGATACAATATTTAAGATACAACTCGCGTG
>JAJNBM010000059.1 GCA_021156165.1 Gammaproteobacteria bacterium | reverse complement strand
TAACAGGGGATTGCGCCGTGGTGATATCTGCGGATTTACAAGATCCACCAACTTTAATTCTACAGTTATTTGAAAAATATCTGGAAGGAAACAAGGTTGTTTTAGCCATACGAGAAGAGCGTAATGAATCTTTTAAACAAAAATTATTTGCTTCTACTTACTATAAGTTAATGAGAAAATATGTAATTAAAGATATGCCGCTAGGCGGTTTCGATTGTTTTTTAGCAGATAAACAAGTCATTGCTGTTTTAACTAAGATTGAAGAAAAAAACACTTCTCTTTTTGCTCAAGTGTTATGGCTCGGTTTTAAACGAGCCGAAATTCGTTATATACGCCAATCACGAGAAATCGGCCAATCACGTTGGACATTTTCTAAAAAACTCAAACTAGCATTAGATTCATTATTAGCTTTTTCTTACATGCCCATTCGAGCGATTTCCTTAATTGGCCTGCTGGATTGTATTTTCAGCCTAACTTACGCAATCTATGTTATTTTTCAAAAGGTTATTTTTGGCGCGAGTGCTGGTTGGCCATCTTTAATGGTAGCAATTATGTTTACTTCAGGGGTGCAAATGCTAACATTGGGGATCATCGGCGAATATCTATGGCGTAATTTTGATGAAAGTCGTAAGCGCCCACTATATGTTCTTGAGGAAAAGCATGGATTATGAAATTAATTATGCGTTATCAGCAATTTTTAAAATTTAGCTTTGCCGCCATTGGTTATAATTTAGCCGCTTATTTTATTTATGCTATACTGATTTACCTTAAATGTAATTATTTAATTGCCAGCACAACCTCTTTTTGCGCTGGCACAATATTAAGCTATTTTATGAATAAGTCCATCGTTTTTACAATTAGATACCACAGTCACAATTTAATTATTCGCTATGTTACCTTTTATATGGTTTTACTTGCGGTAAATTTGATGTTACTTTATGAGCTTATCCATTTATTAAAAATAAATCCTTACTTAGCACAAATGGTGGTAATAATTGCCTCAGCTTTTATTTCATATAATACAATGCGGATGTTTGTTTTTAGGAGAAAGTAATGGCTTATTTAACACAACAACAACTTGAACAGGCAAGTTTTAAATCGTTAGGGAAGAATGTAAAAATTAGCGACAGCGCAAAAATTTATAATGCTAATGAAATTGAAATTGGTGATAATTCACGAATTGATGATTTTTGTGTTTTATCTGGAAAAATCAAAATGGGTAAAAATGTATTCATGGCTGTGCATGGAAATCTTGCTGGTGGCGTCAATGGAATTGAATTAGCTGATTTCGTAACAATGGCGTACTATGTTAATATTTTTACTCAATCTGATGATTACCTTGGAGAAACCTTAACCAATCCAACAATAGCCCGCAAATATAAAAAAGAAAAATTTGGTAATGTTAAAGTGGGTAAACATGTCATTATAGGTAGCAATTCAACCATAATGCCCGATGCAAATATTGCTGAAGGTTGCGCCATTGGTGCAATGAGCCTCGTGACTAAACCTACTGTGCCATGGGGTATTTATATTGGTATTCCAGCCAAATGGGTAAAAGCACGCAAATGTGACTTGTTAAAGATAGAGAAATTATATTTAGATGAACATGAGGAATAGAAACATCAGATTTTTGACTAGAATAAAAGATATGGTTAGCAATAACCATTGGTATAAAAACTTACAAATACCTGAGCATAAATCAACTCAGCATGGTTACCCATGTTAAAGCACGCACGAGATCGCCCCCTTGGGCGGATTCTATGTTATCTTTTTAGGGAAAAGATTTTATGAATACTGCCTCCTACCGCCTAGCCTTTCTAGGCTATGCTATTTTGTTCTTTGCAATAACGTTTCACTATTGGGGACAAGGCCAAATTATTAGCCCCTATAATCCTTCTATAGAGATGGGTTTAACTGACCACGCAACGCATTCGCTCATTGAAAATCGCAAATTCGCTGATTTTCAGCTTGTTTATATCCCCGAGATCAATGAGCAATTTCATAGCGCTCGCTCCGGGTGGTTAGCGCTATGGGATAAACAAAACGAATTAGGCCGCCCATTGTACCATCTATCGGGATTCAGTCCAGCCTACCCTCTCTCTTGGGGCATAGCACAGTTCACCCATAACCCATACTATTTTATTACCTTGTTATCTTTATTAACTTGCTTTTTATCTGGCATTTTTATAATTCTACTTTGTAAAGAACTTGAATTAGAGCCTCTAGCAGGATTAATCTCTGGTATCGGCTTAGCAACTTGCCCTTTATTTATGTACTGGTTAACTTTTCCTATGTTCTTGGGTATAGGGTGCTGGGCAGCAGGAACATTGTGGGCATTAACTCGATTGCAAAAAAAGATGGACTTCCTGAGCTGGAATATGCTTAGCTTTAGCCTTTATAGCTTACTGCTAACAGCCTATCCGCAAGGTGTAATTTTTCATGTTTATCTTTTTATGGCTTATGGCGCGTACCTGCTTTATAAAAAACAAAAGTTAGGGTGGGTTGAATTCGGTCGTTTTTGCGCTTTATCTCTTAGCGCCGTATTGCTTGCTTTAATATTAGCACTGCCCATCTATTTAGATTTATACAACATTAGAACCAACTCTGCTAGAGTTTCCCCCGATCTTTCTTTTTTTACAACTACATTGCCTGCTCTTAACAATTTTCCTGATATTGCACGTTTTTTTACTTTAAGCACTTTTCCCGAATTATTAGGTAGCCCCCTAAAAGCAACTTACCCCTTTCCCTACAATGGCCTTAGCATCACAGCCTTAACGATCTTCTTTTCAGTCTTTTGTTTCTATTCTGTCTTAAGAAAGACCTGGGGATGGTGGCTCGCCGTGCTGTTATTTGGTTTATTTTCTGTTGTCCCTTTTCTTTATATCTTTGGAGTCAAATATTTAGGGTTTAATTTTTCTTCTTGCACACCATTGGTGACTCTTCTTCTGCCATTAACCCTCATTGTTGCTTACGGTATAGATGCTTTAGTCAAACGTTCTAATCCGCAAAAAATTTCGCGAGCTGTGCTGCTTTCCACGAGCTGCCTTTTTCTCGCCATTGTTTTAGGACTTATTTTTGTTCACCGACAAGGGCTATCCCTGCATATCTCCGTTCTCTATACTCTACTCATTGTAATAATTATACTGGCTAGTCAATATAGAAAAACTTATCCTATTTTATTACTTAGTGCTACCATTCTAATAATGGCAAAATCATATCCACTGATGTTTCATCAAGATCTAAAAGAAACTCCAAAAACTTCGGCATTCATCGAGAAAGTTCGTGCCAACTTAGCCTCTAATTCTAGATTCGCCATGGTAGGGCCTGGATTATCTATTTTACCTCCTAATTTCAATGCACCTCTAGGATTACCTTCTATACACAGTTATAATAGTTTATCCTCCACTCGTTACCAACATTTAATTAGCGAATTGGGTGGTGAAGTAAATACTTATGGCCGTTGGAATAGTAGCATCTTGCCGAATTATAGCAGCACACCTTTTTGGATGAGCAATATAAGCTTAATTTTATCTGCAACAAAATTAAGCCATAAAGATCTATCTTACCAAGGTAAAAATTCAGACGTTTATTTTTATAAAGTCATATCGCGGATGGGTGAAAGTATACAACTGATACCCCGCAATAAAAAATTTTATACGGATGAATTACAAATTGATGATCCACGAACATTGCCACAGTATATTCCACTTAAACAGTTAGATCAGGGGGATAAATTAGAATTTACAGTACATCAAACAGGCCCTTCTATTTTTATCCTTAGCCAAAAATTTTACCCTGACTGGCAGGCACAAGTTTTTCATGCATCAAAATGGGTTCCTGCTAAAACAATGCTTATCAATGGTGTATTTCAAGGAGTATGGTTGCCCAACAATACAGAAAAAGTCCGCTTAGAATTTAAATCTTATACTGCCCGTTTTGCCTGGATTGCACCCGTTTTTTGGTTATTATTTCTTATATTGCTCGTGCTAAAATACAGCCACAGCCTATATCGTAAAAAATCATCTCCAGGAGCCCTCATAAAATGAAAAACGCACCTATACCCTTCAATCGGCCTCATATGACTGGCAAAGAACTGTATTATATTGCCGAAGCGCATTTTAATGGCCGTCTCGCAGGCGATGGGCCTTTTACCGCAAAATGCCATAACTGGCTACAGCAAAACGGCGCTTGCCATAAAGCCTTATTAACCCACTCCTGTACTGCAGCTTTAGAAATGGCGGCGATATTATTGGATATTCAGCCCGGTGATGAAATCATCATGCCCTCTTATACTTTTGTGTCTACGGCCAACGCATTCGTATCACGTGGCGGTGTTCCCGTATTTGTTGATATACGTGCAGACACATTGAACTTAGATGAAACGCTAATCGAAAACGCCATCACCACACGCACTAAGGCAATTGCTCCAGTCCATTATGCCGGTGTTTCTGCTGAAATGAATACCGTCATGGACATTGCGCGTCGTCATGGCCTAAAAGTCGTTGAAGATGCCGCTCAAGGGGTAATGTCTTCCTACCAAGGAGCAGCGCTGGGTAGTATAGGCGATTTAGGCACTTATAGTTTCCATGAAACTAAAAATATTATTTCGGGGGAAGGTGGTGCTCTTTTAATTAACGATCCAAAACTTACCTTAAGAGCAGAAATTATTCGTGAAAAAGGAACTGATCGCTCTAGATTCTTTCGCGGCGAAGTCGACAAATATACCTGGCAAGACTTAGGCTCTTCTTTCTTGCCAGGCGAACTGATTGCCGCTTTTCTATGGGCACAACTCGAAGAGGCAGATAAAATTACAGCGCAACGCTTAAAGAATTGGAATTATTATCATCTTTTATTGGAACCTTTAGAAAATCAAGGACTACTGCGCCGTCCAATGATCCCGGCTGATTGCCTACACAACGCCCATATGTACTATATATTGCTATCCCCTAAACTAAATCGACAGCAAGTGCTAAATGAACTTAATCAAAATAATATTAATGCGGTATCTCATTACGTGCCCTTACATTCCTCGCCCGCGGGCCAGCGTTATGGGCGTGCTGAGGGAGAACTTAAAAACACCAATGCACTTTCTGAGCGTTTGATTCGCCTACCGCTTTGGTTTGGATTGACTGAAGCAGAACAGAATAGGATTGTTGAAGCACTTAAAAACCTAGATAAGCTATTAAGGTAATTTGATGAATCTCTACTCCCCTTGCTCTATTTTCTGCATCTATGCTATCATTCTGTTCAATAGGGCCCTCGGCAAAATGAATAGGGTGTTTTTTGAACAATAGCATCACAGCAATATCTCTTCCACGCGCCTTCCATCTGCGCCCGGCTATCACCGATCTGCGGCAAGGTTTAGCTGCCTGGCGTATTTGGTGGAGCCTGGGTTGGCAAGACATACGCTTGCGTTATAGACGTTCACAGCTAGGCCCCTTTTGGATCACACTCAGCACTGCCATTATGATTTATAGTATGGGATTTCTATACGCTAAATTATTTAAAATTGATTTATCTACTTATTATCCCTATCTGGCTACAGGCTTAATCACTTGGACTTTTATTTCATCCATTATCCTCGAAGCCAATGAAGCTTTTGTTGAAAATGCAGGTTTCATACGCCAAACTTGCTTGCCCTTTTCCATCTATATTCTGCGCTTATTAACCCGTAATTTCATCGTCTTACTGCATAATATTTTGCCTGTGCTGCCGATTTTAATCTATTATAAAATTGCGCCGACTGCCGATGGTATGCTTTATCTCATCTTCGGTTTAGTTTTGTTTTTAAGTATAGGCTATAGCTTTGGCTTACTGCTGGCCATCCTAGGTAGCCGCTTCCGCGATATGAAACCTATCGTGGCAAGCTTAGTACAAATCAGCTTTTTAATAACGCCTATTTTGTGGCAGCATTCTATGTTATCGCCTAAATTACAAGCACTGATGAATTTCAATCCTTTTTACCAGTTAATACAGTTGTTACGCGCGCCGCTGCTAGGACAAATACCTTCTACCAATACCTTAGCCTATTGCATCATATTAGCGATAATGAGCCTAGCCTTGATGGTTATTGTTTTGGCCAGATGCCGTCATCGTATTGCATTTTGGGTGTAATAGTATGTCAACCATTAAGTTATCGCATGTTACCTTAGATTTCCCCATTTATGGCGCGAATACGCGTTCCTTAAAAAAGAGTTTAGCGTCTCTGGTTACAGGTGGAAGCATTCAACAGCCCAGCAACAGCATTACCTTCGTACGTGCCTTAGAAGACGTTTGTCTGGAATTATCCTCGGGCGATACTTTAGCTTTGATCGGTCACAACGGTGCTGGTAAAAGTACCTTGTTACGCGTTTTAGCAAAAGTCTATACACCCGCTATAGGCCACGTACAAATCAAAGGGCGCATCTCATCTTTATTGGATTTAGGTTTAGGTATTGATAGTGAATCGACTGGTTATGAGAATATTGTATTAAGCGGTTTATTACGCGGTATGTCTAAGAAGGATATTGAAGCCAACAAGAAAGCCATCGCCGAATTCAGTGAGCTAGGCGAGTATTTAGCCATGCCAGTGCGCACCTATTCCCATGGTATGCAGCTGCGCCTCGCCTTTAGTATTGCCACCAGTTTTTCACCAGAAATTTTACTATTAGATGAAGTGATGGGCGTAGGCGATTCCTCCTTTATGGAAAAATCAAAACAGCGCATGACGCAACTGGTTGCCGAATCCGACATCGTGGTTTTTTCATCGCATTCTAATGACTTAGTCCGTAAGTTTTGTAAAAAGGCTTTATGGCTGGAAAAAGGGCATGTTAAAGCATTTGGCCTAGTCGATGATGTT
>JAJNBM010000017.1 GCA_021156165.1 Gammaproteobacteria bacterium | reverse complement strand
TCTGCGCCCGGTGGGGAGAATCCGTTTACTGGGGCGGGCGGATGCTATGACCGTATGGCAATTATTAGACAGTATCCGCGATGACAAAGAGCGGGTGTTACACATAGAGCAATTGAGTCTATTTAACACCTATTATGAAGCCTATGTACAGCGGTCTTTCAAAGCAGCAAGGGAAGGTTTTGAGGCATTATTAAAAGACAACCCGAATGATGGCGTGTTAGATTTTTATATCCAAAGCTGCCGCATCTACGAGCAAACCCCGCCACCTACAGAGTGGGAAGCGGAAATAGAGATGCGGTTTAAGTGAGTTTCGCATTTTTGTTATAGAAGGGCGGCTCACGAGCCGCCCTTCTCTCAAGAAGATATAAATCATAATAAATACTTCGATTTAGCATGGAAACTTTCATTTCTGGCTTATGACCGACACGGGTCATGTCTAACATTGAAAAAATTCTCATTTTTTCAACAAGATACCTTAGTAGCCCCTATTTTTCAGCAAAAAATGTTCAAAAAAGGTATCAAATGGAGGGTGTTTTAGCATATAATACTGCCTCATTTGTCGCTATGGCACTACAGGAGCAGCATGAGAGTAATACACAAACAACCTTTAAGGCGTAAACCCACTGGCGACAGTATGGCTTTATACAAACGCTTAACTACCTACTCTAAGCAATATTGGCCTTGGTTGCTCATGGCTGTAGTGGCTAACATAGCCTATTCTGGCATTGATGCCTTATTTACTTATTTGATGAAACCTTTATTAGACAAAGGCTTTGTGGCACCTGACCCTACTTTTTTAAAGTGGCTGCCGTTACTTATCATCGTTTTGTTTGCCCTGCGCTCATTTATGAGTTTAGCGGGCGATTATACGATGGCCAAGGTTTCACGCAGTATTGTGGTTAAGTTTAGGCAAGCCATTTTTGATAAGTTATTGCATTTACCTTGCCGTTATTTTGATCAAGAATCATCGGGACAATTATTGTCTTTGATCGTGTATAACACGACACAAGTCTCATCGGCTTGTACAGATGCCTTAACGCAATTGGTGCAATCTGGCTTTTTAGCCTTGGGCTTATTGGTGGTTTTGTTTAGCTTAAGTTGGAAATTAAGTCTGTTATTATTGATAACAGGTCCGGTGGTGGCAATTGCCGTTAAGTTAAGCTCCGCTCGTTTAAGGAAGTTGAGTCGCAAAACACAGGATTCTATGGGCGATATTGCTCATGTGGCCGAAGAAGCCATTGAGGGTTATCGCGTAGTACGAATCTTTGGTGGCGAATCTTATGAAATGAAAAAGTTTTATAAGGCCATTAAATCCAGTATGACCCGAGAATTAAAAATCATTGTGACCAAAGCCGCTGGCACCTCTAGCGTGCAAATGGTGGGCATTTTAGTGTTGGCCATATTTATTTATGTTGCTACTTCTAAGTTAGGCGTAGATCATCAACTGACCGCGGGTGGTTTTGCGGCGATGATTGCCGCTATGTTGGCATTGTTAAAGCCAGTTAAAGATCTCACCACCTTAAACGTGCAGATCCAAAAGGGATTGGCTGGAGCTGAAACCATTTTTGAAATGTTGGATAAACCTGATGAGCGCGATGAGGGGCAGTACCAAACCCCACGTGTTAAAGGCGCTATAGAATTTAAAAATATTTCTTTTTCATATTCACCTGCAGTAGGTCCGGTGTTGCAAGACATTAATTTTAGCATACGGCCCGGACAAGTGGTGGCTTTGGTCGGCCGTTCTGGCAGTGGTAAATCCACTATTGCCAGTTTACTGCCGCGTTTTTACGATGTGGAGCAAGGTAGTATTACAATTGATGGTATAAACCTATTTGATTATCGTTTAAAAAATTTACGGCAACAATTTGCTTTAGTATCGCAACATGTTTCACTGTTTAACGATACTATAGCTAATAATATTGCCTATGGTCGCTTAGAGGAAGACGTGAGTGATGAGCAAATCCGTGTAGCGGCCGTTGCCGCACATGCTATGGAATTTATAGACCGATTCCCTGAAGGTTTAAATACGTTAATCGGCGAGAATGGTATATTATTATCGGGAGGGCAGCGACAACGTTTGGCTATTGCCCGCGCTATTTTAAAGGATGCGCCTATTTTAATTTTAGATGAAGCGACTTCCGCATTGGATTCCGAATCGGAACGTTATATTCAAGAAGCTTTAGAAGCGGTAATGAAAAACCGTACCACCTTGGTAATTGCACATAGGCTGTCAACCATAGAATCGGCTGATCATATTGTGGTTATGGATGCCGGGCAGATAATTGAACAAGGCACGCATCAACAATTATTAGCGCAACGAGGTTATTATACCAAGTTGTATGAGATGCAATTTCAATCAGGGACCCAGTCTGGTGCTGAGGTGATATGAATTGGTGGTATCGTAGAAATTTTTTAAGCTATCTTCTATGGCCATGGTCACTATTATGGCAAGGGGCAATGGCTTTACGCCGCAGCTTGTATAGGCGTGGTATTTTACGCACTACGCACTTTGAAGTGCCAATTATTGTAGTCGGTAATTTAACGGTGGGTGGTACAGGTAAAACCCCCGTTATCATTGCGCTTGTTGAACTATTGCAAGAAATGGGTTTTAAACCAGGTATAGTCAGTAGGGGATATGGTGGCACTTTAAAAGGCGCCTGCTTAGTGACAGCGGCTAGTGAGGTAAGCCTGGTAGGGGATGAACCCCTGCTATTGGCGCGGCGCTTAAATTGTCCATTGGCCATAGGATCTAAGCGCGTAGAAGCGGTGAAGATGCTGCTGGCGCACCACGATTGCGATGTGGTGTTAAGCGACGACGGCTTACAACACTTAGCCATGGGTAGAGCGATGGAATTGATCCTTGTCGGGGAACGTCAATTTGGCAATGGCTTTTGTTTGCCTGCCGGTCCTTTACGTGAATCTGTGAAACGGTTGCAGTCTACCCATTGGGTCATTTACCATAGCAGGGATTCAAGGTATGAACACCGTTTTATTCTAGAGCCACACTGTTTTCGTTCAGTGTTAAAACCTGAATTAACCCGATCTTTAGAGGCCTTTGCCCATAAAAGTGTAGAGGTGGTTGTAGCCATTGGCTATCCGCAACGATTTTTAGAGACATTGCAAGCATTGCAAATAAAGGCTAAGGCAAAGATCTTTAGAGATCATCATGCTTACACTGAAGCGGAATTATTGGCTTATAAAAATAAAACGCTGCTCATGACTGAAAAAGATGCCGTTAAATGTGCCGCCTTTGATTTGCCTGATGCGTGGTATTTAGAAGTTTCTGCGGTATTGAGCGAAAGCTTGCAATCTGGTTTGCGGGATCATTTTTTAATGTGGAAAAACCATGCACATAGTATTTGGTAATTACGGCGATGGCACTATCGCTTTAATACAATGGGCGCATGAAAATGCGCTAGACAATGTGAGTGTTTGCAATATAGACACAGGTTTTGCATCCTCTAGCGATATTTGGCAGCAGCAACTTGAAAAAGGGCAAGCCTTGGCCTTAGGCTATGGATTTACAGTGAAAACTTTATCTGCAGTAATGACCTGGTCTGAATTGGCGCTAAAGCGTAAAGCCTTTTTCAGCGCGCAATTTTCAGGGTGCGCGGGATGGTTAAAAGGATTTGCTTTTCTAGACTATTTAGACGAGGTTGATCCCAGTTGCGAAGCGGTCATTATTTTACCGAAGCATGTAATGCCTGCGCGTGGCGATGTTCTATTGCAAGAGTGGGAAAGCCATTCGCCGCATTTTGGTGATAGACGCGTGTGGCAGCCCCTGTATAATTTAGCAGCCCCTGGTTTTTACGGTTTAATCCGCCGTGCCGGTTTTTCCCCCTTGCACCATCGTAGCCTAGAATGTGCTCCCTGTATACACAGTACGGCGGCTGATTTAAGCCGTTTAACCTTAAGCGATCAAAACAGAGTTGCGATTTTGGAACAAAGCTTAAAGCAGCCGCTATTTGCGGCCAGTGCTTTTGGTGGTGCACAAGGGATAGCAGCAGTGGTAGAATGGGCAGAGAGCCAGCCGCTAAAGGATAAGCAATCAGAATATCATATAGGCTGCGGCACCCCTTTTGCTTGTGGAGAATGAGAAATGACCTTTGTCGTAACCGAAAGTTGTATCCGTTGTAAGTATATGGATTGTGTAGAAGTTTGTCCCGTGAATTGTTTTTATGAAGGGCCTAACTTTTTAGCTATTCATCCGGATGAGTGCATCGATTGTGCCCTGTGTGAGCCAGAATGTCCCGTTAATGCTATTTATGCCGAAGATGAGCTCCCCGAGGCGCAAAAAGAGTTCTTAGAATTAAACCGAAAATTGTCGCAAAAATGGCCTAATATTACACATATGAAGACCCCGCCCGCCGATGCGGATCAGTGGAAAGGGGTTAAAGATAAACGACAATATTTAGAGGAATAAATGGCATGATTTTATGCCTTGAAACCTCCGCAGCTGTTTCATCCGTGGCTTTAAGCAATGGCGATCGCCATTGGCATCGCCAGGCGACCGCAGAAAATTACCAAGCCGAACATATCCTAAGCTTAATAGATGCGGTATTACAGGAAGCCGGGGTAGGAGGTGCCGATTTAGATGCTTTAGCCGTTAGCATAGGCCCGGGCCGTTTTACTGGCTTACGCATAGGAGTGGCTGTGGCGCAAGGATTAGCTCTTGCCTGGAATAAAAAGGTGATTGCCATAGATAGTCTGGCCGTATTGGCGCAAGGTGTTTATAGGCGCTATGGCGATAAAAAAGTCATTATCCTGATGGATGCCCGCAAAGAGGAAGTTTACCGTCACAGTTTTGTCTGTAATAGTGACGTCATGGTTTCAGAAGGCGATTTATCGCTGCTAAGTGTGGCTGTGGCGATGCCCCCTTCATCCGACTGGGTGGGGGCGGGGAGCGGCTTTACCCAGTATTCGCTACTAGCGAAAGGACTGAATAAATGTTATATATCGGCGGCGGATCAGGTGCCGATTGCCGAAGACATGGTCGCTTTAGCAATCCAGGCCTATAAGGATAAAAAATGGATGGATCCTGAGCATATTTTGCCCAATTATCTGCGGGAAGAAGTAGGGTTTGTAGCCAATGGCTATAAGCCCTAAATAGGCAGCTGTAGGGGCGGCGTGCGAGCCGCCCTTCTAAATAAACCTGTGAAACAGTCTGTTTCAGCGGTATTATTTGTATCTTGAATTAGTATGAGTATAAGATAACGAGGAGTTACACACCATGTCTGATCGTTCTTCAATTCGCCAAGCGGTTATCCGTAAAGAGAGCATTAAGGCGTATTCAGCTGGCAACGGAACTGGCCGACGTGAAGTGTTTACACAACTGGCAGCGCTAGCCCATGAGAAAATGAGCCCAGCGCATGCGGGTTTATTTATTCAATTTATTGATCATCTTTATGCAACCGCTTCCTACGAAGATTTAACCGTTCACGATATTATGGATCTGTACGGTGCCAGCGTCTCATTTTGGAATGAAGTGTATAGCCGCAAACCGGGAGAAGTTAAATTACGTATCTTTAACCCGCAGTTTGAAGAGATGGGCTGGCAATCCGTTCATACCATTGTGGAATTAGTACAAGACGACATGCCATTTTTGGTCGATTCTCTCTTAATGGAATTGAATCGACGCGGAATAATGGTCCACACTATTTACCATACAGGCGCCTTTAAAGTCATGCGCGATAAAGACGACAAAATCACAGAAATTTATCCTATGGGTACGGATGAGAACTCCACTAACAATGAAGCATTGATTTTTATTGAGATTGATCGTATTACGGATGAAGCAACTATAGCGGATTTAAGACATTCTTTTGAAAGCATTTTACGCGATGTGAGTTTATGTGTGGAAGATTGGCCAAAGATCATGGCTAAGGTAGATGAGACGGTGCACATTTTAGAAAAGCTGCCCGTAGCCACAGCGAATAAAGGTGCTTTGGCAGAATCGATTGAATTTTTAAAGTGGTTGTGTAACAACCATTTTACGTTTATGGGGTGGCGTGAATATAAATTATTGCAAGATGAAGCGGGTGCTTGGATCTTAAAACCCATTGAGGACACGGGGCTTGGGGTATTGCGAGAATTTGACGTTAATAAAATATCCAGACAGTTTTCTAAATTGCCACCAGAGGCTACAAGTATTATTTTAGATAAGAATATTTATATAGAGTCTTTAAAAACAAATCGTTTATCCACAGTGCATCGCCATACTTATACGGATCAAATTGAAATTAAAGTATTTGATGAAGCAGGCAATGTGGTGGGCATACGCCGTATCATTGGTTTATACACCTCCATCGCTTATAACAGCAGACCCTATGCTATTCCTCTATTACGGCAAAAAGTAAGAGCGGTGATGCAAGACTCTAGGCTATCTCCCTCTGGGCACGCGGGCAAGGCTTTACTGAATATTTTAGAAACTCTTCCCCGCGATGATTTATTCCAAAGTTCACCAGAAGAGTTATTGGAGTTGTGTTTAGGCATTCTACAAATGCAAGAGCGTCGACGTATTAGCCTATTTGTGCGCCGTGATATTTTTGGCCGCTTCATGTCCTGCTTATTATTTATTCCTAGTGATCGTTATACGACTGAACTAGGGGATGCAGCAAAGGATATATTGGTTAAGGCTTTTAATGGTTTAGAGGTATATCAAACAACAGTTTTTAGTGAATCCGTATTAGCGCGCATTCACTTTTTGATCCGCATTAATAACAGTGAGCCATTACAATACGATATTAAGGCCATTGAAAAAGAGTTAAGGCACATTGCTAGAAATTGGAAAGACGATTTGTATGAAGAGCTGATTGATTTCTTTGGTGAAGAGGAAGGCAGCCAATACTTCACTTCCTATAAAAATGCTTTCCCTGCCGGCTATATCGAACTGTTTACACCGCGCGCGGCGGTACATGACATTGCGCACTTAGAAAAATTAAAGACGGAGAATATGTTGGAGATGAGCTTTTCTAAGCCTTTAGACAGCGACGAAAATCAGTATCGGTTTCAACTGTATCACTTGCATACACCTATCTCTTTATCTGATGCTTTACCCATATTAGAAAATATGGGCTTGCGTGTTTTGACAGAGCAACCTTATTGTATACACCTGACGAAGGAGAGATTGGCATGGATTAATGATTTTTCTATGACTACCCATGTGCCGCGTGAGGTGCATGTCAACGAAGTTAAGGAATTGTTTCAAGAAACATTTGAAAAAGTGTGGTTTAATGAATCAGAAAATGACGGTTTTAACCGCTTAGCTTTATTGGCGAATTTAAGCTGGCGAGAAATCTCCATGATACGTGCTTATACAAAATATCTAAAGCAAATTAATTTTACTTTTTCTCAAGCCTATATAGAAGAAACATTTTCAAAATACTCTCATATTGCCCGTGAATTAGTAACTTTGTTTAAATTACGCTTTGACCCGAATCGTCAGGGTGGTTCGCAAGAGGTTATATTGACCCTGCAACAACGCCTCAATGAGTTACTATTAGAGGTAGATAGTTTAGATGAAGATAAAATTTTACGCCGTTTCCTTGAAATCATCCTGGCTACTTTACGTACCAACTTTTTCTTAAAAGATGATCAAGGCCAATATAAGGAGACTATTTCTTTTAAACTGGATGCAATGGCAATTAGCGATATGCCATTACCGCGGCCCATGGTCGAGATTTTTGTTTATGCGCCTCGTTTTGAAGGGATACATTTGCGCAGTGGGAAAGTAGCACGGGGCGGGTTACGGTGGTCAGATAGGCGTGAAGATTTTCGTACGGAAGTGCTGGGGCTAATGAAAGCACAACGCGTCAAAAATTCGGTGATCGTGCCTACGGGCGCCAAGGGCGGTTTTGTACTAAAGCAATTATCTGCGAAGGCTAGCCGCGATGAAATTCATGAAGAAGGTGTTGCCTGTTATAAAAAATATATTAGCGCGTTGCTCGATCTAACCGATAATCGTATTAACAATGAAATTGTACCTCCTAAAGATGTGGTTTGTTACGATGAACCAGATTCCTACTTGGTTGTAGCAGCAGATAAAGGTACGGCTACGTTTTCAGACTACGCGAATGAAGTGGCATTACGCTATAATTTTTGGTTAGGGGATGCGTTTGCCTCCGGCGGTAAAACCGGTTATGACCATAAAAAAATGGGCATTACCGCTAGAGGCGCGTGGGAGTCGGTGAAACGGCATTTTAGAGAAATGGATCGTAATATTCAAACGACACCTTTTACGGTAGTGGGTATAGGGGATATGTCAGGGGATGTGTTTGGTAACGGTATGCTATTATCAAATTATATTCAATTAGTAGGGGCTTTTAACCATGCTCATATTTTTATAGATCCTACGCCCGATCCTACTATTAGTTTTAATGAACGCAAGCGCCTATTTGAATTGCCTCGTTCAACTTGGGCAGATTACAATCCAGAGCTGCTCTCCAAAGGTGGCGGTGTTTTTAGCCGCAGCGTGAAATCGATTCAATTAACACCTGAAATCAAAACACTTCTTTCAATTGAGAAAGATACATTAGAACCCAATCAATTGATCTCTGCCCTGTTAAAGGCCGAAGTGGACTTGTTGTGGAATGGCGGGATTGGTACCTATATTAAGGCGAGCACTGAAAGCCATTCTGATGTAGGGGATAAGGCAAACGATGCGTTGCGTGTGAATGGTTGTGATGTGCGTGCCAAAGTGGTTGGCGAAGGCGGTAATTTAGGGGTAACTCAAAAAGGGCGTATAGAATATGCCTTGGTGGGTGGGCGAATTGTTACGGACTTTATCGATAACTCTGCAGGGGTAGACTGTTCAGACCACGAAGTCAATATCAAGATCTTATTAAACCAAGTGATCGCGAATGGCGATCTCACTGAAAAGCAGCGTAATGAATTATTGGCCAGCATGACGGACGAAGTAGGGCTGTTAGTATTACGCAATAACTACACGCAAACGCAAGCGATAAGCCTGGCGAAAGGGCAAACTAAATACAGCTTAGATCTATTTATACAAGTCATTGAAGATTTGGAACGCGTAGGTCTTTTAGATAGAGCCATAGAATTTTTACCTACCAATAAAGAGCTACATGAACGTAAAGCTACAGATAAAGGTTTAACCAGCCCAGAATTAGCAGTGTTATTGGCCTATTTTAAAATTTTCTTGAAGGAAGAACTGTTAAAATCCTCTGCTCCTGAAGACCCTTATGTTTCTAAGTTCGTTAAATTTGAGTTTCCGACCATGTTACATGAGCGCTTCTATGAAGAGATTATTCGCCATAGCTTATATCGCGAAATTATTGTAACCCAACTGTGCGACAAAATTGTGGATTACATGGGAATTACTTTTGTAACACGGTTGCGCGCGCAAACAGGCGCCAGTTATGCCAATATTGTTAAAGCCTTTATTATCGTTAAAGATATCTTTTCCGTTGATCTCATGTGGAAACAAATAGAAGAAATGGATTATAAGGTTGCGGTGAGCATTCAGCATGAGATGCTTCTTTCTGTAGCGCGCTTCATGCGTCGCGCCATACGATGGGTACTTCGCAATTGTGGTAACCTCGATCAGGTTGAGGCAGTGATCCATCAATATCAACAGGCGGTAAAAAAATTACTCCCAGATTACCCAAGCTGTTTTAAAGGATTGATACTGGATGTTTTCAACCAATCTATGGATAAATATATGGAGCACGGTGCCGATAAATTAGTCGCCCGCCAGTTAGCCTCTGTGCACGCCTTGTTGCCGATGTTGGATATTATTAATATTGCGATTTATGACAATCTTTTAATTAATAATGTGTTAGCGGTATATTTTATCGTTTCGGATGAGTTGGGATTGGCTTGGCTGCAAGATCTCATCCTCGGATATAAGGAACAAACGAATTGGGATGCCTTAGCCAAAGCGGCCTTAAGAGATGATATTGATATCTTGCATCGTGATTTAGTACGCAATATTTTAGGTGATTCCGTAAATGATAATAATAGCGGCAGTATTTTATATACGGCGTGGCAAGAAAAACATCAAGCTGTGGTTGACCATTGGAAACAAACGATATTGCATTTAAAAACCAGTAATGTGGCTGAATTTGCTATGTTTACAGTGGTATGCAGAGAGTTGAAAGATTTGGTGCAACAAGCCAGCGGACGGTAAATATGACAAAGAAAACCCTAGGTCTACCTATGTTAATCGCCCTAGTTGCTGGCAACATGATAGGCTCCGGCGTTTTTTTATTGCCTGCAAATTTGGCTGAAATCGGTAGCATTAGTCTTTTTTCTTGGCTCTTTACTACCGCGGGCGCACTCTTATTAGCGGTTGTTTTTTCGCATTTAAGTGTGCGTTTCCCCAAAGCGGGCGGGCCTTATGCTTTTGCTAAATTAGGTTTAGGCTCGTTTATGGGGTTTCAAACGGCGTATTGCTATTGGTTGGCTATTTTGGCCGGTAATGCTGCTTTGGCAATTGCTTTTGCTGGTTATTTACAAGTGTTTGTTCCAGTATTGCGTCAGGGTAATTTATCCAGTCTATGCGCTATAGTCGCCATTTGGTTTTTCACCTTGATCAATTGCAAAGGCGTGCGTAGTGCGGGTTATGCGCAGTTATTAACGACCATCTTAAAATTAATTCCCTTATTGGCGGTTGCATTCCTGGGCTGGCAGGCAATCCATTGGCATTACTATACGGATTCTTTTAATGTGACTATTCCACAACAAAGTAACCTCAAGGCTATTTTTAGTGGCGCAACCTTAACTTTCTGGGCTTTTTTGGGGTTAGAATCGGCAACGGTTCCTGCCGATTCTGTAGACAATGCGCATCGTAATATTCCACGAGCCACGTTATATGGTACTTTATTGGCTGCTTCTGTTTACATAGTGTGTTCCTTTGTGATGATAGGAATGTTGCCTGTTACGATTTTACAGAGTAGCAATTCACCTTTTGCCGATGCGGCGCAATTATTGATGGGTACGGCGGGACGATATTTTATTGCCGTTGGTGCGATTATTTCATCTTTAGGCGCTTTAAATGGTTGGATTTTAATGCAAGGTCAGGTAGCGCGTGCGGTTGCGGATGATGGTTTATTCCCCGGGGTTTTTGCTCGATTGAATAAAGATCACGTACCTGCACATGGAATGATTATCAGCTCACTCATTATTACAGGCTTGTTATTGTTAACGATGTCACAACGTTTAATTCAACAATTCCAACTTATCATCTTACTGGCGGTATTAGCGAGTCTAGTACCTTATTTTTATACTATGATTGCTGAATTGCTGCTGATAAAGCGGGGACAATATGGTGCGGTCAAGTGGTACTATTATCTCGCCGTAATGGCTGCGGCATTATTTTCGATATGGATGATATGCAGTTTAGATCGGCAGACATTATTTTATGGTTTACTGGTTTTATTATCCAGTTTCCCATTTTATGTGTATTGTAGCCGCAAAGGGCGATAAACTACTGTCACCCTTGTTTTCGTAGGGGTAGGTCCCCGTACCTGCCTTAAATGGGCAACCACAGGGGGTTGCCCCTACGACAGATCAATTAAGACCAATCACCTTTGTTCAAAATATCATCTAAACTGGCAAAGTCTTGAGTAGCAGTGCTTTCCAGGGCAGCGTCAGCTTGAGCAGATTTAAGAGGAGGATTAAATTCACGCTCTAGTATACCCAGACGTTTTTCATGCAAGCTGCCGGACGGCGCAACAGGTTTAGTCGCTGTTGTTGCCGATTTTTTAGCAGATGTTGGCGCATTTACTGTCAGTTTTCCAGTTGCGGGGACATTTAATGTCATTTTTTTACCCGTTTCAGGTGCTTTACTTACAGGTACCGCTGGGGCCGTTTTCTTTACTGATTTCACGGCGGCGGATTTCTTTGCTGCAGGTACTTTAACGGCTATTACTTTACCCGCTTTTTCTATAGCTGCTTCAGCGGCAGCCAAGGCTTTGCGCTGCTTTTGTAGGGGCTGTTCTAGCTCGGCTAAGGCTTTTCTCATGCCATCGGCGTAGGCCTGAGCAAGTGCTTGAGATACAGCGGCTTTTGACTCGGCTTTTGCCTTAGCAATTTCGTTGGAAATGCTCTTTTTAACTTCGTTAAGCTCTGATTGAGCTTTTTTCAATTCGTTTTCTAATTGGTCTATCATATTGTCCATACTGGTATCCTCGTGATAATGGTTAATGCAGTCTATCCGGGGCTTCGCTATGCGAAATGCCCACGGTCCGGGCCAGAACAAATCATATCATAGAATAGTTGGCATAGGGATGTCAACGCAAATGTGAAGGCCTACATTGGGTTTATCGGCTGCAAAATGAATAAAGCGGCCTCCTCAAGAAAGGAAAGTATTTAGGCGAAAATGGTACTTATTTTGATCAAAAAAGGGTGTGGTCGGAGCCTAGATCCACATTGCTGGTATGCTATAATCGCGCCACTGTATTACATTGGGGATATTATAATGGCTAAAAAGACCATGATGGAACACTTACGCGCCGAACTTTGCACCTTAAAAGAAGCGGGTTTGTATAAAGCCGAGCGTGTCATTCGGACACCACAGGATGCCGAAATTAAAATCAACACGGGTCTAGAAGTCATTAATTTTTGCGCCAACAATTATTTGGGCTTAGCAGACAATCCGCGTCTAATTAAAACAGCGCAAGCGGCGTTGCAGCAATACGGTTATGGTTTGAGTTCGGTGCGATTTATTTGTGGCACGCAAACCATACACAAAAATTTGGAAGAAAAAATTTCAAAATTTTTAGGCATGGAAGATACGATTTTGTATTCTTCTTGTTTTGATGCCAATGGGGGATTATTCGAAACTCTATTAGGTGAGGAAGATGCCGTGATCAGCGATGCTTTGAATCACGCCAGCATTATTGATGGCATACGCCTTTGCAAGGCAAAACGATTCCGATATGAAAACAATAATATGGACGATTTGGAAGCGCAATTAAAGCAAGCACAAAATTGTAGATTTCGTTTAATTGCTACAGATGGCGTTTTTTCTATGGATGGCATTATTGCCAATTTGAAGGCCATTTGTGATTTAGCCGATCGTTATGATGCTTGGGTGATGGTGGACGATTCACATGCGGTGGGCTTCCTGGGAGAAAGCGGTAGGGGCTCACCTGAATATTGTGAGGTGATGGGGCGTGTGAATATCATTACCGGAACTTTGGGTAAAGCCCTGGGCGGTGCTTCTGGTGGATATACCAGTGCGTGCAAGGAAGTAGTAGATTGGTTGCGCAATCGCTCTAGACCCTATTTATTTTCAAACAGTTTAGCGCCCGTGATTGCAGCAACCTCAATTGAAGTTTTAGAGCTATTAACACAGGAACCGCAATTACGCCAACAGCTGCAAGAGAACACGAAACGTTTTAGACAAGGCATGCTGGCCGCAGGTTTTGATATTGTTCCTGGGGTTCATCCCATTGTGCCTGTGATGTTGTATGATGCCAAAAAAGCCGCACGTATGGCCGAAGCGTTATTAGAAGAAGGAATTTATGTCATTGCTTTTTCTTATCCGGTGGTGCCGCAGGATAAGGCGCGTATACGTGTACAATTATCCGCAGCGCATACGGCAGAGCATATAGATAAAGCGGTGGCGGCATTCAGTCATGTAGGTAAAGCGATGGGTATAATATAATATGAAAGCGTTGGTCAAAGCAAAAAGAGAATGTGGCTTGTGGTTACAACATATTGCAGTACCAGAATATGGTCCTAATGATGTTTTAATCAAAATAAAAAAAGCTGCAATTTGTGGAACGGATCTCCAGATTTATACCTGGAATGAATGGGCACAAAAAACTATTCCCGTACCGATGGCGGTAGGGCATGAGTGCATGGGTGTAGTTGAAGCGGTAGGCAGTGAAGTTTGCGGCATTGCCGTTGGCGATCGCGTATCGGTAGAAGGGCATATTACCTGCGGGCATTGTCGTAATTGTCGCGCTGGGCGGCGCCATTTGTGCCATAATATTTTAAATTTAGGGGTTACTCGTCCCGGTGCTTTTGCAGAATATCTCAGTATGCCCGCTGTCAATGTGTTTAAGTTGTCCCCACACATTAGTGATGATATGGGGGCTATTCTGGATCCATTGGGTAATGCCGTACATACGACATTATCTTTTGACTTAGTCGGTGAAGATGTCTTGATCACCGGCGCTGGCCCTATTGGGTTAATGGCAATTCGTATCGCCTTGCAAGTGGGTGCGCGTAATGTAGTAATTACTGATGTGGATCCTTATCGCCTGGCCTTGGCTGAAAAAATGGGCGCGACTCGCGCCGTTCATATTGAAAAAGAGTCGCTTAAAGACGTGATGGCACAATTGAGTATTGTTGAAGGCTTTGATGTGGGTTTAGAGATGTCGGGAAAAATCCATGCCTTACAACAAATGCTAGCCACAATGAATCATGGCGGGCGTATAGCCTTACTTGGGATCATTCCGGGGGAAGAAGCGATTGATTGGAGTCAGGTTATATTTAAAAGCCTTTTCATCAAGGGCATTTATGGTCGTGAGATGTTTGAAACTTGGTATAAAATGTCCTCTTTATTAAATGGCGGCTTAGAGGTAAGCGCCATTATTACTCATCAATTTGCTATGGAAGATTTTGACGAGGCCTTTAAAATATTGCAATCGGGACAAGCAGGGAAAGTAATTTTAAATTGGTAGTATACTCTTCGCATTTGATTCTTAGGCTTTGTTGCCTACGCCCATCTCGCCCCAGTCATGTAGAGTACTACACTCCTGGTGCTCGAGGGCTAGGCGCCTCGCCTAAAAATCAACTGCTATGAGTATAATAGCTAAGAAATATCCGTACCTGTCATTGCGCGCAAACAAATAACTGATTGAGAAAAAAACTGGGTGCGGTGACAATAGTGGAATGGTTGAATTGCACCAAGCAAGATGAGCGCGGCAAAGCAATCCAGGAAAATGTTTAAAATTTCTAAAAGTCATTACACCCAAAGACCAATAAAATGCCTCTTACCGGATAAAACTAATCTTCTTACCTCTAGATTGCTTTGCTGCGCTCGTTTAGTTCTACGCAATTCAATCATCCGTTTATTGTTATTGCACACAGTATTTATTATAAACCGAGTACTCGCTTGCGCGCAATGACAGGTACGGGTATTTCTTAGCTATCAGAAATTATTTCATTGTTTGATAATTTAGCGGCATCGACATCTCTGTACTCCTTGCTCAGTTACCACGATGTCCAGACTTACATCCCACGCATCATGTGAAATATGATTTGCCCTTTGTAACGCATAAGCCAACCCCGCCAATAATGGTCGTTTTTTCTGCTTACGTAGATCAGCAAGCGTTTTATCATAATAGCCCGCGCCCATGCCTAAGCGATGTCCTTCTTCATCAAAAGCAACCACGGGTATAAAAATAATATCCAGATCGCTGATCTCACATAAAGGTGCGCTTGCAATGGGTTCAGCAATACCAAAGCGATTGGGGATTAAAACCGTATCGGCATGGTATTGCGCAAACACGAGCGTGTTATCTGGAGTGATCCTAGGCAGATAGCAGCTTTTTTGGTGTTGCCATAGTGCTGTGATTAAGGGCTGGGTATCGATTTCAGAAGCCATCGCACTATAAAGCGCAAAAGATTGTTTGTTCTGAAACCAATCCTGTGTATAGAGCTGCTGGACCAGTGCCGTGCTGGCAATTTCTCGTTCTACAGCCGTCACGGCCTCGCGTTTGGCACGAAATTCTCGGCGTAAACTTTTTTTATCGTTTGACATGTATATGTTCTTCACATTTAAACTGGGTTCTTAGGCTTTTTTGCATTACGGCTACAGAGTATAGCATTTTGTTTAAGCGGTAACCAGTGCATTTATTTTTACCTGAATGAAAGGTTGGAATAGAGAATAACTAAAATATTTTGTTGACAATTTTAAGATACAATACTACTGTATATGCTTACGCTAAGTATGTAGTTTTATTAATTAAAAAGAAGATAGGGGAGCAATGATGGCAGCTAATTCACCGAATATAAAAGAACTATCTAGAAAACGCGCTAGGGAAGAGAGTCAAGAAGAATACGATACTAAGAAACGTCGTAAAGATGAAAAGGATGAACCGCATAAAGAAGCGATTAGCATTCAAACTTATTTCTCGTTGCGTAGCCAAGAGCCGGTAAATGAAAGCCAGTGGGGAATATGGGCAGATTTTAAAACAATTGTGACAGAATGTTTTCCCGCTGAGAATATAGATAATAGTGACAATTCACTTGTTTATGTGCCACAAAGTGTATTACCAGCTTTAGAGAGAATAAATTACAAAAAAATAAATCTAAATACATTAAAAATAACGCTAGAGAATTGGGCTAGTTTCATTAAAATACTAAGTCAATTAAAGCATCCTTCGAAAAGCGATGAAGAATGTGAAAAATTGTTCATGCAACTAAACCTGTGTATAGAGAAAGAGGATATAGACTTAACTTTAACTGAATCTGCTGGCTGGAATGTGCTACATATAGCCGCTTTCCATGGCAGGGTGGCTTTACTGATCCGTATTCAACAACAGCTCTTGCCGGATAAATTAGAACAGTATAAAAGATTGCTGTGTGCAGAAACAAACAGAAAGAAAGCGAAACCTGCTTCTATAAAAAAAGTCTGGCATCATAAAGAATTTGCTTTATTGTTAAGTGAGGAATCGCCCCCCTCACTAAAAGAGAAACAGTTTACTGTAATGTTAAGGATGCGGCTAGTACACGGAAAAGAGCCACAATGTGCTACATTCTATGAACAATTAAAACAGTTTATAGCCGAAGGCGTAGATCCAACAGTAACTCAGAATATTATAGGTGTGACTATTTTACATGCTGCAGTTTATATAGGGGATATAGAGTTAGTGAAGCATATTCTACAACATGCTTCATTAAAACAATGCGAAATTCTACTCAATGCAAAAATAAAGAAGGAAGAACGGTCAGCTACCGCTATAGCAGAATATAAAAATTATAGGGAAATTATCTCTCTCTTGAAAGAAAGGGAAGAGCTGATTGCAATATTTAAAGGTTTAAAGATGCTTGGGGAAACAGAGAATAAGCAACCGCTATACGAAAGAATAGAACAATTCATAAAAAATAATGGCAACCCAGACGTAACCGACGATAATGGCTTGAATTTTCTACATTATGCTGCATGGTTTGGAGATATAACCTTACTGTTGCTGGTTAAAGAACAAGTTAAACTGGAACAATATAGAGCATTACTTTGTGCAAAATCAAAAAATAAGGGGCTAACACCTTATGACATATTAGAACGGAAGAAGAAAGCTTCTGAGAATGAAAAAATGCTTGAATTGCTTAACCCAAAGTCCGAGCAAAATATATTGCAACCCTCCCAATCATCATCTGGACAATTTACCTTCTTTAATCCTACTCTTCTTACTGAGGGTCAAGATCTTTCGCAAGTAAATCCATCCCCGACGATGTGAAATTCTTACTTTATGATTTTATATAAATTGTGAAACTTAAGTGCATTCCGGAGTTAGCATGCTAAATCCGGAATGCACTCTGAGAGTTTAAAGATACCTCTTGATCAAGACTTAGGCCGTTTATCCATCGCCACAAAATCGCGTTGAGTTTCGCCTAGATACAATTGTCGTGGTCTAGCGATTTTAGTGTTGCTGGCACTGACCATCTCTATCCAATGCGCTGTCCAACCTACGGTTCTGGCTAGAGCGAAGATCACGGTAAACATGTTGACCGGAATGCCCATAGCGCTTAAGGTGATACCTGAATAAAAATCTACGTTAGGATAGAGTTTCTTTTCTATAAAGTAGTCATCTTCTAAAGCGATTTTTTCCAAAGCCATAGCCAGTTTGAATAAGGGCGTGTCGCCTACACCCGTTTCGGCCAAGACTTCATGGCAAACTTCACGCATAATTTTAGCGCGCGGGTCGTAATTTTTATAGACACGGTGCCCAAAGCCCATTAAACGAAAAGAATCATTCTTATCTTTTGCTTTCTCGATATAATGAGGAATATTTTTAACATCGCCAATTTCATGCAACATATTCAATACTGCCTCATTGGCGCCGCCATGCGCAGGCCCCCATAAAGTGGCAATCCCAGCGGCAATACAAGCAAAAGGATTGGCACCGGAGGAGCCCGCCATACGTACCGTAGAGGTAGAAGCATTTTGTTCGTGATCGGCATGAAGAATAAAGATCTTATCCATGGCGCGTGTGAGTACGGGCGAGCTTTTCCATGGTTCCGCTGGTACAGCAAACATCATACGCAAAAAGTCTGCACTGTAATCTAAGTCGTTTTCAGGATAAATAAAGGGTTGGCCTATGGAATATTTATAAGACATAGCGGCTAAAGTAGGCATTTTAGCAATCAAACGAAACGCCGCAGTTTGCCTGTATTCGGGATTATGGATGTCTAGAGTATTGTGATAAAAAGACGACAAAGCGCCCACCACACCCATCATAATGGCCATAGGATGCGCATCGCGCCTAAACCCATTGAAAAAGGAGCGTATTTGTTCGTGGATGAGTGTATGGTGTTTGATATGACCCACGAACTCGGTTTTTTGTTGGGAGTTAGGCAGTTCGCCGTTTAGCAGTAAGTAACAGACTTCTATATAGTCCGATTTTTCCGCCAATTGCTCTATAGGGTAGCCACGGTACAATAATTCGCCTTTATTACCATCAATATAGGTGATGGTGGAGGGACAAGCTGCTGTCAGGGCAAACCCTGGATCGTAGGTAAAATGACCTTTAGTGGCTAGGGGCGCGATATCAATAACGGGCTCGCCTAGCGTTGCTTTATATATAGGCAATTCTAGTGTGTCATTATCGTTTATGATTAATTTGGCGTTGTCTGTCATGGTTGTCCTCTTTCGTCTGTCTAGACTATATTATTCGTATAGCCGCAGTTTACCATTATGTAAAAAAAATGGCGAGGGGCTGAGTGGGGGCAACTTTCTGTGGTTGCCCATCTAGGACAGGAGGGGGCCCTGCCCCTACCACAGGGTTACCGCATTTAAATGGCCGATGAGCCACCACTACACCGGCAAAGTTAATACAGGTTGGTTTTGGCTTACGTCCTTTGAAAGCAATGCATACAGCTGACTCAACATGGAGAGTGATTTTTTAGAATCTTGATCATTGTCAGCAATATAAAACCAATAATCGCGGTAGTAAATAGCTACAGCAGCATTTTTAGGCATGGATTTGGAATAACGAACTACCATCATTCCTTGGGTAACCTTTTGCCAATCAAATGCCGTTCCATTGGGATTTTTGGTTATATCCACGAATCCGGCTTTGAGATGCTCGGGTGGGATCTGCACTGATTTTGAAAAATAATATAATATCTCAAGAAAAGAGCGGGTTTTAACATTGACTACATTACCAGAAACCCCTTTTCGATCGGATTGCACAAATATAATATGATTATATTTTGTAGAAACGCCTAGCATGGCAAATGCCTTGAGTGTCTCCGGATCTTGCATATCCTTAAAGGATACTTGGATTGCCAATTTATTGTGTACTTTGATCACAACCATATCTGCTTTGAAATTTTGTTGCAATGATCTGAACAAGTAGGAAAAATCAATAAAACTTTGGTAGTAATGAGGGGCTGTATCGGATGTGGGTCGTGATGAGTTTTCGGCATTGATCAAATTGCCCACGCTTTGTACGTTAACTCTGAGCGTTCTGGCAATACTCCAGGCAGAAAAATTATTTAAATCGCCCATCTCAATGGGCGTTAACATTCTGTGTGCGAATTCGTCTCCTTGCATGGGGATGTAGGTAATGGTGGGCCGCTGTGTATAGCTGATACTGGGGGCCGCCGTGTAAGTACTGAGAGTTCTACCATAGAGTGGGCTATCTGGGGTATGCCTTGCGATGCTTGCACTACCGCTAGCAGAAGCTGAGAGCTCAAGTTGTGTCGATATACTACTCACAGTCAAGAAATAAGGAGTATCCCCATAAGCGAAGCGCACGATATTTAACAGTAATTCCTGATTGAGGCCGTAGTTTAGCGAATTGTTGTAGTCATACTGGTATATAGGCAGTTGTCTAGGCCCCAAGTTAGCACAACCCGTAAGGCAGAGCACAAAAGAGGTAAAAATAGCGGCCGTTTTCCATAATTTCTTTTTCATCATTCTCCCTCAATATACTCGTTACGCCGTGATTCAGACGTTCTTTAGACTAGCATGGCTATTATATAGAGTGTCAAGGGGCCACCATAAATTTATGGTCATTCATGCAAGTAAGTCTGGAGTTCTATATTATTTATCGTTATACTATTGGCCCTGAGTAGAGTGGTTGTTTGAGGCACTGAATGGATAAAAAAAGACCTGTTTTCCTTAATTTAACAAAAATTCGCATGCCCATGGCTGCAATAGTGTCTATTTTGCACAGAGCCTCGGGGTTTGTTCTTTTTTTAACTATTCCTTATCTGCTGTATCTATGGCTGATGTCTTTAAGCAGTGCCGAGGGATACGATGCTCTGCAAACAGCCTTACACGGTGGGGTAACGCAAATCTTGGTTTACCTAGTCTTATTGGCTTTAGTATACCATTGGGTGGCAGGTATTCGTCATTTGCTGATGGATATGGGTATAGGCGAAGAAAAAGTCAGTGGTCGTAGGGGAGCAATACTGGTTTTAGCCGTGGTTGTCATACTGGCCTTATTGCTGGGAGTTTGGTTATGGTAAAAAGTGCAACTTCTTTAACGGGAAATGGCGTGAGAGATTGGCTGTGGCAGCGCGTGAGTGCGGTTATCTTAGCCGTTTACACCCTGTTTATATTGGGCTTTATATGGTTGACACCGCAATTGGATTACGTTGCCTGGTTTCAATTTTTCCAAGGCATATGGGTTAAACTCTTTACTTTATTGGCAGCACTCAGTTTATTAACGCATACTTGGGTGGGAATGTGGACGATCTTAACCGATTATGTTAAATCGACGCGCTTGCGTTTAACCTTTGAAATTTTAGTCATTATCGCCCTGTTTCTGTATTTCTTAGTGGCGATTGCAATAGTGTGGAGCGTGTGATGGCCTTACCAACTTATACTTTCGATGCAATTATTATTGGTGCCGGTGGCGCGGGCATGCGTGCTGCTTTGGCCTTGGCAGAATCAGGTGCACAAGTAGCGCTGGTTTCTAAAGTATTTCCCACGCGTTCGCACACCGTGTCGGCACAAGGTGGTATTACCTGCGCTCTGGGTAACGTGCACCCAGATGATTGGCGTTGGCATATGTACGATACTGTCAAAGGATCCGACTACATAGGAGATCAAGACAGCATTGAATACATGTGTGAGGTTGGGCCACAAGTGGTGTATGAATTAGAGCACATGGGTTTGCCTTTTTCACGCTTGGATAATGGTCGCATTTATCAACGCCCTTTTGGTGGCCAATCTAAAGATTTTGGTGGCGACCAGGCTGCTAGGACCTGTGCTGCGGCGGACAGAACAGGCCATGCCTTGTTACATACTTTATATCAACGTAATTTGGCGGAGAAAACGAATGTTTTTTCCGAATGGTTTGCATTGGATCTCGTTAAGGCAGCCGATGGGCAAGGTTTTGCGGGTGTCATTGCCATGAACATCGAAAGTGGCGAAGCGGTCTTTCTACACGCACGTGCTATTATTTTTGCAACAGGCGGCGCGGGACGTATTTATCAATCGACCACCAATGCTTTAATCAATACGGGCGATGGTATAGGCATGGCCATACGCGCGGGTTTACCCGTACAAGACATCGAAATGTGGCAATTTCATCCCACTGGTATAGCCGGTGCTGGGGTGTTGGTCACTGAAGGGTGCAGAGGCGAGGGCGGTTACCTCATTAATAAAAATGGCGAGCGTTTCATGGAACGTTATGCGCCTCACGCTAAAGATTTAGCCTCGCGCGATGTAGTTGCTCGAGCCATGTCTTTAGAATTGCGTGGCGGGAATGGTTATGACATCAATGGCGTGAGTTGCGTTAAATTAAAATTAGATCATTTGGGAGCGGAACTTATTAACTCGCGTTTGCCCGGTATACGCGAATTGTCTATCACCTTTGCTGGGGTTGATCCCATCCGCGAACCTATTCCAGTCGTACCGACTTGCCATTATATGATGGGCGGTATACCCACGAATCGTTTTGGACAAGTCATCAACGTGGATGCAAAAGGTAAGGAGGAGGTTCTCGAAGGTTTATATGCCGTAGGAGAATGTGCTTGCGTTTCAGTGCACGGTGCTAATCGCTTAGGCGGCAATTCTTTATTGGATTTAGTGGTATTTGGCCGTGCAGCGGGTTTAGATGTGAAAGAAAAAATACGCGATTTGCCCTTAAAAAGCGTAACTGAAGCTGAATTAGACGCCGCGATGAGTCGTTTGAATCGTTGGGATAACACCCGCGAGGGAGAATCCGTGAGTCAAATACGTTTTGAAATGCAAAAAACCATGCAAGAGGATTTTGGTGTCTTTCGTACCGGCGAACATATGCAACAAGGTTTGGATAAGTTATTGCAATTGCAACAACGTTTGAACCACGCGGCCTTTACCGATCACAGCCGTGTATTTAACACCTCGCGTATAGAAGCATTAGAGTTGGATAATTTGATGGCCACCGCCTTGGCTACAGCGCATGCTGCACTGTATCGTACCGAAAGCCGCGGGGCACACAGTAGAGAAGATTTCCCTAAACGCGACGACGCCAAGTGGTTAACCCATACAGTGTATCATGGTGAAGGTAATCGTATGAGTACACGTGCCGTGAATATGAAACCATTGCACGTTAAACCCTTTGAACCTAAAGAACGAGTGTATTAAATGATATAAAGCGTAGGGGCAGGCCCCCGTGCCTGCCCGAGTGGGTAGCCACGAGGGTTGCCCTTATACTAAATAGTTACAATGTAAGAGGTACCTTGATGTCTGAAGCGATGCGCACAGTGAAATTTAAAATTTATAGGTTTAACCCCGAGGTGGATATTAAACCTTCTATGAAGGATTATGAATTAACCATTCCCGATAAACAAGATATGATGTTATTAGAGGCCATCTTACGCATCAAGGCGTTGGATGATAGTCTGGCTTTTAGACGTTCTTGTAGGGAAGGGGTGTGCGGTTCCGATGGCATGAACATCAACGGTCGCAACGGCTTAGCTTGCGTCACGTTATTGTCCTCTTTAAAACAACCCATTGAATTACGCCCCTTACCGGGTTTACCTGTAATACGGGATCTGGTTGTGGACATGAAAGTGTTCTTCGAGCAATATGCAAAGGTGAAACCCTATTTAATCAATAACGATCCCCCTCCGGCTAAAGAGCGTTTGCAAAGCCCGGCTGAACGTAAAAAATTAGACGGTTTATACGAATGCATTTTATGTGCGTGTTGTTCTACCTCTTGCCCTTCTTTTTGGTGGAATCCTGAGAAATTTATCGGCCCTGCTGGCTTGTTACAAGCCTACCGGTTTATTGCCGATAGCCGCGATACGGCTAAAGTAGAACGCTTAGAAGGGCTGACCGATCCCTTTAGTGTTTTTCGTTGTAGAGGCGTGATGAATTGTGTAGAAGTATGTCCTAAGGGTTTAAATCCCACTCGCGCCATAGGTCATATACGTTCTGAATTGTTAGCAGAAGGAAACTAGTGATCATGGCACAAGAACCTTATATTGAGAAAATGAAAAAAAGCTCTTTTTTGGCTGGCGGCAATGTGGCTTATTTGGAAGAAATGTATGAAATTTACTTACGCGATCCCAACGCGTTAGAAACCGATTGGCGCAATTATTTTGAAAGCCTACCTAAGGTGAATGGTCAGATTGAAATTTCCCCACAAAGTGTGCGCCAAAACTTTTTGCAATTGGCGCAAAGCCCAGCGCGTGTGCTTACTACAGGAGCAATAGCTTCGCCTTTGTATTATAAGATAGGTCAATGGTTAGATGCGTATAGGCGCTATGGCCATACTGCAGCCGATTTAGACCCTTTGGGTTTGGCTGAACAACCGGCGCATCCTTCATTGGATCCTAAGCATTATGGTCTATCCACTGCCGATTTGAATACGACCATTAATCCACGTGATTTTGGTGTAAAGTATTTAGGCGATAGCGCTTCGGCACAAGATGTAGGTAAGAAATTAGCAGCAATCTATTGTGGTCACATGGCATTAGAATATATGCACATCAGCGATCCCAATATTCTTTCTTGGTTACAAACGCGCTTTGAAGAGGAAGATCCACAAAGAGTAATCCCGGTTGCCGAAAAGAAAAAAATATTTGAAAAGTTAGTAGGAGCCGAAGGGCTAGAAAAATATTTAGGCAATAAATTTGTAGGGCAGAAACGCTTTGCATTAGAAGGCAGCGACAGTTTTATTCCCCTCATATCCACTTTAGTGGATCGTGCTGGAGATGAAGGCGTTAAAGGGATTATCATCGGCATGGCACACCGTGGTCGTTTGAACGTGTTGGTCAATATTTTAGGTAAACCTACGCAAAAACTATTTGATGAATTTGCGGGTGTGCATTTGCAGAATGGCCGTTCCGGTGATGTTAAATACCATATGGGCTATTCTACCGATGTGAAAACCAAGCATGGTTTAATGCATTTGGCTTTGGCCTTTAATCCATCGCATTTGGAAATTATTTCGCCAGTGGTGGAAGGTTCAGTGCGCGCGAGACAAGATAATTTGGAGGATAAAGCGCGGAATGCGGTTATTCCTATCGTGGTACATGGCGATGCTGCTTTCATAGGGCAAGGCGTGGTGATGGAAACCTTCACCCTATCGCAAACTCGCGGCTATAGCACTGGCGGCACTCTGCACATCGTGATCAATAATCAAGTGGGTTTTACCACCAGCGATCCGCGTGATGCGCGTTCATCGCGTTATTGTACGGATGCTGCGAAAATGATTGATGCGCCGATTATTCACGTCAATGGAGATGATCCCGAAGCAGTTGTAAAAGCGGCGCAATTGGCCTTAGATTTTAGAATGCAATTTAACCGCGATGTGGTCATCGATTTGGTCTCTTATCGTCGTTTGGGCCATAACGAAGCCGATGAACCTGCTATCACACAACCCGTGATGTACCATGTGATACGTAAACGCCCTAGTGTTTTGAGTTTATATGGCGATGCCTTAGAACAACAAGGTGTGATTACTGCCGCTGAACGTACGCAAGCTATAGATGCTTACAGAGCCTTGCTGGATGCGGGTAAATCCGTGGTGGCAGTAGTGGACAATAACCCCTCACCACGATTTGATTGGACGCCGTATTTGGATAAGGAATGGGACACAGTCTACGATAGAAGCATGGATAGCAAAAAATTGCATACACTGGCCGCAAAATTATTAAGTTTGCCAGAAGGTTTTTCTTTACAACCGCAAGTAGCTCGTGAAATGCAGGCGCGTCAGCAAATGTTAGAAGGGAAAGAACCTTTTATGTGGGGCTTTGCCGAGAATCTGGCTTATGCCTCCTTATTAGATGCTGGTTTTGGTGTGCGTATTTCGGGACAGGATTCTGGTCGCGGCACCTTTGCGCATAGGCACGCAGTGCTACACGATTATGAAACGGGTCAAGAATATTTGCCTTTACAGCAATGTCAACAACAAAATGCGCGATTTGCGGTGATAGACTCTATATTATCCGAAGCTGCGGTAATGGCCTTTGAATATGGTTATGCCAGCACGGATCCCAATACGTTAGTGATTTGGGAAGCGCAGTTTGGCGATTTTGTGAATGGCGCGCAGGTGGTCATAGACCAATTCATCAGTGCTGCTGAACAAAAATGGTCACGCCTATCGGGTTTAACCTTATTTCTACCGCACGGCTACGAAGGCATGGGCCCTGAGCATACCTCCGCACGCTTAGAGCGTTTTTTACAATTGTGTGCTGAACACAATATGCAAGTATGTGCACCTACGACGCCTGCACAGAGTTTTCATATGATTAGGCGGCAAATGTTGAGGCCCTATCGTAAACCTTTAATTGTCATGACACCCAAAAGTTTGTTGCGCCACAAATTGGCTGTTTCAACTTGGGACGATTTGATTCAAGGTACATTTCAACCGGTTATAGGCGAAACGGATGATCTACCACCAAAGAAGATCAAACGAGTTGTGCTGTGCGCAGGTCGAGTTTATTACGATCTATTGCAAAAGCGCCGCGACAATGTGCAAAAAGACGTTGCCATTATTCGTATTGAACAATTATATCCATTTCCAGAAGCCCAATTGAAAGCAGCCTTAACCCCGTATCGGCAGGTTAAAGATATCGTTTGGTGTCAGGAAGAACCGCAGAATCAAGGCGCATGGTATTCATTACAACATGCTATGCGTAAAGCGCTGGTGTCTGGCCAAGAATTGAATTATGCAGGCCGTCCTGCTTCGGCGGCACCTGCCGCGGGCTATCCCGCTAGACATACAGCGGAGCAACAACAATTGGTTAAAGATGCGCTTACATTAAAATAGAAGAGGAAGAAAACAATGTCGATTGAAATTAGAGTTCCTGCATTGCCCGAATCAGTTGCAGATGCCACCATTCTCAAATGGCATAAAAAAGCAGGCGATAGCGTACAACGCGATGAAACCTTAGTAGAGTTGGAAACCGATAAGGTGGTATTAGAAGTGCCTGCGCCCGAAAGTGGTGTGTTGGTTGAAATCACTGTGCCCGAAGGCAAAACGGTATTAGCTGATGCCTTACTGGGAAAGTTAAAGGCGGGTGCTGTAGAAAGTGCTAAACCAACCGATAATCCTAAAGCTGCAGCGGTTGCTGAAGCAGAACCGCATTTAAGCCCAGCAGTGCGCCGCGCTGCGGCTGAGGCGGATATCAAAGTGCAGAACTTACAAGGCAGTGGTAAAGGGGGCCGCATAGTCAAGGAAGATCTCACTAAAACAGCGCAGGGTGCGGTGAACACTGTAAAAGCAGACTTTCGTTCTGAAGAAAGGGTGCCAATGACCCGTTTGCGCGCCAAAATTGCAGAGCGCTTGGTGGAAGCGCAGCACAATGCCGCTATGCTAACCACATTTAATGAAATCAACATGCAGGCGGTAATGGATTTGCGCAAGCGCTATAAAGATGAATTTGAAAAAACGTATGGCGTTAAATTAGGGTTTATGTCCTTTTTTACCAAAGCGGTGGTGGAGGCCTTGAAAAAGTTTCCGGATGTTAATGCTTCTATTGATGGCACAGACGTTATTTATCATGGCTATTACGATGTAGGCATCGCTGTATCCACCCCTCGCGGTTTAGTCGTGCCTATTATCCGTAACGCTGAAACATTGAGTTTAGCCGACATTGAAAAAACCATTGCTGATAGTGCTGTGCGGGCGCGCGATGGTAAGTTAACAGTGGAAGAAATGACCGGCGGTACTTTTACCATTACCAATGGCGGGGTGTTCGGCTCCTTGATGGCAACACCTATTATTAATCCCCCACAAAGCGGTATCTTAGGCATGCATAAGATAGAGGAAAGACCCATCGCTGAGAATGGTGTCGTGGTTATACG
>JAJNBM010000016.1 GCA_021156165.1 Gammaproteobacteria bacterium | reverse complement strand
ATGAAATAAAGATGAACAATATCTCTAATTATTGATTGCACGGTTAGAGAAACTTAATCACAAAGTTATCCACAGATGAAGGGAACAATGGCGGCATTGTTTTTGTTATACTACAAGGGCCTGTAGCCATTGGCTACAGGCCCTAACCTTTATTAAGCAAGGCGCGTCTTTATGGCTGAACTAACCTATCCTTCCATCGCTAAAGTGGCGTTAGATGTGCCGTTACGGGGCTTATTTGACTACATCGTCACGAGAGAAGGACCTGTGCCACAGGAAGGCATGCGCGTACGCGTACCCTTTGGGGCGCGTGTGCAGATAGGTTTTATCGCAGCCTGTAGCGAGCAATCGGATGTGCCTACGCACAAGCTAAAACCCTTGATCGCTATTTTGGATGAAAACCCCTGTATTCCCGTTGATATTTTACGTTTATGCCGTTGGGCTGCCGATTATTATCATGCGCCTTTAGGAACGGTGTTGGCAGGCGCCTTGCCTACGCGTTTACGTCAGGGGCACGCTCTACCCAAAATTAACCCCGAGACGGTGGTGGAAAGGATAACGTCATTACGCGAGCAGGGCCATGATTTAAATCAGGAGCAGCAAACGGCCGTAGCGCATATCGTGAGGGCCTTAGGGCAGTTTAAAACCTTTGTGTTAGACGGCATTACGGGCAGCGGTAAAACAGAGGTGTATTTGCAAGCCATTGCCAGCGCTTTACAACAGCGTTTACAAGTGTTGGTATTGGTTCCAGAAATTGGCTTAACGCCGCAAATGATCGCGCGTTTTACAGATCGTTTTTCTTGCCCCATTACTTTATTGCATTCACGTTTAACCGAAAAACAACGGTTGCACAATTGGGTGTTAGCGGCCGAGGGTAAGGCGGATATAGTCATTGGTACTCGTTCTAGTGTGTGGGCAGTGATGCCGCGCTTAGGGCTTATCATTGTTGATGAAGCCCATGATGGTTCGTATAAACAACAAGATGGGGTGCATTACTCAGCGCGAGATGTGGCCGTTCAGCGTGCGTATCAAAATAATATTCCGGTTGTACTGGGATCAGCTACGCACAGTTTGGAAACGTTATATAATATTGCTGAAAATCGCTTTACGGCTTTGTCCTTACGCGAGCGCGCAGGGGCTGCGCAATTGGGGCGCTTTAAAGTTTTAGATATACGCAATGAGCGATTACAAGAAGGCATTTCTACCCGTTTAATAAAAGCAATAGCAGCGCGTATGGAAAAAGGCGAGCAAAGCTTATTATTTTTAAATAGACGCGGCTTCTCACCGATCTTAATTTGTCATCATTGTGGCTGGGTAGCACCATGTCCCCATTGCGATAGCTATATGACTTTACATTTATCTCCACAACGACTGCATTGCCATCATTGCAATACGGTCCGTGACAAACCAGCGCAGTGCTTAAATTGCCTAGGGGATGTGTTAATGCCCGTAGGTTTGGGTACAGAGCGTATAGAAGCGGTGTTGAAGAAAGCCTTTCCTAATACCGAAATATTGCGCATCGATAAAGACACCACGCGCAAGAAAGGCAGTATGGAAGCATATTTAGAGGCGATTCACGATGAGCGTTATCTTATTTTAATCGGGACGCAAATGCTGGCAAAGGGACATCATTTTTCTAATGTAACCTTAGTCGGTATTATTGACGCCGATAGCGGTGTGTTTAGTTCTGAATTTAGAGCCACAGAGCATTTAGCACAATTGATAGTGCAAGTCGCTGGCCGTTCTGGGCGCGCTGAAAAAAGCGGGGAGATATGGATCCAAACACGTCATCCAGAACACCCGTTGTTAACGACGTTATTAGAAGAAGGGTATCATGCTTTTGCGCAGGGGGTGCTGCTAGAGCGCAAACAAGCGCAATTGCCGCCCTATACTTATATGGCGATCATTCGCGTGCAAGGTTCAAAACCGGCGCCCTTGGAAGCATTGTTAACTGCGGCGAAGCTGAGTGTGTTGGCAGACAATAGTAAGACGGTGCGTTGCTTAGGACCTGCGCCATCGCCTATGGAAAAACGGGACAAAGTGTACCATTATCAATTGTTGTTATGGTCTTATCAACGGGCTAAATTGCATCAAGTATTAGCGCAATTAACCCATTTTTTAAGTACAGCTAAAAGCGCGCGCGCTGTGCGCTGGTCAGTGGATGTTGATCCCTATGATACCTTTTGATAGACTTTTTAACCTAAGGAGCGAATGTGATTAACTTTTTATGGCTATTACTGGCTTTCATCCTATTACTCTGTAATGCTTTTTTTGTTGCCGCTGAATTTGGGATGGTGCGGCTGCGGGCAACGCGCGTTGCCACCATCAAAGATGATTATGGTTTACGTGGACGCACCTTATTCCGCGTACACCAACATCTAGATGCTTATTTGTCTGCTTGCCAACTGGGAATTACTTTAGCCTCGTTGGGTTTAGGTTGGGTGGGGGAACCCGCATTTGCTTATCTTTTTGAACCTGTACTTGCCTATCTAGGGGTTGTCTCAGATGAACTGGTTACGGTTATTTCCTTTCTATTGGCTTTTTCTCTCTTATCTTTTCTGCATATTGTCATTGGGGAGTTAATGCCAAAAACATTAGCCATTCGCCAGGCAGAGAAAATTTCTTTATGGACTGTTATCCCTTTGCGCGCATTTTATTGGTTGATGTATCCCGCCATATGGCTATTTAACAGCTGCTCTAACTTTTTATTGAAAAAATTAGGTTTGTCTGTCACACATCAGGATATAGATTCTTATTCCTCTGAAGAGATTAAAATCCTGTTACACAGCAGTCATCTGCATGGCGAGTTGACTCAAGAAGAGGTGAAAATTATAGAACATACCTTGGATTTTGCCGATCTCAAAGTAACCGAATTAATGCGTCCGCGCGAAGAAATGGTGATGTTAGATATTAAAGAGCCGGTAGAAAGTATTATGAAAACTTTAATGCATTATCGTTATAGCCGTTACCCTGTTTACGATCCTGAAACGCAGCATGTTTTAGGTGTTATTCATGTTAAAGATATTTTGCCAGTCTTGTATATGCAAGGAGAAATTAAGGAGTTAAAATCTTTTATCAGGCCTATTTTAAAAGTCTCTAATAATGAGTTGGCTTTAGATTTATTGCGAAAATTTCGTGAGGGCGCTCCACATTTTGCCCTAGTGTACAACCGCTATAAAAACTTAAATGGTTTTTTGACCTTAGATAATTTACTGCAAATGTTGATTGGACGTATTAAAGATGAATTCAATTTAAGTGGCGTAGCAGATTGGAGCACACAAGCAGATGGCAGTTTAATAGTAAAAGGAAGTTGTACACTGTATAATTTGGAAAAAGCATTGAATTGTGAAATCGAGGCGGAGAATAAAGGCATAGACACTTTAAGTGGTTTGATTTTACATAGGTTAGGCACGCTGCCGGAAGAAGGTACGCGTTTAGATTTCCCTGAATTCTCGGGAATAATTGAGAAAGTCCAGGGCTCGCGTATTGTTAAGGTGCGGGTTCATCCGGTGAGTAAAAAATAACTGTTTGTATCGGCGTTTTGGATCTAATAGATTGAGCTGACGTCGTCATTGTAGTGAGGAGATCTGCTCAATCCCTTGTTATTATGTCACCTTTTATCTGTGATTAACTTGGTGACGGACGAGGTACGCTTTGTGGTCTATGTTGAATCACAGAATTTGCCACCGCTTCAAATAGTTGCTCCACGTTGAGATTGTCTTTGGCACTCGTAAAGAAAACGTTTAGGCGACGATGTTCAGCAAACTTTCTTATTTCCTCTTTGCTGACTGCCCACTCTGCTTCGGGTATATCGCATTTAGTGGCAGCTAAAGTAACCATTCCAGTTGGACCTGAAAAAACATCGATCTCTTTTAGGTGCATAAGCACATGTTCAAAGCTTTCGTGATCCGTAACATCAAAAGTAACGATGATGGCGTGTGCTCCGCGCGGTACGTTGCGGATTGCTCGGAATCGCTCTGGTCCTTCTGTATCCCATATTTGTAATTTAATACGATTTCCATTTGATTCGATAGTTTTAAATTTAAAATCTACGCCTATAGTTGAAATAAGTAATTCAGTATATATATCGTCTGCAAAACGCAGGAGTAAACAAGACTTACCTACACCACTATCACCCTTTAATAAAACTTTGAGTAAATAATCATAGTCATCAGGGAGGCGGCTAGCATGAGGTTGAATCTGAGAATTTTCAGCAGAGGTAGCTACAGAAAAGAATCGGCTAAATGTTTGCGAGGCAAAGGTGGTAACCCTTTCAATAGCGCTGCTGTTAGCATTAGGATTATCTCTCATAACTGAAGGCCTTTTCACTACTGTGCTAGGAACGTTACTATTTTCTCCTGAATGAAAAAATGGAGGGTGAATTTGAAGGGCCCGTTTTTTTGCATCCATATTTGCACGCTCGCGCAAAGATACTCGTTTGAGATCGGCAGTGGGCTGGCTGGATACGCCTCTGGCCTGGTCTAATAACAATCTGTACCTTATTTCTGGCCATGCTTCCTCTAATTCTTTTTGGGCGGTGTGGAGCCTAGCTTGCTCTGCGAATGCTTCATCAGATTGGTCAGCAGTTAAAACACCGTCGTAAATTTCATCGGTGTATTTGAAATATGCATTACGCACATTATCGTATTGACGTAATGCTTCTATAGTTACGGCATCTAAGTTACGAGTAAAATCTTGCCGCGCCTGCTCAATTGCTTGCGGGGTGATATATTTTTCTATGTTTGGATATCTGGTTCCGATCCGATCTAGAGCAAAAAGACATTCCTGGTTTATCTTCTGAAAGTCCTTATTTATAACGTCCACGCCCTTTTTCCGCTCTAACTCTAGTTGTGCCCTTATTGCGAGACGGCGTGTGCATTTTTGGATCGCCTCTTTTTCTTTTTCTGCTTCTTTTGCGTTAAGCTCATGTATCTCCTTCTGTTCTTGTTCTTTTTCCTCTATTTTTGCGTCAACAAAAGCTTGAAGGTCTGGATATTGTTGAATCATTTGTTTATATTCAGTGAGTGCAACTAAATAGTCTTCGGCTAGCTTATCCAGTAAGCAATTAGGCGTACCCATTTTTTTTCTTAAAGGAAGGTTAGTAAAAGGAGAGTTGGATTGTTCAGGAAGTGACACACTATAACCATCTTCATAGATGAAAGCATTCGTGCCTCGAACGGGGTTAAAATTATCGAATAATATGGGGCATTGTAGAAGACGCGGGGGATAATCCTCATCACTCACACTCGCTCCTTGCTGCAAATAATTATTTTGTTGTTCGAGCGGGATATTCTCCATAATCCATTGTTTGGCAATCATTGCTTTTAGGAGTTGTCTGTTAATGGCATCTAAATTGTCGTTTAATGCTCTGTTTACCACAGGTCGGTCGTTATTTTGCCAATGTAGACTTTCCGGAATTTTGTCTATATTGGAGATATCATAGGTGTTACCTGTTGAGTCTACATAGCCTTCAGTGAGGGGGTCGCCTAAACAATCTAAAATAATAGGGATATCAAGGATTTTTGGCTCAGTCCTATTTGTATTTACAGTGGGCATTTGGAGGCTCTTGCCTCTAAGCGCCATGGTTTGTGCAATAATGGCTTCTTTGCGCTGTTGAAAGCTTTCGTCAGCTTCCCCTTCGTGGGGGTGTATATATCGATTAAAAACGCTGTTAATATCTTTTGTTTCTTCTATTTCTTGTGCTAAGAATTCTGGAGTTACAGCCATATAGGTTACCTCGTGATGTTATTATTAAGAATGAGAATGCAAATGTACTACATAATTTTTACTGTTGCAATCTGACACTTAAAGCACATCCACCGACCAGTGGGGAAGGCGCATGAGGGATGAGTTAGTAGTGAGGCGCCGAGCTGTTTAGTGTCAGCGCCATCGACTATTGCTCGCAATTGTCCTTATTTGCATCCGGGGCGAGATAATATGATATGCAATTCTTTTTCATCCTCTTCCTCAAATGGCGCTAAGGCTAGTGCTGCAGCTAAATGTTCATGGTGCATCCCCTCTTTTGCGGAGGTTTCAAAATAATAGTATCCTGCCTCGTCAGCGCGTTCTTTTGCCTCGGCATAAGTCACTTCTCTTGCTTCGACTAAATCACATTTTGTGGCCACTAACACTATTTTAAGGTTCGGATTTTGGAAGTATCTAGTAGCGTCTTCCTTCCAATTTTTAATATTCTCAAAGCTTTCTTTCTTTGTTGCATCAAAGCAAATAGCGACTACTTCTACTTCTCTAAGGATGTCAGCTCTGTTTATGTAAGGACATGAGGCTCCGGTGTCCCATATTTTCGATTTAATATTTTGGCCACAAACTTTAATTTCTTTTTGGCTGTACTGAGGCCCGCTTTTGCCTTCCGCTGTATAGGGGGCGTCCATGATTCTCCTCAATAAAGATGTTTTACCGACTCCTGGGTCACCCAAGAGGATTATATTTGTGGTTTCTTTAGTTACTACGGCTTCTCCTATGTTTAAATTTTCGATCGAAAGCTGTCCGGAGGTTATCTTATTATGGTCCTGGGGTCCTCGTTGATCCATATTGGAGATTAGACTTAGCTCAGCTAATATACTGTGAACGGTGCATTCTGGTTCTGGACGAGGCTGTTCCCAAAAGTAAGAAGGTGGTGGTAGAGAAGAGGATTGTTCTGATAGGCTATTAGAACGTGTTCTGGAGAAAGAGGGGAGAAATGAATTCACCACTTCAGTAGCATTCTTTTTGAACTGGGATAGTGAAGAGGCTCGTTTCCTTTTAGGGTAAATTCCACTAGTGTAGGATGAGTCTGCCCCGTGACTAGCACTTTCTCTCCCGCTACTCATACTTGTTCTTGACGGTGGGGATAGTGATAATGGTTCTTCTGCTTTAGAGAGTTGTTCTGTGGGGCTTTTATAACTTAATGAGCGGAAAAACAACCCGGCTTCATTTGGTGCGCTACTAGAAAATATTGTTCCAGGTGAGGACGAGGATGGTTCTTCTGTTTTACGGTCTTTTCCATTAAGGGAGAGTGGATTTGTGACGCTACTAGAGCGTATTCTTGTAGATAATAAAGATGGTTGCGATGGAGATGGGCTGGGGAGAGTGGCGTCTACGGAGGAAATTCTTGCTTGCGCTAGGGGGACTGATTGAGATGAGACTGAATTAATTGCTAAATCAATATCATTGGTATTTGAGCTCATGGTATTTTCCTTCTGTTTGTATTATTAATATTTAGAAAACGGTTACATCGCCTAGTAGTGTATAGATAGAAGCTTAAGGAAGAATTAAAGGAATATTAAGGAAAAATTAAAGGGCATTAATTTATAAAATATTTTTTCCATCTTATGGTCAATGGTTATATTTTACACTTAATCCACATCCACAGCGGCAAAAGAATCAATAAAAATACACAACACACGCCAGCGTAAGCCAATGCTTGCACAAACAACCAGGGTGCCAGCATGGCGATGAGGGTAGGGGGCACATAGGTTAAGGCCATTAAGGCGAGCTTGGGTTGCTTTGTTCTAGGAATCTTTAGCGCACCAGACAAAAAGTCCAGCAAAGAAATAGATACGCCTAGAAAAGCGGTGAAGGTACAAATAGCGCTGAATGTCCAGGCAAAACTTTGCAAAACGGGCTTAGCGGTGATCGTAATCAATTGCTGCAATAAGGTTTCTGTGGTGTTGTCGCTGGCCATCAGCGTTAGGAGTTGCTCCGGAGTAAGTGCAGCATGTACAGAGGCGACCCAGATTAAATACAAAACGAGAGGAATAAGGCCTCCTAAAATGGATACTCTAAACAAACGTTTGCGATCAAACTGCAAATATTCGCCAATCGAGGGCAGAATTGTCCCGTAACCAAAAGACGTGATCATAACTAAGAAACCATGCCCGGTATAAACATTTTGGCCTAAACGCAAGTTTGGCCAGTGGTCACTGGGCAGAATGCTTCCTATCAATAAAAAACAAGAGGCAATTTTTATGAACATAAAAATTCGATTTAATCTATCGACAGACCCTATGCCTCTATAGACAATGCTGCTGAGTAACAAGGCAGTTAATAACAACGCTATGGGTTTAGGTATAATTATATGCAGGTAATTAAGAATAGTGTGTAAAACATCCCCTGTGGCAACGGTGTAGGCACACAATAAGCTGTAGAGTAGTAACAATGAAAATAACAAAGTCACGGTAGACATGAGGCGGCCTACCGTTTTTCGCGCCAACGGCATGAAGCCTATGTCATTTTGAAAGCGTATTTGTACGGATACCATCGCCAAAGCGCCTAAGGACATTAAAGCCCAGGCCAATAATAAATAAAGCGCTATGGCGGAAAAATTTAAGCTCGCGGTAACCGCAGGTAAAGCCAACATGCCGCCACCGATGGAGGTACCCAGAATGAGCAGTAATGAACCTAGTTCTTTAGATGACATAAGACCTCAATTAGGGCATAATAACACCCACTCTGTGATCTGCCTATTTTAGCCCAGCTATTATCGCAGAGCAACCAACATGTGGATAAATCATGACAAATTACAATTTTAATCAAACCCTTTTTATCAAAAGTGCTGCCGAATGGCATCATTTACCCGATAATCCTAGTTTCGAAGTGGCTTTTGCGGGCCGTTCCAATGCAGGTAAATCTAGCGCCATCAATACCATAACGGGTTTAAGTAAATTAGCTAAAACCAGTAAGTTGCCAGGACGCACCCAGCTCATTAATTATTTTCAATTGCACGAGAAATTGTATTTGGTTGATCTGCCGGGTTATGGTTATGCTAAAGTACCTGAAGCCATACGGGAGCGCATACAACGCATGTTGGGTCGCTATATTTTAGAACGCCTACCGCTAAGAGCTTTGATCTTAGTGATGGACAGTCGTCATCCGTTAAAGGACAACGATGAAGTCATTATCGAATGGGCGTTGCAGCGAAATATAGCCATGCATTTATTATTAACCAAAGCGGATAAATTAAGTCATAGGCAGGCCCAAGACACTAAAAGAGCCATAGAAAAACGCTTTGCCGAGCAAAGTGATCTCATTAGCGTGCAATTGTTTTCATCCCTTAAAAAACAAGGCATTGAAGAAGCGCGCGCGTTTATAGCACGTTGGATTGTAGAGGAATAATCAATGAACACACTGCCCACCGATCCCAAACATCCTTTTATTTTAGTCGATGGCTCGTCTTATCTGCATCGAGCGTTTCATGCGCTGCCGCCTTTAGTGAATAGCCAAGGACAACCTACAGGCGCTGCTTACGGTGTTATCAATATGTTGCGCAAACTCATCAATGAATATAACCCCACTTATTTGGTGGTGGTTTTTGATGCAAAGGGTAAAACGTTTAGGAACGATTTATACCCGCAATATAAAGCCAATAGAGCCGCCATGCACAATGATTTAGTATGCCAAATCGAACCCTTGCATGCTTTGATTAGAGCGATGGGTGTGCCTTTATTAATGATAGAAGGCGTGGAGGCGGATGATGTCATCGGTACTTTAGTCAAAGAGGCAAAGCAGCGCCAATGGCATTGCTTAATTTCAACGGGCGATAAGGATTTTGCGCAGATGGTGGATAGCCAAGTGACACTTATTAACACCATGAATAATACCCTCTTAGACGAAGCGGGGGTGGTGGAAAAATTTGGTGTGACGGCAGCGCAAATCATCGATTATTTAGCCATAGTAGGCGATACAGTCGATAATGTTCCGGGTGTGAGTGGCGTAGGCCCTAAAACGGCAGTGAAATGGCTACAGCAGTATGGCAGTTTAGATGCGCTCCTTAAAGATGCTGACAATGTTACCGGAAAAGTAGGCGAGAACCTGCGTGCTGCTTTAGATTATTTACCCTTGGCCAAAAAATTAGTGAGTATAGATTGCGATGTTAAATTACCAGTTACCTTAGATGAACTTAACACCAAAGAACAAAACAAACAAGCGTTATTGCAATGGCTAGAAAAACTAGAGTTTAAATCGTGGCTGAAAGACGTAGAAGGCGTCGCTCAGCCCAAAGCACCTGCAGTAACAGCACAATACGATTGCATTCTAAGCTGGCAAGATTTAGATGCTTGGCTGGAAAAATTAAAAAAAGCGAAGATATTTGCCATTGACACCGAAACGGATAATTTAGATGTCATGCGTGCCAATATCGTCGGTTTATCTTTTGCTGTATCTGAATACGAAGCCGCTTATGTACCCTTAGCGCATCAATACGACGATGTCCCAGCGCAATTACGCCGTGATGAAGTCTTACAAAAAATAAAGCCTTTACTAGAAGATAAAACCTTCACTAAAATAGGCCACCACATTAAATATGATATCAATTTATTTTCGCGTTACGACATTATCGTGCAAGGATTTTTAATGGATACCTTGTTGGAAGGGTTTATTTTATCTGCAGGCAATCGCAATGACATGGACAGTTTGGCCTTAAAGTATTTAGACTATCGTACTATTAGCTATGATGAGGTCACGGGTAAAGGTGCTAAAAGAGTCACTTTTGACAAAGTGGCTTTGGATAAAGCGGCCGCGTATGCTGCCGAAGATGCGGATGTCACTTTACGTCTACATCATTATTTTTATCCGCGATTACAGCAGCAACCCGTATTATTAAAGGTATATGAAACGATAGAAGAACCTGTGATCAAGGTCATTGCCCGCATGGAGCAAATAGGGGTGTTGATTGATGGGGAAAAGTTGCAGCAACAAAGTATAGCTTTTGAAAAACAATTGCGAGAATTAGAAGAAAGTGCTTTTAAGCTATCAGGCACTTCTTTTAACATCAATTCGCCTAAACAATTACAGGAAGTACTGTTTGAAAAAATGGGCTTGCCCATATTAGAAAAGACCCCCACGGGACAAGCGTCTACGGCGGAATCCGTATTGCAAGAACTAGCGCATGACTTCCCCTTGCCTAAAATTATCTTAGAATATCGCAGCATCAGTAAACTAAAATCGACTTACACGGATACTTTACCCTTACAAATTAACCCCTATACCGGCCGAGTGCATACCTCGTATCACCAAGTGGGTGCAGCAACGGGACGTTTATCTTCGTCTAATCCCAATCTGCAAAATATTCCCACACGCAATGTAGAAGGGCAGCGCATACGTCAGGCTTTTATTGCGCCACCGGGGTACGTGTTATTAGATGCAGATTATTCACAAATAGAATTGCGCATTATGGCGCATCTGTCTCAGGATGAGGGGTTGCGCAAAGCCTTTGCGGAGGGACTTGATATTCATTGTGCCACTGCTGCTGAAGTATTTGGTGTGGAACGCGATGCAGTGACTTCGCTGCAAAGACGCCATGCTAAAGCGATTAATTTTGGTTTGATCTACGGCATGTCAGCTTTTGGTTTGGCACGCCAATTAGACGTAGACAATAACACCGCCAAACGCTATATGGATTTGTATTTTGAACGGTATCCAGGGGTCGCGCGTTATATGGAACAGACTCGACTCTTAGCGCGGGAACAAGGATATGTAGAAACTATTTGGGGACGACGCTTGTATTTACCCGACATTCAATCTAAGAATAAAGGCTTACAGCGTGCGGCAGAAAGAGCGGCTATTAATGCTCCCATGCAAGGCAGCGCGGCCGATATTATTAAGCAAGCGATGATCCGTGTCGATGCCGCCATCGTCAAAGACCATATTGCTGCACGCATGATCATGCAAGTACACGATGAATTGGTTTTAGAAGTACGTAAAGATCATTTAGAGTTGGCGCAATCGGCTTTACGTACAGCGATGGAAGGTGTGGCGCAATTAAGTGTACCTTTGGTAGTGGATATGGGTTATGGCGACAATTGGGGTGTGGCGCATGAGGGATAACACCTGTCATTATAACCCATTGTTTTAAATACATTTTTCTGCAGTTTATCTTATTGCCTTATGGTGAAATTCACAAATAGTAATTCATAAATTATGAATTACTATTGATGAATCAATAAAAGTGAGTTATACTCACCGTACCATAAGATATTAGGTTAAAAAAATGGACGCTTATCAATTTCCCTTAGGAGTCGCCAGCGATGAGTATTTTTGCAATAGAACAGCGGAAACTGAATTACTGCTTTGTAACATCCAATCCAGCACGCATACGGTCATTATTGCTCCCCGGCGATATGGAAAAACCAGCTTAGCTTATCGTGCTATTGCCAAATGTGGTTACCCCTATGTCAAAATCGATTTCTATATGGCAACCGATCATCGCGATATTGAGCGCGCCATCATCAAAGGGGTCAATTCTATCATTGCTCAGGTAACCGGCGTTACGGAAAAAATACTTTCTAGCCTTAAAAATTACGTCAAATCTATCAAACCTACTTTAGAAATGGGTAGCGATGGGGTTAAATTGGTGCTCGAACCCTCCATGCAGGTGAGTGCTACCGAAAATATTTGTGAAGCCTTGCAAATTTTAAACGCTGTTCTTGAGAAAAATAGACAAAAAGCAGTGCTACTGATGGATGAGTTTCAAGAAGTGGAAAGGGTGGCCAAAGATCATGGAATAGAAGGGGCCATCCGACACGTTGCACAAGAAACAAAAAATTTTTCCGTTATTTTTTCAGGCAGCAAAAGACACCTTCTTAAATCTATGTTTAATGACAGAAATAAACCCTTATACCGACTTTGCGATGAAATTGCTCTGGAAAGAATCGATGCAAAAGAGTATCAAGTATTCCTTAAACCATTTTCTCTTCAGAAATGGAAGAAAGTACTATCTGAAGATGCCTTTACGCAATTGATGATTTGTACAGAAAGACATCCTTATTATGTCAACGCTTTATTACGCGTACTTTTTTTGCAGAAAACGCTACCTGACAAGGAAGACGTTACCACAGAATGGTTCAAACTTTCAGCGCGGAAAAAAGAAGATCTTTTTCATGAAACGAATGCTCTTTCCATCGTACAAAGAAAACTCCTTATTGCCATTGCCAACGGCACAACTCAAGAATTTACAAGCAAGCATTTCTTAAGTACGCATAAACTTGCTGCCTCAACTGTAATAAAAAATTTAAACGATTTAAGGGCAGACGATTTTATCGAAAAAATAGAGGGAAATTATTCTTTGGTAGATCCACTGCTCAAAACCGTAATCGAACATGCATGGCCATAAGGCTTAGCCTTTCTAAGGTTGCTATCTATAGAGAGCAAGATATTATAGAATCTGTCTACTGACATATATAAAGATTGGTATTAGCCTTACAAACTATTCACCCATCTGCAATGATGATAGAGCTATTTTCTTATTACCGAAATCTAGCTTATAAGAAGTGAGTAGTATGATCATCGTTCCATTAAACCTATCCCCCTCTATTGAGAAAACTCAGTCTTCAAAAAATATTTTAAAAAAATGCCACAAAACTATTGACAAACTTTGAAACTAGGGTCTAATATGTAATCGTGAATGATAAGAAACCGTTCTAGAACGGTGGGGGATCGTTCTGCGGTGGGGCTTACTTGGGTAAGTAAGCGCGCCGGGGCGGTGTGGGTACACCGGGTCCCAGCGCTAACCATCACAATCGCACACTTAAAAAGAGGATTGTAACGGCTATGAATATTCTAGCTCACACCAACGCGTCTGCACAAGGGAGTTATAACTTTCCCAGTATAATTCCCATACACTTTGGACGCATATTGTTCAAATATGCCAATTTTTCAACACTGCATCCCGTTTTATTGTGCTTGATTGCGCAAAAGGACGTTTTGCATTTACGAAAAACGACCGATTAGTGGCTTTTTTTCTACTCTTACGTTAGCTTGGGCTTAAAACGGCTTAGGTGGGTGGAAAGTGCTGCTTAGGGTTTACTCGTAAACTGGAAGATTGGGTCATGACAGGCTTCTTGCAGCAAAAAATCCATTTAAGTCCGTTAAGTAAGGGCTCAGGCGCTTAAAGCGTAAACAGTAGCATTTAAGTTAAATGTGTAGAAAGCTGCGCCATCCTTACTTTTTGGGCGCGTATATCGCTAAGTTATGTATAAAATCTACGGAACGGTACTGTGGGTTTTAAACGAGGGCATAGCTTACTGTAAGTGAATAGAAGTGGCTTTTTAGATCGCTGATATTGAAGGCCTAGTAGTAGTATGGAACCACCGTAGGCTGGCTTGGGTTTTGCTCAGGCCAGCCGCCCCTTATTACTCTGTAAAGCGATAAAGAGAAAAAAATGGTTGATTTAGCAATAGAAAAATTATTTTGGAAAGATATCAAAGAGTATATTGCCGATGAAAACGAATTGGTCGAAATTATTGATCAATTATCGCCGGATGATCATTACCCTATTTATAAAGTTTCTTATCCTTTTGCCGCTGAAATTTTTAGCCAGGGTCTCTTCCACTTACCCGATAGAGAAACGGGCAAAACGATTGCTATTACCGATAACCGCATTCCCAAAGATATCCAAACAGCGCTCAACTACAGTGCCTTACCTTTAGGAATATTGTTAGGCAACGGCGGGGTTGAAGTTTTTTCAGAACTAGAAGATAGGGTATTTTCGGCGGCTTATTTTACGTCGGGCCTTAATTTAGGTATCTGGGAAGCTTTTGATTATCCCACACCCTTCACGGTCACTGCGGGCGCGCGTTCTTTATTTATGCTGCCTAAAACGATGGAGGCGGAGGGTTATAAACGGCTAAAACAACGTTTTGGTGTGACTACACCGCTTTCTAGCAAGCTCTTTGAGCAATGGCATATTTTTAAGGATATTATTAACCATAAAAATTTTTATGAATCTTGGCGCTGTGATATTTTCTTCCTATCTATGCCTTGGCTGATAAGCTTAAAGACAGAGCCTAAATTAATATCCCTGTATAATTTTTTATTGCGGCGTGCGTGGCAACAAACGGAATACAGTCGGCATAAAAGGATGCTAGATACGGTCTGGGAACCGTTCTCTAGGGTGCTCACTAAAGATCGCATTAAACCCAATACCCACATTGTAGACACATTAAAGCATCTTATTTTTGTTGCCACAGGGGCGCTTCCTGCATTTTCTCCAGCAGCGGATCCTAAGGCCGCACCTATAGATGAATTGCTTAAAGCGTATTTAGACTATTATGACTTAAAACTATATACGCCTTCTTTAATGCAGCCAGGCTATTTCTCAATAGCAGATACTGCGGAGCCCGTCTATTATTCACTGCAAATACCAACCTATTTGGAATCTATGCCAAAGTACCGTTCATCCCATAGTGCGCGCTCAGACTTAAGCGATCTGATTGAGCTTATGGATCGGTACATGCAAGAGTTTATTCGTAAAAATTTATCCAACAACAATCTCCACCATATTTATGACATTCTCAGCAGGGTGCAATTTGATTATTTTCACAGTGAAGCGGAATTGGATCAGGGGATATATTGCAGTAAAGAATTGTCCTTAGAAGACTCACGGTTCTTGTATATGCCGCCTGGCTACGGGCACAGATTATTTTGTCATCGCAGCCTTTTTGCAAGAGGGTGCGTACGGATTTCTAATAAATAAAAGAGGATGTAAATTCATATGATATACAATTCAATTGGCACTATGCGCCAAAATTATTTTATAAATGTAGCAAAGTCTGTTCCTGAAATAACTTGTCAACTTGTGATCTTAACGCACATTTTGCCGGATAGACCAGAACTATTAGCGGCTATTTCGAAAATAGCGCCCATTGCATTGGTCATTGCTATCCCTTATTCTATAGAAGAGAAGACTTTTATTCAGTTAGAAAAGCAATATAATTTTTTAAAGTTATCTCTGGAGGAAATGAATAATCCTGAAATTTTGTATCACAAGTTTATTGAGCAAATAGATCTAGAAACACCCGTGATTATTCTAGAGATTGGCGGCTATTTTGCACCCATCCTTGAGCAGTTGCATAGTCGTTTAGGAAGTAAATTATTGGGCGTCATAGAAGATACGGAAACCGGGCATAGACAATATGAAAAGTTAAAGGCCATCCCTTGCCCCATAGTATCTGTCGCGCGCAGTTTTCTAAAAGAAAGCGAAGATTGTCTAGTAGGTAGTTCCTGCGTATTTTCCACAGAAAATTTAATACGCAAGTCAGGATTTTTATTAGACGGAAAACAAATATTGATTTTAGGCTTTGGAAAAATTGGACGTGGTCTTGCACAAGCCTTATTACGTAGAGGACAATCCGTTTCAGTGTATGATGCTGACCCAAGCAAACGCATTTTAGCACGCAGTGAAGGGTTGAAAATTGTAGAAAAAGAAACCGCGTTGCACAATGCAGATCTTATTTTTGGCGCAACGGGGAACTATTCAATTAGGGAAAGTGATTTTAAGCATATAAAGAAAGGGGCCATATTAGCAAGTTGTAGCTCAAAGCAAATTGAATTTGATATGGCCTATATCAAAGAGAATTATATCCGTGCGGATATATTTGACCATTATACTAGATATAGTCATAATGGCCACTATTTTTATCTGCTAGCAGAGGGGAAACCAGTCAACTTTTTAGATGATGCTATTATCGGTCCGGTGCTGGCACTGGTGCAAGCGGAAATCATATACGCTGTGAAAACAGTCATTGATTTAAAAGGAATGCCTGGCTTACATGAAGTTAGCTCCTCTGATAGAAAAATTTTAGCTGATCTTTGGTTAAACCACTTTTTAGACCCTATTTCAGGAACATACTTAAATGAATAAAACGGCAATAATAGAAAAAACAAAAGAGCATGTGCAAAGCATTCTGATCCATCATGATGCAAGCCACGATTGGTGGCATATTGAACGGGTCTGGAGAATGGCGTGTTACTTAGCGGAAAAAGAACAGGCTAATCTATTTGTGGTTGAATTGGCAGCTTTGCTACATGATATAGATGATTGGAAATTCAACCAAGGCAATGCGATATTGAAAACAAAAAGTTGGTTGGTTCATCTGCAAATCCCTCAAAATATGGTTAACCAGGTATGCCATATTGTGGAAAATGTAACATTTAAAGGTAATTTGGTTCAAACTCATTCGTCCAAAAGCATAGAAGAAGCCGTAGTGCAAGATGCGGATCGTTTAGACGCCATAGGTGCCATTGGTATTGCTCGAACGTTTTCTTATGGCGGCTATAAAAAAAGACCGCTATATGATCCCGCGATTGCTCCTGCCCAACATAAAACCTTTGAGGAGTATAAAAAGAGCGAAAGCACCACTTTAAACCATTTTTATGAAAAGCTCTTTCTATTGAAAGATAAGATGAATACAAATACGGCAAAGAAAATAGCTGAGGAACGCCATGCATTCATGGAAAGGTTTGTATCTCAATTTATGTGCGAATGGGACTTCAAGGAGAAGTAACCCCTTACTCTTCAGCCTGCTGTATGCGTTGGAATACTTCCAAACGATGAATGGGAATGTCTTTGGGCGCATGAAAAGATAAACGGATTTGGCCGTTGCTGCTAATACCCACTACCGTTACCATGATGCCATCGCCTATACAAACACTTTCACCTACGCGTCTGCCCAAGACTAGGGAGCCGATATCGCTGGTACCTAGAACACGGGCTGCGTTGAACTTGCTTATGACAGATGGGTGTATAGAAAGATCGGATGTTTGATGATCCTTGTTTGCTTTACTCATAAATAATCCCTCAAATTAATTAATCGTTTGCCATACTCTTCGCATTTGATTTTTAGGTGTTGTTGGCTGCGCCCGCCTCGCACCAGTCATGTAAATTACTATACTACTGGTGCTCGAGGGCTTGCCGCCTAACCTAAAAACCAACTGCTATGAGTATAAAAACGATAGTATTAAAGCATGCCATTAAGAAAATCGAAATAAAGATAAATCACATGACATTATGGCTTGGGATTTATGCGGTCATATTTTTAAGGCAGAATCCGGGTAAATTGCTTTCCATAAAATGTAATGCGTTGATAAATAGCGAGTATTGCATTTGAATTGAACATTCTGTATAATACATTCTTAAGCAGTTCTTCAATAAACCATTATGAAAAAGTATCTTCCTGATTTTTCTTTATTAAATCGCAACCGTCCCTTTGCACTGCTCTTTTTCGGCCAGTGGGTCTCCTTTATGGGATCCATGATGACAGTAGTGGCAGTACCTTATCAAGTTTATCAAGCCACTCATTCTATGGCTTTAGTGGGGAGCTTGGGTTTGGTGCAATTAGGATCATTGTTAGTATGTGCCTTGTGGGGCGGTACGATTGCCGATAAACACCATAGAAAACCGTTGCTGTTGTTAACAAGCGCGTTGTCGACTGTAGGCTCCTTGTGTTTGGCGCTGAATGCGCAATTCTTCTCGTCTGTGCCATTGGTTTTTATATTGGCAGCTTTTATGGTAGGTGTGACGGCGGTGGATAGGCCCTCGCGCGATGCTTTCGTGCAGCAAATATTGCAAAAAGAAGATTTTGCTGCCTATAGTGAAATTACAGCTTTTAAAAATAATTTCTGTATGATAGCGGGTCCGGCCATAGGTGGTTTATTGCTTGCCCATGCTGGCCTAGTTGTATTGTATAGCTTAGATGCCTTCAGTTTTTTATTTATAGTATGCACATTATTTTTTATACCCAATCATGCCAACCCAGGGGCAGATCGAAAGGTCGCTTTTTGGGTTTCATTGAAGGAAGGCTTGCAATTCGCTGCTTCGAAGCAAACCTTAATGGGCAGTTATCTAGTTGATTTTCTAGCCATGCTATTTGGTATGCCTGTGGCGTTATTTCCAGCGATGGCATTACATCTATTTGGTACCGCTTCCTTAGGCTGGTTGTATGCAGCGCCAGCGGTGGGCGGTTTGGCTTTTTCTATCATCAGTGGTTCAATGAACAAAATTAAACGCCATGGTTTAGCTATCTCTATTTCTGCCGCTTTATGGGGCGTTGCTATTATTTTATTTGGCCTCAGTCATTCATTGTGGGTAGCATTATTCTTTCTCGCTTTGGCAGGTGGGTTTGATGCAGCCAGTGCACTATTTCGTCAAACCATGTGGAACGAAACTGTACCCAATACGTTGCGTGGTCGCCTTGCCAGTTTAGAAATGTTAAGTTATATGAGCGGTCCTAAATTAGGGGATGCCGAAGCGGGGTTTGTGGCCAGCATGTGGGGGATTCCTGCGTCTATTATTTCCGGTGGCGTATTAACGGTCTTAAGCGTTTTTGCTTGTGGTGCTGCTTTGCCGGAATTTATAGCATACAATAGCACTGTAGGAGAGGAAAGAATGGAGTTAGATGCACAGGAGTAACCGCGCCTTGAATGAAAGACATATGCATGCTATTCTATTAATAAAACAGCGGATACTCATTATGAGATTAAAGCCATTCATCTTTTTTTTCCTGTCGCTATTAATTTTAGCGTATGCAACTTTTGCTGAGGCGAATCCGAATACAATCAAACCATTCCCGCCCTTTCGTATTGCAGGCAATCTCTATTATGTTGGTAATGATTACGCCGCGAGTTATTTAGTGGTGACTCCGCAAGGAGATATTCTGATTAACAGCAACGGTGCCGCGGATGTTCCCATGATTAAAGCAAGCGTTGAAAAGCTAGGATTCAAGTTTAGTGACATCAAAATATTGTTGATTAGCCATGCCCATAATGATCATGACGGTGGCAGTGCGCTCATTAAAAAAGAGACTGGTGCACGTTATGAAGTGATGGATAAAGATGTGCCCGTAGTGGAATCTGGTGGCAAAGCAGATTTTATTTATGCCAACGATCCTTCCATGTGGTATCCCCCCGCAAAAGTAGAGCGCGTTTTACACGACGGCGATACCGTGAAACTAGGCGATACCGTATTGGTTGCACATCTTACGCCAGGCCATACCAAAGGGTGTACCACCTGGACGATGCCCGTAACTGAAAATGGTAAAAAGTATAATGTGGTTATTGTGGGCGGCCCCTACGTAACATCCGATTACCAGCTCGTTAACAATAAGGCCTATCCCAATATAGCAGAGGACTATAAGCATACGTTTCAAGTGTTAAAGTCCTTGCCCTGTGATATTTTTCTAGGAGCGCATGGTTTGTATTTCGGGCTGGATGAAAAATACGCGCGTATGGGTAAAGATAATGTTAATCCCTTCATTGATCCCCAAGGGTATAAACAATTTGTAGCGCAAAAAGAACGAGACTTTTATACTATATTGGCAGAGCAAAAAGCACAAGCTGCGCAAATTATGGTAAAATAGCCCATTATTAACCCTTAAGTAATGGCTCTATGCATATACCTCTAGCGCTTTACATACATTTTCCGTGGTGCGTACAAAAATGTCCCTATTGTGACTTTAATTCACATGGGTTGCGCGATACGATGCCGGAAGAGCAGTATATTCAAGCACTTATTGCGGATTGGCAGCAAGATCTAAAATGGGTGGGCGATCGCGAAATTAGCTCTATTTTTTGTGGCGGAGGTACGCCGAGTTTATTTTCGGCGCCTAGCCTGCATCAGTTGTTGACCACCATTGCCACAAGTGTGCCTTTCAAAAAAGAGGTGGAAATTACCCTCGAAGCGAATCCCGGCACTCTAGAAACACACAGCCTCGCTGCCTTGCGCGCCGCTGGTATCAATCGTTTATCCATAGGGGCACAGAGCTTTCAGGCAGATAAATTACGCGCATTGGGTCGTATTCATGGCGCAGAGGCTATTGTTCAAGCCATGCAACAAGCTAAACAAGCCGGTTTTACGCGTATTAATTTAGACCTGATGTATGGCTTGCCCCAACAAACATGGAAAGATGCTTTGTATGATCTACAACAAGCGTGCCAATTGCAGCCTACACATTTGTCCTGGTATCAATTAACCTTAGAGCCGAATACGCCTTTTTATCGCACACCGCCGCCGTTGCCTACGGAAGATGAAGTCATCGCGATTGCTGAACAAGGGGAAGCTTATTTAAGTGCCGAAGGGTATGAGCGTTATGAAATATCGGCGTATAGCCAAAATAAGGATTATTGTCGGCATAATGTTAATTATTGGCAGTATGGGGATTATATAGGCATAGGCGCAGGGGCACATGGCAAAATCACCTTAAAAGATGGTACCATTATGCGCACGGTTAAGAAGAAACATCCGAAGCATTATTTAGAAGGCAATCTTTTTACGCAAGAAGAAAATGTCGTAACGCAACAAGATGCTTTGTTCGAATTTATGTTAAATGCCTTGCGGCTACAAGGCAAAATTGCTTGGGGTTTGTTAGAGCAGCGCAGTGGTTGGCAACGACAGGCTGTTTTTGCTTATTGCGATGATTTGGTGCAGAAAGGATTACTGGAATACAATGCCGAGTATTTTTATTTAACGGCCATGGGGAGAAATTTTACTAATGAAGCCATCAGCGCATTTTTGCCGGAGTAAATGAAGTGGACAGTTTGAATATTTTGCAAAAAATTATTTTTATGGGTATCCCCATTTTATTTGCAATTACGGTGCACGAAGTGGCCCATGGTTGGATGGCTTTACGTTGCGGTGATCACACCGCGCAAGTTGCAGGCAGATTAACCCTAAATCCTATTAAACACGTAGATCTTATAGGTACTGTCCTTTTACCTGGATTACTCATTTTAATGCAAGCACCTTTCATTTTTGGGTGGGCGAAACCTGTCCCAGTGGACTGGCGTAATTTACGCAATCTTAAACGTGATATGGCTTTGGTCGCGTTAATGGGGCCGCTGTCTAATTTTGGAATGGCATTATTCTGGGCGTTTTTATTAAAATTTATGATAAGTGGCTCTCTCCCCAGTTATTGGTTGGTCATGGCAAAAACAGGTATTGTGATCAACGCTGCATTAATGGTTTTAAATTTATTACCATTACCACCCCTAGACGGGAGCCGCGTAGTCAGTAGTTTGCTGAGTGCGCGTGCCGCTTATCAGTATAATAAATTAGAACGGTACGGGTTTTTAATATTAATGGTATTACTGCTTACACACGTATTGTCGGCAATTCTATTGCCATTATTGATGGTGGTGTTAAAGGTGATTTCAAGCATAGCGGGTTTAAATTAATAAGGGGCTACAATGATCAAGACAATACTACGTCCTGTACGCTATTGGTTGCAGTTGCCTTTATGGGGGCAAATTTTAATAGCCTTAGTACTAGGCATGGCCACGGGCCTGATAGGAGGGCATCATGTAGAGCCTATACAAGTCGTAGGTTTAATGTTTATACACGCTATTCAAATGTTGGTAGTGCCCGTAGTGTTTACGGCTATTGTCTGTGCGGTAATGTCACTCGATCAGTTAACACAAATGCGGCGCTTGGTGCTCAAAGCCTTGAGTTTATACGCACTCAGCATGATCCTAGCAGCCACCATCGGTGTCCTGTGCGCAATCATCCTTGCTCCGGGGCAAGGGATGGCCTTGCATTTAAGTACGGTGACTACTTTAGTGCAGCGGGTACCAACGGCCAGTGAAGTGTTGGTGAGTTTTATCCCTATTAGCCCAGTTGCGGCTTTCGTTGAAAATAATGTGATACAAATTTTGATTTTTGCTGTACTATTAGGCTTGTCTATACGCTTAACTGCAGAAACAGCAAAACCAGTGGAAGAATTATTTAAGTCCTTTTCAAAAGTGGTGTTTAAGTTTTCCCAAATCATCATTAGTTTTTCACCCTATGGCGTTTTTGCTTTAATTGCCTATGTGTTTGGTCGCTATGGAATTGTAGTGTTATTACCCTTGGTTAAATTTATCCTTACAGTGTATGTTGGTTGTATACTACAGATTGTTTTAGTATACGGTGTTATTTTATTGGCTAATGGTGCTAACCCAATCAAATTCTTTAAGGCCATTGGGCAACCTATGATCTTATCCTTTACCACCTCCAGCTCCGCAGCCACATTGCCGGTAACCTTAAAGTGCGCAGAAGAAAATTTAAAAATTTCTAAAAGCATGGCTGGATTTTTATTACCCTTAGGAACTACGTTTAATTTAAATGGTTTGTCGATTTATCTCGCGTCCGCTACCATTTTTGCTGCAAATCTATATGGCATACACCTAGGCTTAACACAATATTGTACCATCATTATCACCATTGTTTTTACGGCTATGGGTGCCGCCGCTGTGCCAGGTTCGGCCCTCATTGTCATGGGGGCTGTGATGGGCTCCGTAGGCATACCCTTAGGAGCGCTGCCGTTGATTGCGGGTGTGGATCGCTTAAATGATATGGCGCAAACGATTACCAATGTCATAGGTGACTTATTTGCCACAACAATCGTCGCTAAAAGCGAAGGGAATAAAGTTTTTGTGGATGATGGTGAAGCGGTACGAAGAGCGGCTCACGAGCCGCCCCTACAGGATCGGGTATTGTAGAGGACTTGTTTGTAGGAGCGGCTCGTGAGCGCCCAGCTTGCCCTACAGCATAATGAGGAGATTAACAATGTCAACTAACATAAAAGAAAAAAATTCTAGCACTATGGCCATGAGCTTTTTTATGTGGGGTATAGCGGCTGTATTCTATGGTTTGGATTATCTGCAACATACCGTTCCTAGTGTTTTAATCGAGCCTATTTCTATAAGTATCGGTGTTAACTATGTGGACATTGCAACCATCATGAGTATCTATTTCCCTATTTACGCTTTGTCGCAGATCCCCGCCGGTTATCTCATCGACAAATACGGGGTCAAACAAGCACTGGGGTGGTCTTGCCTACTCGTCAGTTTAGGTCTATTTTGTATGTTGGCGTCTTCTGTCAGCACTATTATTATAGGCCGCATTTTAATTGCCGTAGGCTCGGCTTTTGCTTTTATAGGCGCATTAAAAACAATTTCAATCTGGTTTGTACCCAAATATTTTTCTTTATTTGTGGGTATTACCCAGTCCATTGGTGTGTTGGGTGGGTTAACGGGACAAGTTTTTATTAATTACTTAATAGAAACTCAGAGTTGGCAAGGGGCTCTTTTTAATATTGCTTTGTTTGGGGTAGTGTGGAGTCTGGTTATTTTCTTCTTGTTAAAAAATAAACCCTCAGCGGCTACGCCTCTTGTCCCGGTTTCGGCTACGCACCAAGGTAATAAAAAAAATGGGAATTTTTTCAGTATTATTCGCGATAAAAACATTTGGTTATTGGCCATTTATGCTGCGATTATGGTAGGTACGGTTATGAATACGTTTGCTGAATTGTACGATGTGGTTTTTTTAAAAAAATCATTGCACATGAGTAGCCAACAAGCGACCTATATCACAATGTTTATTTTTATAGGGGTGGGGGTAGGTGCGCCACTGCATGGTATCATTTCTTATCATTTTTCAAAGCAAAGTATTTGGATGCGCTGGTGTGCCTTGATGACTTTGATTGTTTTTCTATTGATTCCTATCGCTTCTATAGCCTCATTTACGACCAGTATCCTTATCCCGATTTATTTTTTATTGGGTTTTTTTGTTTCTTCTATGCTGTTGTCCTTTTCCATTGCACGTTGTTGTTATCCTATAGATAGCCATGGAACCATATTTGCATTGGTGAATACAATCATCGGTTTTGGTGGTTTTTTATTTCCGCTGGTTTTTGGAAAAGTCATCAAAATAATGATGGGCTATGTACACTTTCATGATGAGTTATTAATGCCTCTATTTTTATTATCTATCCCGTTGCTCGTTAGCTTGTTGTTCACTTTTTTTATTAAAGAGTGGGCTAAAGCCTGTAGTTTGTAAAAGTAGCGCCTCTTGTTTTTTATCATCATTTCCTCTATTGTTAACACGCGGGCTAGATGACGGTTAGGTCATAAGATTTGTATATTCTATAACCAAATGGAGCAACGGATGAAAAAGATCACTATAGGTCTCTGTACTGTTCTAAGTGCGCTACTGTTAATCAACGGTTGCGATAGCAAGCAATCCCCAGATCAAAAACAAGCTGCCACCCAGGGGCATCGCCAAGCGGATAAGATGCAGGCACAACGGTGGGATTTTAAGTTGCCCAATGTAGAAGTGTGGAAGGTAGGGTATAAAGTGCAGAATAACACGGTTAATAACTTTATTTGGATCCCCAGCAGTCAAAATATGGGAACGTGGAAGCAAAATATTACCGACAAATTTATTACCGATGCCGCGGTTAAAGGGCAAAGTCCTAAAGGTTTAATGGAACAAGCACGCCTTTCCTCACAAGGTGCCTGTGAAAAAGTAAATTGGCAGATCTTAAGCGAGAGTAATGATCAAATCGTGTATGAAGCGGATACTATTGCCTGTGGTGAGGGCGGAAAAGAAAGCCAACACATGGTGGGTCGTATCCAACGAGGTCATGGTGGTATTTATTCGCTGCAATATTTTGCGGTGCAAGAGATCTTGGATGGTCAGATGAAACAAACCATGTTGGACACGGTACAAAATGCGAAATTGGTGGAGAATAATTAGTTTGAGTCATGTACGCCATTTTAAGCACTCCCCATTTCCACGATCAAGCACAGCAATTAGCGCAACGCTTGAACCTACCCTTGCACACTGAAAAAAGTAAAGATGTTTTTTTTTATCTTTACTACGATGAAAAGGGCTTAAATTTAATTGCTACGCATTTAAGTTTGGGTCCTTTGCACTTAGATTTTAATCACGGCGCACTCCATCAACGCTTGCAGCGTGCCTCTATTTCTAAAGAGCCTTTAGCGCGTGCCGTAGGATTGCAGAAACGGTCTAATTTACGTATTTGTGATGCAACAGCAGGCATAGGCCGCGAAGGATGTTTATTGGCCTTTTTAGGGGCTGAAGTGACTTTAGTAGAGCGCTCTTCAATGATGGTTGCTTTATTAAACGATGCCTTGTTGCGTTGCGCTGATCCTAAAATCGAACACGTAAAATTAATTGCTGCAGACAGTTGTGATTTTCTAAGTACTACAAAAGAGCGCTTTGATGTGATCTATTTAGATCCCATGTTTGAAGCGCACAGCCACAAGGCACTCGTGAAAAAAGAAATGCAATATCTGCAAGCCTTAACGGGGCCAGCAGTAGATGCCGATGCGCTATTGACTGTTGCACTGAACTTAAAGCCGTGGCGCGTGGTGGTGAAAAGACCGCTTAAAGCCCGCAGCCTTTTGAATAAAAAGCCCGATTTTTGTCTAAGTTTAGCGGCGTATCGCTTTGATATCTACGCATTACACCTCAAAATGTGAATTGGTTCGTAGGGGCAACCTTCCTGTGGTTGCCCTACTAGTGCAGTGCCCCTACGCGCTTTCTTGCATCTTCATTGGCGATGGGAATATATCTCTAGGAGCCTATGTTTTGATAAGTGCAGCGAGTGCTAACCCCCGTTACTTTACAACGGACTGAAGGCGTTTGCCAATAAGTGCACACATTGGTATATTCTTGTCCCGCATTTTGATATTGATTCGGTAAGCTGGTATTTGTGGGATTCGTATACACAGGCGTAAGTGCCTGTAGGTAATTGAGATTGGTGTTTAAGCTTGTGTTTTGAGCATCTAGAGAATAATGGGATGCGGTATACCAAGTGAATGTGTTGCCATTGACTACATCGGGCTTTAATATGCTTTGCAGCGTAGACAGAATGTCTGTGCTAGTCGTCGATGCAAATGTCGTATTGATGCTTAAAACAGGAAAGTCGCCCTGGACGTCGATTGTGTAGGTATACGCTGCGGCACCCATGGTGGTGGTTCCGTAAGGATTGCCGATCGCTTGTGGCGTTGCAATGTAGGCAGATAACGCTGGGCTTGGATTGCCGGAGGTGGGTTGTGGGATAATATTCGGATTTGTACTTACGGGAATGGAATAGCCTGCGTTATAAGAATTAGGATCCGCTAAAAACCAATAACAGTTGACGTTGTAATATTGTTCTAGCGCCTTTCCCAGCAATACTACACTATTTTGAATTTTTGCCGCATTACGCTGTAGCGTAAATTTTTTATAGGCCGACGTGACCAGACTGAAGGCCAATACAATTATGCCCACTGCGAGTAAAGATTCCATTAGGGTTATGCCTTTAAGGCCTTGGACTTTACGAGAGGGAAAATGGGTTAAAATCATTATCTTCTTCATGTGTTTGCCCTAGTACAACGGAGGAAATAAATCAGCCAATTATATTCTTCAGGCGTTGTTGTGTTACCAGGAACGGGACCACTTGTACTATAGGTATAAGAGGAGAGGGTTGCTGATGAAATACCCTGGATACTCTGTGCTAAATAGACATCGAGATACTTATCACCCGCGGTAGAAGCAGTAACCATAGCATCTGTGGACGAGAAAAAGCGACTTGAAGTGGCATCAAAACCATTGCTGGTTTGGTCATCCTTTTGCAGATATTGTCGATACACCTGAAAAAAAAGATCGAGACGGGAACAGTTTTCGCTGCCACCCGGTCCGTATTTATTTTTATCGATGCGGATACACGTGGGTGGAAATGTACCCGCTACACCACCCGTGGGGACTGTGCCCCCGCCGGTATAACTGCCATCAGTACCGATTTTATTCCCACCGCTATCCCAGCCAAAACACGGTTGAAGAGTGGAAGCCGTGGTGAGGTCTACCGATTGTACTAAACCCATATCGATAATTTTACTATATCGATTGTTCGGCAGTGTGGTGCTGGTAGAGGTGATTAAGTAACTGCCTATAC